>SHYM01000058.1 GCA_009692805.1 Dehalococcoidia bacterium | reverse complement strand
GTCCACCTGGCCATGGAGTACCTGACGCAGCAGAACCGTCTCCTGGCCGGGGAGCGGATAGCCCCCGAGGAGAGGATTAGCGCCGCGGGCAAGCGGGTGATCATCCTAGGCGGCGGCGACACCGGCGCCGACTGCCTGGGCACCGCTCACCGCCAGGGCGCGCTCAGCGTGCACCAGTTCGAGATCCTGCCCCAGCCTCCCCAGGCCCGCCGGGCCGACAACCCCTGGCCCCAGTGGCCCCTGGTTATGCGCGCTTCCCCTGCTCATGAGGAGGGCGGCATTCGGGACTACAGTATCTCCACCAAGGGCTTCGCGGGGCGCGGCGGCAGGGTGGAGCGGCTGCACGCCGTCAGGGTGGAGTGGGTATCGCTTGATGGCACTGGCCGCCCCACCATGCGCGAGCTGCCCGGCAGCGAGTTCGAGCTTCAGACGGAGCTGGTCCTCCTGGCGCTGGGCTTTTTGGGCCCGGAGCGGCCGGGACTTCTTACCGACCTGGGCGTCAAGTTGGACGGGCGGGGTAGCATCCAGGTGGACCGCAACCGCATGACCAGCGTCCCCGGGGTCTTCGCCGCCGGCGATAGCACCCGTGGGGCCTCCCTGGTGGTCTGGGCCCTAGCTGAGGGCCGCGAGGCCGCGCGCGGGCTCGACCTTCACCTAATGGGCGCCACAAGCCTGCCGAAGGTGCTTACCTAGATATGAGCCTGGTGAACGAGCGCCACAACCACGACGTCGAACGCAAGAGCATCACCATCCTCAACATACTCCGCGACGCCACCGAGCCGGTGGGGGCGCGGGTGATGGCGCGGGAGCTGACCGGCCACGGGATAGAGCTCTCGGAGAGGGCGGTGCGCTATCATCTCCAGCTCCTGGACGAGCGGGGCTTCACCAAAACGGTGGGACGCGACGGGCGCCGGATTACCCCCCATGGCCTGGAGGAGCTCAAGAGCGCCCTGGTCACGGACAAGCTGGGGGTGGTGCTGGCGCGCATCGAGGACCTGGCCTTCCGCACCACCCTCGACCCCAGCCGTGGCCGCGGCACCGTGGCCATCAACATCTCCCTCTTCTGCAAGGGACAGTTCGAGGCGGCGCTGGCGGCGATGCGCAACGCCTTCCAGGCCGGATTGTGCGCCAGCACCTTGGTGGCCGTCGCCAAGGAGGGGGAGCGGCTGGGTGACACGCTGGTGCCGGAGGGCAAGATGGCCCTCGCCACCGTCTGTAGTGTCACCGTGAACGCAGTGCTGCTCAAGGGCGGCATCCCCATGAACTCCCTCTTCGGCGGCATCCTGGAGATGCGCGCCTCCAAGCCGCTGCGCTTCACGGAGCTCATCAGCTACTCCGGCTCCTCGCTGGACCCCTCGGAGGTCTTTATCAGGGGCAAGATGACCTCGGTGGGAGCGGCGGCCCGCGCTGGCGACGGCAAGGTCCTGGCCAACTTCCGGGAGATACCGGCGGCGTGCTTCGCCGAGGCCCAGGAGCTGATAAAGAAGCTGCGCAAGGTCGGGATCGTCGAGCCCCTGGTGGTGGGACATCAGGGGGAGCCAGTGTGCGAGGTCCCCGTGGGGTGGAACCGCGCGGGCGTCGTCCTCAGGGGCGGCCTCAACCCCGCGGCCGCCGCCGTGGAGGCAGGCCTGGAGGTGGAGAACTACGCCATGAGCAGCACCCTGGAGTTCTCCGCGCTGCGCCCCTTCCCGGGGCTCTAAGACGCCGGTAGTGTAGCTATCATCCCTGTCCCATCGGTGCCTTGAACCCTATGTTTCAGCGGCGCCGGCGAGAGTGCTACGCGGCGTGGCTGGGGCCGGCGAAAGGAACGTGGCGATGCTCAACTCGGACATCGAGGGGGCGCGGAAGTACCACAGCGCCACCAAGCACTCCTATGAAAGCGTCCGCACCAGCCTTCACCGCATGGACTGGGAGATCCAGCCCCTGCCCTTCAAGATCTACAAGACGCTGGAGCCCCTCCCGCTCCCGCGGCAGCCCCCTATTTCCGAGGTCCCGGCGCTGGCGGCCATCGCGGATGAGGCACCGCTGCTGCCCTCGGGCGAGGCGGTCCCCGATCTCATGATGCTGAGCCGCCTCTTGTACTTCTCCAACGGCGTCACCAAGCACAGGAAAAACCAGGGCGGCGAGCACTGGTTCCGAGCGGCGGCGTGCACGGGCGCCCTCTATCACATTGAGCTCTACCTGGTGTGCGGCGCCCTGCCGGGGCTCGAGGCGGGCGTCTATCACTTCAGCGCCCACGACCTGGCGCTGCGGCGGCTGCGCGCCGGCGACTTTCGCGGCGTCCTGGTCCAAGCCACGGGGGGAGACCACTCCGTGGCCGCGGCGCCGGCCATCGTGGTTAGCACCGGCACCTTCTGGCGGAACGCCTGGAAGTACCAGGCCCGCAGCTACCGGCACTCGTTCTGGGACAGCGGCACCATCCTGGCCAACCTGCTGGCCGTCGCCGCCGCCCACCGGCTGCCGGCGCGGGTGGTGGCGGGCTTTGCCGACAGCGCCGTGAATGCGCTCCTGGGCCTGGACGAGCAGCGGGAGGTGGCCCTGGAGGTGGTGCCTCTGGGCTATAGTCCCTCCTCCCCCGCTGGGCCATCGCCCCAGCTGGAGCCCCTCGACCTGCCCACGGAGCCGCTCTCGAAGCGAGAGGTTGACTATCCCCTTATCAGGGAGATGCACGGCGCCTCCTGCCTTACCAACGCGGAGGAGGCGGCGGCCTGGCATGGCGCGGCACTGCCAGCGCCATGCCAGGCCCCGACGGGGGCGCTATACCCGCTGGCGCTGGCGGGCCCCGAAACACCCACCGAGCCTGTGGAGCAGGTGATCCTGCGGCGCGGCTCCACCCGCCAGTTCGCCCTGCGGTCGGTCACCTTTCAGCAGCTCTCCCTCGTCCTTGACCGGGCCGCCCGCGGCATCCCCGCGGACTTCCTGGGCCCAGGAGGCCATCTGAACGACCTCTACCTCATCGTCCACGCCGTGGACGACCTGCCCCCGGGGGCTTACGTCTTCCACCGCGACCGACGAGCGCTGGAGCTGCTGAAGGAGGGCGCCTTTCGGGGGCACGCGGCGCACCTGGGCCTGGGGCAGGAGCTGCCGGGCGACGCCAGCTTCAACGTCTACATGCTGTGCGACCTGGAGCGGGCGCTGGGGCGCTTCGGCAATCGGGGCTATCGCGCGGCTGAGCTGGAGGCCGGGATTATCGGGGGCAGGCTCTACCTGGGGGCCTACGCCGTGGGCCTCGGCGCCTCTGGCCTCACCTTTTACGACGACGACGTGACCGCGTTCTTCTCGCCCCATGCGGAGGGGAAGAGCGTCATGTTCC
Source organism: Dehalococcoidia bacterium (assembly GCA_009692805.1). Taxonomy (GTDB): domain Bacteria; phylum Chloroflexota; class Dehalococcoidia; order SHYM01; family SHYM01; genus SHYM01. The sequence continues at coordinate 5,636 of SHYM01000058.1, read as the reverse complement.
TGGTGGCGGTGGGTAAGTCGGCCAAGCTGCCGCGGCCCTGACCGGGGCGTTTCGCCAGGGGATGGCGTCAGCGGTGGCTTGCGCCAGCGCAGTTATGGCTGGGGTGGAGGTGGGGGCAGCAGCTTCTTGGCGTTGCGAACCACAGCCAACAGCAGCAGGGCCACGAAGATGGCGGCCACCGCGACCGCCGTGGGCAGGAGCCAGGGGAGGCGTTCGCTCAGCGGTTGCTTCCTCTCGACAAAGCTAGGGTTCAGCGCCTCAGAGCCCAGGCCGGCGAGGGGTAAGGCGTCGGTGGCCAGGTAGGGGAAGACCCGCTCGATATCGTAGCTGGGACGCCGGGCCTCGGCGCTGCTGTAGTACAGGCGGTAGCTCTCCCCAGGAGTTCCGGCGAACACCAGACGGCGCTGCAAGCCCCAGACCTGCACGCCCTGGACCTGGAGGGGCGGGCTATCCTCATCTCTTTTTCGGCCATCCTGCATTTCTTAGCTGTCCAGCAACGAAATAGGCGGGAAAGTTTGAATCGTCTTGTTGGTCGATCATGTCAAATGTTGTCCTCGGACTGTGGCTGAAATGGACTAGACCGGCCGTAATTGTGTCGCGGCAGCAGCGCCCGCTCCCCTCAGCGCTTGTTTACCCGCGCCTCCACGCCCGCCAGCTTCTCGTGGACCCGGACCAGGGCTTGCGTGCCCTCACCCCCACGGCCCTCGGCTTCCAGGGCCGCGTATAGCTGGTGGACCAGCCCGGTGGCGGGAAGGGGCAGGGCCATCTCCCTGGCGGCCTCTAGTATAAGGCGCAGGTCCTTTTGCTGGAGCCTGACCATGAAGCCAGGGGCGAAGTCGCCCTTGATGATGCGCGGCCCCAGGTTGGCGAGCTGCCAGGACCCGGCCGCGCCGCCGCCCACGGCCTGGAGGGTGGCCTCCAGGTCGGCCCCGGCCTTGGCGGCGAAGACCAGGGCCTCGGCGACCCCATTGAGGGTGTTGGCCACCAGGATCTGGTTGATGAGCTTGGTCACCTGGCCCATGCCCTGGCCCCCCATATAGGTGACGGTCTTGCCCAGGGCCTGGAAGACGGGCAAGCAGCGCTCATAGATGGCCTTATCGCCGCCCACCATGATGGACAGGGTGGCGTTGATGGCGCCCCCTTGGCCGCCGCTGACGGGAGCGTCCAGCATGTGGGCGCCCCGCTCCGCCAGCCGGGCGGCGATCTCCCGGGTGACCCGCGGCGAGATCGAGCTCATGTCTATGACCACGCCGTCTCTCGCCACCCCCTCGATGGCGCCCCCAGGGCCCAGCACCACCTGCTCCACGTCGGGGGAGTCGGTGACCATGGTGATGATGACCTCGGAGCCCTGGGCGACCTCCTTGGGTGAGCCGGCGGCCCTGGCCCCCTCCTTCACCAGCGCCTCCATCTTGGGGCGGGAGCGGTTGAAGACCGTCACCTGGAAGCCCGCTTTGAGCAGGTTCTTGGCCATCGGGCTCCCCATGATGCCCAGACCGATGACCCCCACCGTTTGTGCCATGGATCGCTCCTTTCCTCCGGACCTCTAAGCGGTAGCGCGACGGTAGAGCCAGGTGGCGGCGGCTGTAAACACCACCGTCATCGCCGCCAGGACCCAGAGGCCAGGCAGCAAGGCCCCCCAGTCCCAGCCCTGGATGACGAGCACTCGCATGCTCTGGAGCACGTAGTCCACCGGGTTGAGGGTGACGGCCACCTTGAACCAGCCCTCCAGGAACTCCTTGGGCATGAAGGCGCTGGTGAAGAAGATGAAGGGGAAGAAGATCACAAAGGACGACTGGGTAGCCTGGGCGCTCTTGGTCTTGAAGGCGATTATCAGCCCCAGACAGGACCAGGCCATCCCGAAGAGCGTCGCCAGCAGCAACAACACTACTATCCCCAGCGGTCCGCTTTGGAACGAGACCCCCAGCGCTAGGGCGATGACCACGACCACCACCGCCTGCACCAACGCTCGCGTCCCCGCCATCAGCAGGCTGCTGAACAGGATAGAGAAGCGGTTGATGGGGGCCAGCAGGAGCTTGTCGAAATACCCCGACATGATGTCCGTCAGGGTAGCGATGCCCGCGTCAGCCCCGCTGAATACCACCGCTTGCACGATGATCATGGCGGTTAGGAAGGAGTTGTAGTCGCCCGCGGGGAAGCCCGGCAGCCTGGTGACGCTGGCGAAGGCGCCTCCAAAGGCCAGGAACAGGAACGCCGATATCAGCAGCGAGGGGATGACGTTGGCGGGCTGGGTCACCCAGATTTTGAGGTTGCGTAGGTAGATGTAGTAGGTCTCCCGCAGGATGCTCATGGGCTACCTCTTTCCCAGCCCCAGCCAGGGGCGCATCGCCTGTGCCATCTCATCGCCTCCCGTGTCTTCGGTGCGTATCTTGTGGCCGGTGTGCTTGAGAAAGACATCGTCCAGGGTGGGGCTGGCCATGGCCAGGCTCTTGACGGGGATGCGGTTCTCGTGCAGCAGCCGTAGCAGGTCGGGCACGGCGGCGCCGCTGTCGGCCACGCTGATGCTGAACCCGCCGTCGCTGGCGCTCACCGCGGCCACGTAGCTGCGCTCCCGCGCCAGCGCCACGGCTTTGGCGGTCTGGGCCTGGTGCTCTTCAGGGCTGGAGGCGTCGATTCTCACGGTTATCACGTCGCCCCCGAGCTCCTCCTTGAGGGCCCGGGAGGAGCCCTGCGCCACGATCTGGCCCCGGTCGATGATGGCCAGACGCTGGCAGAGGCGGTCGGCCTCCTCCATGGTCTGGGTAGTGAGGACGATGGTGGTGCCTTGCCGGTTGAGGTGCTCGAGGTGTTCCCAGATGGCCAGGCGGCTCTGGGGGTCCAGGCCGGTGGTGGGCTCGTCCAAGAACAGGAGGGGAGGGCGGTGCATGAGGGCGGCGACCAGGTCGATGCGGCGCCGCATTCCGCCCGAATAGGTGCCCACCTTGCGTCCGGCCACGGGCGTAAGGCCCACCAGCTCCATCAGCTCCGCCGCGCGCCGGCGCGCCTCCTGGCGAGTTTGCCTATACAAGAGCCCTTGCAGCACCAGGAAATCGCGCCCCGTGGCCAGGTCATCAAGCCCCACCTCCTGCATGGCGAAGCCGATGCTCCGGCGCACCGCCATGGGGTCCCGGTCCACGTCGTGGCCGGCGACCACGACGTGCCCCGAGGTCTTCCTGAGCAGGGTGGAGAGTATCTTGAGGGTGGTGCTCTTGCCGGCGCCGTTGGGGCCCAGGAAGCCGAAGAATTCGCCCCCGGGGACGGCGAAGTCTATGCCGGCTACCGCACGGGTACCGTTGGCATAGACCTTTACGAGACTCTCGACCGTGATCATCTGACCCGACAAGCAATCCTCTTCGCGGCGAAGGCCGCACCCAGCCAGCGGGACAGCGGCCCGCCGCGCTACATACTAACAGGCCCTGGAAAAACGCCCTTTGACAGGCTTGAGGTGAACGGTCTTGCTCCGCTCGTGGAGCCTCTCGAAGCACGCCAGCCACTTTTTCCGCACCCAGGCAAGTTTTCGCCGCGCCAGGGCTAGTGTCCTGAGTTGTTAATCCGCTGACTAAACCTGATCATGGCCTTCAGTTCCTGCCTTGTAAGACCTGAGCCCTCACCCCCTGACCCCCGGCAGGGGCTCTGCCCCCGCACTCCGCTTGCACTTATTCAGCGAATCTCTATCTCAGGACACTAGGGCTTGATGGTCTTCCACTTGCCCTGGCGGAAGCGGGCGATGGTGAGCAGGGAGCGGATGGTGATGTCCATCACCGCCGCCATCCAGGCCCCCGGAGCCCCCAGACCCACCAGGTTGGCGAGGACGTGGGCGGGGAAGAGCCTGAGCCCCCATACTCCCAGCCCTTGGATGACCAGCACCGAGCGCGTATCCCCGGCCCCGCGCAGCGCCCCCGAGACGGTGTTCATGATGCCGAAGCCCGGCATGGCGAAGGCGAAGATGAACATCAGCCGCCGCCCTAGCTCAATGACTTCGGCGTCGTCGATGAACAAGCGGGTGATGTGCGCCCCCAGAAAGATCAGGGCCACGCCGATGGCCGTCATGCTGAGGGCCGCGTAGCGCGAGGCCAGCACGGTTACCCGCTGGGCCAGGTCGGGCCGCCCCATCCCCAGGGCCTGGCCCACCAGCGCCATGGTGGCCACGTTGAAGGCCATCCCGGGCATGAAAGCCAGGTTCTCCACCCGCAGCGCCACCTGGTGGGCGGCGATGGCCGTGGTCCCCAGGCCGCTGATGATGCGGGTGTAGACGGTGAAGGCGAGCTGGAACTGGAGCTGCTCGATCCCCGCCGGCAAGCCCACCTGCAGTATTCGACCCGACTCCTGGGAGTCCCAGCGCAGGATGCTCCGAGGCCGGAAGCGCAGGCCCCGGTGCCCCCTGGCCAGCAAGCCCAGGATCACCAGCACCCCCACGATGTTGCCCAGAGTGTAGCCCAGGCCGGAGCCTACGACTCCGAGCTGAGGGAAGGGCCCCACCCCATTGATCAGGAGATAGGCCATGACTCCGTTGACCGCGTTGACCAGCAGTATCACCACCATCGGGGTGCGAGTGTCGCCCGTCGCCACCAGACAGGCGTTCCCCGCCTGCAAAAGGGAGGCGAAGGTCAGGCCGATGACGCTGGCGCGCATATAGGCGGCGCCTAGCTCCACCACTTCCGGGGTTGCTCCCATGGCTTGCATGAGCAGCGATGCCAGGGCCCAAAAGAGGACGCTGAGGGCAACGCCCCAGAGAAAAGCCAATCGCAGGGCCTGCTGGAGGCTGCGCGAGGACTGCTCCGGGTGACCGGCCCCAACCTGGCGGGCGACGACGGCGGTGGCGCCCATGCCGACGGCGAAGGCTCCTGCCATGGGGAACCAGTACAGCATGGAGGCGAGGCCTACCCCGGCCAAAGAGGGAGCGCCCAGGTGTCCCACCAGGAAGGTGTCCACCAGCTGCACCAGGGTCATCCCCAGCTGCTGGACCACCACGGGCCACGCCAGTCGGACCACCGTGCCGGCCAGACGCCTCGGCTCCAGGGCCTCAGCCGTCACTCCCGTCGCCGCAGCGGGCGCCTTCGCCATGGTCGTTACTCTAACTACTGCGGTGGGAAAGCTCAAATGGTCTGGGGTGTGCTACAGTGGGTCGCCATAAGCGGGCCAGCTTGCTGGCCCTTCCGCGGGCTTGCTAGAAAGAGGAGCGCCATGAGGGTCTTCGATGCCATCGTCGAAATCCTAAAGCGGGAAGGGGTGGAGTTCCTCAGTTGCTACCCCACCACGCCCCTGATCGATGCGGCCGCGGCGGCGGGGTTGCGGCCGCTGGTTTGTCGCCAGGAGCGGGTCGGCGTGGGGATCGCCGATGGCTTCACCCGCGTCTCCAACGGCAAACGCATCGGCGTCTTCACGATGCAGTACGGGCCGGGGGCGGAGAACGCCTTTTCCGGAGTATCCACCGCCTACGCCGATTCCTCGCCGATCCTACTGTTGCCCCTGGGGTATGCCCGGAGCCAGGCCGGAGTCTCGCCCCACTTCAGCTCCGTCCGCAGCTACGAGTCGGTGACCAAATGGGTGGAGCAGGTGAACAGCCCCGGGCAGGTGCCTGAGATCTTCCGCCGCGCCTTTAGCCGGCTGAAGATGGGCCGCCCGGGGCCTGTCATGGT
>SHYM01000057.1 GCA_009692805.1 Dehalococcoidia bacterium | reverse complement strand
CGGTAGTTATAGGCTCGAGTGGGGGCCGACGCCCACACGCTTCGCCTTCGCCTTTAACCCTCAGCCGCAACTAGTGACGCTTCGGTGGCTCGTAGATGAAGTTACGGGGTCCGTCTTTCTAAGAGACCCTGATGGCATATGGGAGTAACGTTAGCTGGCGCGCCATGCTGGTGCCCCAGCCGCATGGCAAGCCCGCGGACCTGGAGGCCAGCGCCGAGGAGCTACTGACCAGCGCCCGCGCCGCCGTGCCGAAGAGCTAGCGAGGCAGCCTTCCTGGTTATATTACCTAGAGGCGGAATCTGGGTTGCCGAAGGGCCGACAAGGCCTGCCGGGGCCCCTGTGTAGATGCCACAACGCGATGCTCCTGCCGACCCTTGAACCAGCCCTCTTCCTGCGCCGTCCCAACCGCTTCGTCGCGGAGGTGCGGATGCGGCGTCGCACCGTCCTGGCCCACGTCCCCAACACCGGCCGCATGCGCGAGCTGCTGGTGGAGGGTCGGCTGGTCTGGGTCGCGCCCAGGCCCCAGGTCAAGGGACGGGCCACCGCCTGCGACCTGGTCCTGGTGGCGCTATCCCCACGGGCCGGAACACTGGTCTCGGTGGACTCGCGGCTGCCGCCACGGCTGATCGAGGAGGCCCTGGCCGCCCGGCGCCTCGCGTCCTTTCGGGGCTATCGCCGCGTCGAGCGGGAGCGGCCCTTCGGCGATAGCCGGCTGGACCTGCTCCTCTCCGGGCCCAGGGGTACCTGTTACATCGAGGCGAAGTCCTGCAACCGAGTGGAGAGAGGGGTGGCGCTCTTCCCCGACGCTGTCACCCAGCGGGGCGCTCGCCACTTGCGCGACCTGGCGGCGGCGGTGCGCGCCGGCCACCGCGCGGCGGCGGTCTTTACCATCCAGCGCCAGGATGCGACCAGCTTCGCCACCGACCCCACCGACCCGGATTTCGGGCAGGCGTTCCGGGATGCCCTAGCCGCCGGGGTAGAGGCCTACGCCTACTCCTGCCGGGTGACCGTCCGGGAGGTCATCTTGATGCCCCAGCCCTTGCCCATCGTGGCCCTCGTCGAATGAAGGCCCGCTCGGTCGGGGCCAAGGGGGCTCAAGCTCCGCCGTCACCTTCGACGGCGGCGCGGCTGCGCTCCATCTTTGAAACCTTGTACCGCGCCTATGGCCCGCAGCACTGGTGGCCCGCCAGCGACGCCTTCGAGATGATGGTGGGCGCCATCCTCACCCAATCCGCCGCCTGGGGCAACGTGGAGCGGGCGATAGCGAACCTGAAGGCGGCCGGGGCCCTCTCTCCAGCGGCGCTGCGCGCCCTTTCCCAGGCCCAGCTAGCGCGCCTGGTGCGCCCCTCGGGGTACTTCAACGCCAAGGCCCGCAAGCTGAAGGCCCTGGCGGAGCACCTGGCCTGCTACGATGACGACCTAGGCCGCCTCTTCTTCCCGGACGTGGATAGCCTGCGGCGGGAGCTCCTGGGCATCCACGGCGTCGGCGAGGAGACGGCCGACTCCATCATCCTCTACGGGGCGAGGAAGCCGGTCTTCGTGATCGACGCCTATACCCGGCGCATGCTGGGACGCCTGGGCCTGCATCCCACCGTTGACAGCTACCGGGGCTGGCAATCCCTTTTCACGGACAACCTACCCCCCGATGCGACCCTCTTCAACGAGTATCACGCCCTGCTGGTGGAGCACGGCAAGCGCACCTGTAGCCGGGAGCCGCGCTGCGAAGGCTGCGCCCTGCGCCAGGGCTGCGACTTCGGCCAGCAGAGGGTAGGGGTATTGCGAGGTCGCCCTCCGCTGGACGGTCCCTAAGCAAACATGCCCCGCGGCGACCTCAGGGCTCGATTTAGGGCTAGCCCTGTTGGGCGGTTGACGGGCGTGAGGGGGGCTCACTATAATAGGGCGTTCCTAGACTTGTGGGAGGTGCCGAGACCCATGGCCAACGACACCGGGAAGCGCTACCAGTGCACCAAGTGCGGTTCAGAGTTGATCGTCACCAAGGGTGGCGCGGGCAGCATGACCTGCTGCAGCCTGCCTATGCAGATAAAGAAGTAGGACAATAGGGAGGTAAGCCCCCGTGCCCAACCAGCTCGGCAAGCGGCTCACGTGTGAGAAGTGCGGCACCCAGGTACTGTGCACCAAGGCCGGTGATGGTCAGGTGATCTGCTGCGACGGCAAACCCATGGCCATCATGCAGCCCAAGGCGCTGCCCTCGTCCGACTGACAGCCCGCGGCGCATAGGGAAAACCGCCCCAAACCGGGGCGGTTTCGCGTTGCTCAGTCCGTCTTAGTCAGCCCGTTCTGGGTCATCCTCGGTCCTAGCGCACCACCCGGAGCACCTTGCCCTGGACCCGGACGTTGCGGGCGTCGGCGTAGATGGGCTGCATCTGGGCGTTGCACGGCTGCAGGCGGACGCGCCGCCCCTCGCGATAGAACTTCTTCAGCGTCGCCTCCCGCTCGTTCACCAGCCAGGCGGCCACCAGGTCCCCGTTGTCCGCTGTCTGCGCCGGCTCCATGATGACGATGTCCCCGTCGTCGATGAGGGCGTCCACCATGGACTGCCCCTGGACGCGCAGGGCGTAGACCTGCTCCCGGTCCCCCAGGAGGGCCGCCGGCACGTCTATCGTCTCGTAGACGTCGGGGTTCCAGGAGTCGGCGTCAGGGGTGGGGATGGGCTGGCCGGCGGCGATGGTGCCGATGATGGGGACGGCAGTGGTGCCCGCTCGCGGGTTCTCGCCCAGGAGCTCGATGCCCCGCGATACCTCACGGTCGCGCCGGATGAGGCCCAGGCGCTCCAGGATGTTCAGGTTATAGTCCACCACCGAGGTGGAGCTCACCTGGCAGCCCTGGACGATGTCCCGGATGCTGGGGGGATACCCCCGCCTGCGGACGAAGTTGCGGATGAAGTTGAGGATCTTCTGCTGCCGTGGCGACACTGGCTTGGCCACTTTCTGACGCCTCCCGATTGCTTGTGCTGATTGCTTGTGCGGAACGGCTGTTCTGTCGCCACTGTATCAGAGCGGAACATCCGTGTCAATGGGGGTGCGAAGAATGCCTAGGATCGTTCAGGAGACGGGCTGCTTAGGGCCGGTATAGGTTGGTGACAGGGAGGCGGCGGTCCCGGCCGAATGCCTTGGGGGTGATCCGGACCCCGGGCGGCGCCTGACGCCGCTTGTACTCCGCGCGGTCCACCAGGGCGATGACCCGCCGCACCAGGGCCTCCTCGAAGCCCAGGGCTACGATGTCGTCCAGGGACTTGTCCTCCTCCACGTAGGCCTGGAGGATGGGGTCCAGCACCTCGTAGGGTGGCAGGGTGTCGGTGGCGAGCTGGTTGGGGCGCAGCTCGGGCGAGGGGGGCTTGGACAGGACGGCTTCCGGGATTAGGGGCCTGCCGGCGGCGGCGTTGCGGTGGCGGGCCAGCCTATAGAGGGTGGTCTTGAACACGTCCTTGATCACGGCGAAGCCGCCCGCCATATCGCCATACAGGGTGGCGAAGCCCACCGCCATCTCGCTCTTGTCGCCGGTGCTGAGGACCAGCCAACCGAACTTGTTGGAGAGGGCCATGAGGATGTTGCCTCGGATGCGGGCCTGGATGTTCTCCTCGGTCACATCGAAGGGCAACCCCTTGAAGCTGGGCGCCAGGATGTCCAGGTAGGTGTCGTAGGCGGACTTGATGGGCACCGCCAGGAGCTGGATGCCCAGGTTGTGGGCTAGCAAGGCGGCGTCGCTCATGCTGGACTCGGAGGAGAACATGGAGGGCATGGAGACCGCGGTGACGTTCTCCGCGCCCAGGGCGTCGGTGGCGATGGTGGTGACCATGCTGGAATCGATGCCGCCGGACAGCCCGATGACGACCTTTTTGAAGCTGTTCTTGGTCACGTAATCGCGGGTGCCCAGGACCAGCGCCTGGTAGATCTCGGCCAGGGGCTCCAGGGGCGCCGCCAGTTGGCCCGGCAGGGGAGGGCGCTGGCGCGGGGTTGGGCGTGGGCTGGCGCTGACGATGGATGGCGCCCCCGCGGCCTGCAGGGCGAGTTGCTCCTTGCGGCGGCGGGGGTCGCGCAGGCGGTGGCGGAAGACGTCGTCCACGGGCAGGTCGGCCACCAGCAGCTCCTCCTGGAACTGGCGGGCCCGGGCGATGGGCTCCCCCTTGGGGTTGAAGATCACGCTGGCGCCGTCGAAGACCAGCTCGTCCTGGCCCCCCACCTGGTTCACGTAGCAGACGAAGGCGCCGTTGTCGTGGGCGCGGGTTCCCACCATATGCTCCCGCGGACCCTGGCGGCCGTGGTGGTAGGGCGAGGCGTTGATAGTGACGATGAGTTCGGCCCCGGCGGCGACCTGCTTGGCCACGGGGCCCGTGGGATACCAGATATCCTCGCAAACGTTTACACCCACGGGCACCCCGGCGATGAGAAAGACGGGGCACAGGGTGCCAGCCCGGAAGTAGCGGTCCTCGTCGAAGACGCCGTAGTTCGGTAGATAGTTCTTGTGGTGGATGCCCACCACCTTGCCGTCGTGGATGACCGCCGCGGCGTTGTAGATATCGCCGTCCCGGTCCACGAAGCCCACCACGGCGGTGATATCCCTGGCCGCCGCCGCCACCTCTTGCAGACGGCGCAGGTTCTCGGCGATGAAGTTGGGCTTCAGCAGCAGGTCCTCGGGCGGGTAGCCCGTGATGGCCAGCTCCGGCAGGGCTACCAGGTCGGCGCCCAGGGCCCGAGCCCGGCCGATGTAGTCCACGATCTTGGCGCTGTTGCCCGCCAGATCGCCCACGGTGGTGTTGATCTGGGCTAGCGCCACCCTCAGCGTCGTCATGGAGCGCCCCGGCTTTCCACAAAAGGGGCATCCTGCCGGTAAGAGAGGGAGTGCAGAGGGGTCCGCCCCTCTGCCGGGGGCCGAAGGGGGTGTCCCCCTTCTCTCTTTTTCATACTACCCCCTTCCTGGCTAGGCTAGGAAGGGGGCAAGGGGGATAGTCGGGGGAATCCTCATGGGGAGGGCCAGAACGGATCGAAGGAATAACAACCTTTGCAAAGGCGCCGGTGCCTCTTATGGCGCCTGCCCGTGATCTCAGCATATTAATAAGTTCCTCAAGCGTGGACGTCCCATGAGACTAGGCCACCCAGCAGGCTCCGCTGGGTGGCCTGTATAGACCCGCCGTGATGCGAACATGCGGGGGGACGCGGTCCCCTTTACTTCTTGGGCCAGTGCTCGCCGGGCCGCTTCAGCTCGTAGACGTAAGGGCGCAGGCACATGGTGCGGTAAAGGTCCTCGAAGACGGCCGCGGCTTCTTCCTTGGGCGGCGGGGGATACATCTTGAGGTAGGCAGCCTGGCCGTTCTCGAAGACGAAGGTGGGCACGCCGAAGGCGTGGTACTTCTCCACCGCCTCCGTATGGTCATGGATTAGCTTCTGGAGGAGGCTCCGGTCGTCCAGGTCGCGCTGGAACCGCTCCACGTCTAGTCCGGCCCGCTGGGCCGCGAGGACTAGGGTCTCGCGATCGGTGAAAAAGCGCTTCTCCTCGTGACGGGCCTGCAGCAGTTGCTCTTGCATGCGGAGGAAGGCGTCCTGCCCCTGGCGTCGGGCGGCCTCGGCAGCCATGAAGGAGGGGTTGCTGCGGCTCTCGTAGGTGGGGGGCTGGTCCCAGACCTTCCATTCCGGCCCGTTCTTCTGGTTTGCCTGCTCTAGGGAGAAATAGCGCCAGTCGATCTGGAGCTTATCCCCCATCTGCTGCTTTGCGTCCCGCAACCAACCTGTTGCGGCGTAGACGTAGGGTCAAAGGTAGTCGATGTAGACCTTGACTCGGATCGGCTCGCTGGCCACGGGCGCACCTCCTCTAATGAACGGCACCACCGTGATCAGGTCTCCGTCCTGCAGCGCATAGCTCGCGGCGACCTTCTTGCCGTTGACCCTGATATCCATGCCTCCCTTGGTGGGGATATCGCCCATGGACAGGGCCTGCTCCAGGGTCGCGCCCTCCGGCACGCGGAAGCTCTGGATTTGCTTGCCTAGCTGCACCAGGCGCACCGCGGCGCCTTCCCCGCCCTTGATGTCACGGGGGCGCCGGGGCCCCGGCCGGACCTTCTGATCCTCAACCACGTCGTTCCCTCCCTTGCGTGAGCGCTCCGCTCAAGGTCCCGTCATCAGCGTCAGCGTTTTCAGGTCGAAGATGATCTCCTCGTGGAGCTCCTCTCCCTTGACGCATTTCTTGACCTGATTGGCGACGAGGGCGGCGACGGAGAACACGTTGTAGATGATCGCGCGGGCGGTGCAGGGCTCCTCCGAGGCCTCCTCGTCAGTATACAGGGTCTCCTCGTAGAGGCGCACATCGTCAGGGTCCACGGGGTTTATGGAGTATATACGGCACACCTCGGCGCCCATGCGGGCGTCGATGTACAGCCGTACCTGGGGCTTGTGCTTGATGCACTGGCGCCAGATATCGTGGCGCGACTGCATGGTGTCAACGCCCGAGATGACGATGCCTTGCAAGCGCTGGTCTGATACCCGCTCCCGCCGGGCGCGGATGGCGGTCCCGGTGAAGCTCTGGACCAGGTGTGCCAGCGCCTCCACCTTGGGCCGCCCGACGTCGGCCAGGAGATAGATTTGGTTGGGGATGTTATGGCTCTCAACCAGGTCGTCGTCGTACACGGTGAGCTGCGTGCATCCCATCTTGGCCAGGGCCAGCACCGTCGGCGAGCCGATGCCGCCGGCGCCGATGACCACGATGGGCGCGTCCAACTCATCGCTGGATACTATGTCCTGCTGGCGCCAGAAGTCCATCGCCACGGATGCCGCTCACCCCCCGCGCTGGGCCCATGATAGCATAGCCCTGGGATGGCGGCCCTGGGATAACTGGTCGAGGCCCTCTCTGCGGACAGGTGGACGACCTGGGTATGCTCTTCATCGGGCAGCGGATCACCATTGCCACGCCCAGCGTGCGGCGGGCGCTGGAGGCCCGCCGCGCTGCCCCTATCCAGGGATTGGCGCGCCGCCAGGCCCTGGCGGGGGCCCACGCCCTGGACCTGAATGTGGGATTCCTCCCCGAGGCGGCCGCCGTCGAGCAACTGGCCTGGTTGGCTGGGACGGTGCAGGAAGCGGTGGCCCTGCCCCTTAGCCTCGACAGCGTTCACCCGGCGGCCATCGCCGCGGGACTCTCCGTCTGCCGAGGCGAGGCGTTGATCAACTCCTGCACCGCCGACCCTGAGAAGCTGGCGGCCCTGCTGCCTCTGGCGGCGGCGCGACGTTGCCAGGTCATCGTGCTGCCTCTGGACAGCCGCGGGATGCCAGCCACTGTCCGGGAGCGAGTCGACCTGGTGCGGGAGCGGGTGCTGCCGGCTGCCGCTCACCATGGCGTTCCACGCCAGGCTCTGCTGGTTGACGTCCTGGTGCCGTCCGTGGGTACGGGCCCGGCGAGGGTGCTGCAAGCCCTGGGCACCGCCCGGCTCATCAGGGAGGAGCTGGGCCTGAGGACGCTGGCGGGCCTGGGGAACATCGCCTACCGGGCGCCGCTGGACCTGAAGGCTCCCCTCCAAATGGCGCTCCTGGCGATGCTGGCCGGCGCCGGCCTCGACGCCGCCATTCTGGACCCTCTCAACCCCGAGCTGATGGGCGTGGCCCGCGCCCTCGCCACGGGCCACGCTGGTAGCGTCACCGAGGAGTCCTGCCTGCAACTGGAGGCCGAGTATCGGGGGGCCGCCCCTGGGGGCGCGGGCCCGTTGTCCCAGGGCAGCGGGCCCCTGGCGGGGGCCCTGGCTGCCCTGGAGGGCAGGGCTTGAGGTGGGCGTGGCTCTTCTGGTACCTACCTTCTGAAAAAAGCGTCTTGCCCTCTCTGGGCTCCCCCCGATGCTTCATACATGGTGATGCTGCTTTACGGCAATAGGCACCTAGTGTCCTGCCCTGGCAACTCGCAGAATAAATTCCGGCGGGAGTGCAGGGGGCGGAGCCCCCCGCCGGGGTCTGGGGTGTCCCCAGATTTCCTTTTTCTCCCCTCTCCAGCAGGAGAGGGGTTTTGGGGTGAGGTATATGTGTCAGAGCAAGGTCATGAGGCTCGGGCGCAACGGCTGGACTTCTTGAACGGCCTAGCGAGACAGCTCTTCTAGCGGGCTAGGCTGTCCAACATCCCCAGCCCCATGGTCACCGCCTCCCCCAATCGCGGCGGGTCCAGGTTGGCGATGGTGTCAGCCGCGGTATGGATGCGCGAGAGGTCGCCGGCGGAGAAGAAGACGGCGGGGATTTCAACGGCCAGGAAGGAGGCGTGGTCGCTGCTGCCCCCCTGGAGCCGCGACAGGCCGATAGCGACATTCTTGGCCTGCGCCACCTCCTGGGCGCGCCGCAGCAGCCCCAGCTCCTCGGCCCCGAAGGCGATGACGCGCAGCTCGAAAGGATAGCCGCGCTGCGCTGCCTCCTGGGCGATGACCAGGATGGCCGCGGTGCCGGAGGAGTTGTCGTTGGCGCCCCCAGTCTGGGGCACGGTGTCGTAGTGCCCGCCCATGATGACCGCCTGGGGTCGGCCCGGGTTGAGGATGGCAACCATGTTCTGGCTGCGGCTGACGGCGATGGTGAGCTTGACGCTCACCCGTCCGTCCGCCAGGAGGCGCTTGAGCACCAGGCGCTCGCCCCTGGCGATGCCTACGACCGGGATGGCGGCCTGGGTCCCGAGGGTGCCGGAGAAGGGCCCCGACTCGTTGTTATAAATAATGGCCCCCGCCGCTCCCGCGGCGACGGCATTGAGCACCTTGACCTCGAAGAAGATCTGGCCTCGCTCCATGAGCGCGATTTTCCCCTTGATGCCTTCCTTGGGGAAGTCCTCCGGCCTGCCTAGGCCCCCATCCACCAGGTCCCCCGCTGAGGTGGCCAGGCCCGTCTGCCGCAGGGGCGCGGCGTCCACAGCGCGCTCCGAGGGCGTCTGGACGCTGAGGATGCCGGGACCGAATGAGGGCAGCACGTCGAAGGGTTGCTGCTGCACCTGGTAGCCGAAGCGCTGGAGATCGGTAGCGATGAGGTCCGCCGCCTGTTTCTCCTGGGGAGTGCCGGC
>SHYM01000003.1 GCA_009692805.1 Dehalococcoidia bacterium | reverse complement strand
GCCGACCAGATCGAGCGTCGGGTCGCCTACCGCCGGGCCATGAAGCAGTCAGTGCTGCGGACGATGCAGGCCGGGGCCCGCGGCATCCGCATGCGCTGCGCCGGGCGGCTGGGGGGCTCCGAGATGGCGCGCGTGGAGACGGAACGCCAGGGGCGGGTGCCCCTGCACACCCTGCGGGCCGATGTGGATTTCGGCATCGCCGAAGCTCAGACCACCCTCGGACGCATTGGGGTCAAGGTCTGGATCTATCGCGGAGATGTGCTCCCGGAGCGGGTGGAGCGGCCCGCCGCCGAGGCGGCCAAGGCGGCGGCGCCCGCGGCCACGGCGCTGCCCGCCAGCACCGAAGCGGCCGCAGAGCCCCTGGGCGCAGCGGTGCTGGCCCGCCTAGGGGAGGCGATGGCATCAGCATCGGCGCCAGCCTCATCAGCGCCAGCCGTCCCCACCCATGAGGCGAAGGTGGCGGCGCCCGCCAAGCCGAGGGCAGCCCGCGCCCGCGTTCCAAGCCCCAAGGCCACCGCCACGGCCGCGACGCCGGCGGCCAGGACCGGGGAGGCGGCAGCCACCAAGCAGGGCGCCCCGGCCGCTGCCGAGGCGAAGCCGAGGGCGCCACGTAGCCGAGCAGCCCCCAAGCCCAGGGCCGGCGCTAAGGCACCAGGGGTCCCGGAGGCGGCCGGCGCCGCCACCAGCCTCGAGACCGTCTCCGACCCGTCTGAAGCACCGGCGCAGGAGTAGGGCAAGTGCTGCAGCCCAAACGGGTCAAGTACAGGAAATCGCAGCGGGGCCACCGCCGCGGCGTGGCCACCAGCGGAGCCACCTTGGCCTTCGGAGAGTTCGGCCTGCAAGCCCAGGGAGCGGACTGGATGACCGCGCGCCAGATCGAAGCGGCGCGCCGCGCGATCACCCACACCTTGAGGCGGGGAGGCCGGGTCTGGATAAGGGTCTTCCCCGACAAACCGGTCAGCAAGAAGCCGGCGGAGACGCGCATGGGCAAGGGCAAGGGCCCCCCGGACCATTGGGTAGCCGTAGTGAAGCCCGGGCGCATGCTGTTCGAAATCGCGGGAGTGCAGGAGCAGACGGCCAGGGCGGCGCTCCGCCTCGCCGCCTTCAAGCTTGCCGTGCGCACCAAGATCGTGAGCAAGGAGGAGCTGGGGATCGGCGGCTGAGGCCGCCCCCCAGGATTTGAGCCGTGGCCAGAACCAAGGCAAAAGAGATTCGCGGGCTCACCTCAGAGGAGCTCGGCAAGCAGCTAGAGGAGACGCGGCGGGAGCTGTTCAACCTGCGGTTTCGCCTCGCCACCAAGCAGTTGGAAAACCACCGCGCCCTCCGGGCGACCAGGCGGCATATCGCTCAACTGGCCTCCGTCATGAGAGAGCGAGAGCTGGCAACCGGAGGCTAGAGGGCCTCGAGGCAGGATACGATGGACAAAGAAAAAGCTATCATCCGCAAGAAACGGACCGGCACCGTCACCAGCGCCAAGATGGAGAAGACGGTGGTCGTAGCCGTGGAGTCGTTGCGTCGGCACCACCGCTACCAACGGGTAGTCAGGAGCCAGCGCACCTTCCATGTGCACGACCCGGAGCGTATCTGCTCCCTGGGCGATGTGGTGCAAATCATTGAGACCAGGCCCCTCTCCAAGACCAAGCGCTGGCGGGTGCTGGAGGTCCTGCGCAAGGCTCAGCTGGCCGAGATCCAACCCGCCGAGGTGCCGGTGCCGCCGGAGGCCAAGGCGGGTGGCGCGGCCCAGCAGGAGGTCCCGGCGTGATCCAGACTTACACGCGGCTGAAGGTGGCTGACAACACGGGCGCCCGGGTGATAATGTGCATCGGCATCCCCGGCTACTCCAGGCGTCGCTACGCCAGCGTGGGCGATGTGATTATGGCCTCGGTGAAGCAGGCAACACCCCACGCGCCGGTCAAGAAGGGCGACGTGGTGCGGGCCGTGGTGGTCAGGGTCAAACAGCCCTATCGGCGCCCCGACGGCTCCTATATACGCTTCGACGAGAACGCCGCCGCGCTGCTGTTAGAGGGCAACAATCCCAGGGGCACGCGTATCTTCGGACCAGTGGCCCGGGAGTTGCGCGACAAGAATTTCACCAAGATCGTCTCCCTGGCGCCGGAGGTCCTCTAAGATGGCCTTGAAGATCCGCAAGGACGACACGGTGCTGGTCATCACCGGGAAGGACCGGGGCCGCAGCGGGAAGGTGCTGCGCACCTTCCCGCGCGATGGCAAACTCCTCGTCCAGGGAGTGAATCTGGTCAAGCGGCACCAGCGGGCACGGCCCGGCGTGCGGCAGAGCGGGATCGTGGAAAAAGAGGCGCCGCTCTACGTCTCCAAAGTGATGCTACTCGTAAACGGCGAACCCACTAGGGTTGGTTTTACGACCCTGTCGGACGGGACGAAGGCGCGGGTCGCCCGGCGCACCGGTGAGCAGGTAGGCTAGGCAGGTTTGTGAAGATGGCGAAGAAGGAAAACCCACCCATCAAGGCCACCAAGGCCGCTGCGTCCGCTAAGGGCGCCCAAGCCCCGCCTGGCGGCCGCACACCCAAGGCGGGGGCGTCGGGGAAGGCGCGGGCTCCGGGGACGGCGCCGGCTGCCGAGGCCCGAGCCCCGGGCCGGCCCCGGGCCGAGATCCCAGAGGCGGCGAAGGCGCCGCCTTCACGGCTGCGGGAGCGCTACCGCCAGGAGGTGGCCCCCGCGCTCATGAAAGAGTTCGGCTACCGGAACCTCTTCCAGGTCCCCAAGCTGGAGAAGGTGGTGCTCAACGTGGGGCTGGGGGAGGCCATCCAGAACCCCAAAGCGCTGGAAGCGCTGACGGCGGAGCTGACCGCGATCAGCGGCCAGAAGCCGGTGGTTACCCGCGCCAAGAAGTCCATCGCCAACTTCCACCTCCGGGCAGGCATGCCCATCGGGGCGATGGTCACCCTGCGGGGCAACCGCATGTACGACTTCTTCGACAAGCTTACCAACGTCGCCCTAGCCCGCATCCGGGACTTCCGGGGGGTGCCCCGGTCGGCCTGCGACGGTCGTGGCAACTACTCTCTGGGCATACGGGAACAGATTGTGTTCCCAGAGGTCGAGTACGATAAGGTCGATAAGGTGCGGAGCTTTCAGGCGACCATAGTCACCACTGCCCGGACCGACCCCGAGGCCCAACGGCTGCTGGAGCTGCTGGGCCTGCCCTTCAGCCGCGCTTAGGAAGGGGACCATGGCCAAGACCGTAGACATAGTGAACATGGACAAGCCCCGCAGGTTCGCGGTACGCATGCACCACCGCTGCCAGCTATGCGGCCGTTCCCGGGGCTACATGCGCAAGTTCGGCCTCTGCCGCATCTGTTTCCGGCAGCGGGCCCTAGTGGGCGAACTCCCAGGGGTCCGCAAGGCGAGTTGGTGATGGTGCAGAGGAGCGTTTGCAAGGTATGATGACCGACCCCATCTCTGATATGTTGACTCGCCTCCGCAACGCCGTGGCCATGCGGAAGGAGGACCTCAGAGTGCCCTCCTCCAAACTTAAAATTCCGCTGCTGCAGGTCCTCAAAAACGAGGGGTTCATCGAGGACTTCGAGGTGGTGAGGGACCGCGCCGCCCCGCCTGTGCTGCGGATTCGGTTGCGCTACCTGGGCAAGCGCGAGCCCGCCATCCTGGGGTTGCGTCGAGTGAGCAAGCCCGGGCTGCGCATCTACGCCCGCCGCAATGACCTGCGGCGGGCCTACCGAGGCCTGGGCCTAGCCATCATCTCCACCCCCAAGGGGATCATGACCAGCCAGGACGCCTGGAAGCAGGGCCTGGGCGGCGAGGTGCTCTGCTACGTGTGGTGAGGTGTAGCTTTTTATGTCGCGGATCGGCAAGCAACCGGTGAGTGTCCCCAAGGGCGTAGAGGTGCAGATCCAGGGCCAGACGGTAACCGTCAAGGGCCCCCGGGGCACCCTGAGCCGCGCCTTCCGTCCCGAGGTCAGCATCCGCCAAGACGATGGCGTGCTGCGAGTGGAACGGCTGGGCGAGGGCCGGGTGTACCGGGCCCTGCACGGGCTCAGCCGGAGCCTCCTCAACAACATGGTGCTGGGGGTAACCCAGGGATTCCGGCGGGAGTTGGAGATCAGCGGTGTCGGCTACCGGGCCCAGAAGGTGGGCGATAAGCTGAGCATCGCGGTGGGTTTCAGCCACCCCGTAGTGGTCTCCCCTCCGCCCGGCATCCAGGTGGACGTGGAGGCAGGCATCCATCTGGTGGTCAGCGGGGCGGACAAGCAGGCCGTGGGCCAGACCGCCGCCCTCATCCGCGCGGTAAGGCCGCCCGACCCCTACAAGGCCAAAGGTATCACCTACGCCGGCGAACGGGTCCGGCGTAAGGCCGGCAAGGCCGTGGTCAAGAAAGCCTAAGGAGCAGCTAGTGGTCGCCAGAGCCAAGGATGCCAGGGAAATGCGTCAACTGCGCCACCTGCGGGTGCGGAAGCGGGTGACGGGCAGCAGCGCCCGGCCCCGGCTGAGCGTCTTCCGCAGCCTGCGCCAGGTGGCCGCTCAGATCATCGACGATAGCCGGGGCCATACCCTGGCGGCCGCCTCCTCCCTGGAGCCAGCCCTGCGCCAGCAACTGACGGGAAAGAGCAAGCTGGAGGCCGCACGCCAGGTTGGCGTCCTGATAGCCCAGCGCGCCAAGGAGCAAGGCCTCAGCCGCGTGGTCTTCGACCGCGGCGGATACAAATACCATGGCCGCGTCAAGGCGGTGGCCGAAGCGGCGAGAGAAGGGGGTCTAGAGTTCTAATGCAATCCCGCCAGCCACGTCAGCGAGCGGAGCCCCAGGACCTGACCCTGCAAGACAAGGTAGTATTCATAAACCGGGTCGCCAAGGTAGTGAAGGGCGGCCGCCGGTTCAGCTTCACCGCTATGGTCGTGGTGGGCGATGGCCAAGGGCACGTGGGAGCGGCCCTGGGCAAGGCGCGTGAGGTGCCCGAGGCGATCCGCAAGGCCACCGCCAAGGCCAAGAAACACATGATGCCGGTAACGCTGAAAGGCCACACCATCCATCACCAGGTGATGACCACCTTCGGCGCGGCCCGGGTGCTGCTGAAGCCAGCCAAGCCCGGTACCGGCGTCATAGCGGGCGGCGGTGTCCGCGCGGTGGTCGAGCTGGTCGGCATTCGCGACATCGTCAGTAAGTCTTTGGGCAGCTCCAACGCGGCCAATGTGGTCCACTGCACCATGAAGGCGCTGAGCCAGCTGCAAGACCCGGTGTTACTGGCGGCGCGGCGCAAGGCCAGGCCCTCTGCCCCCGCGGAGGCCCTGATCAAGCCCCCAGCCGAGGCGCCGACGAATCCAGGGGCGCGCTAGATGGGCCAGCTGCGCATCACCTGGACCCGCAGCGGCATCGGGTATCCCCGGGACCAGCGGGCCGCGGTACGCTCCCTGGGGCTACGCCGGCTCCAGCAAACGGTTCAGCTGCCCGATAACCCCGTGGTACGAGGTACGGTGGTGAAGGTCCGCCACCTGGTGCGGGTGGAAGAGCTAGCGGACAGTTCGACGGAGTTGGCATGAGACAAGACCAGCTAAGCCCTGCCCCCGGCTCCCACCATCGGCGCCGTCGCGTCGGCCGCGGCGACGGCAGCGGGCGCGGCACCTATAGCGGCCGCGGCCTTAAAGGCCAAAAGTCCCGCAGCGGCGGGGCCAAGGGCGGCACCTTCGAGGGCGGCCAGACGACCATCGTCCACCGGCTACCCTTCCGGCGGGGCTTCAGCAACCCGTTTCGGGTGGAGTACGAGGTGGTCAACGTGGGGCAGCTAGACCGTTTCCCGGCGGGCACCGATGTGACCCTGGCCGTGCTGCGGGCCGCCCGCCTTATCCGACGAAATCTGCCCGTGAAGGTGTTGGGGCAGGGCGACCTGTCCCATCCCGTGGTGGTGAAGGCCCATCGCTTCTCCCAGTCCGCGAGGGCCAAGATCGAGGCGGCGGGAGGCAGAGTAGAAGAGTTGAAGGATGCGTCAAGCAACGGCAGCGGAAGCCACCCGGCCTAAGCTGCTCCAGGCGGTCATAGATTCATTCAGGCAGCCGGACCTGCGCCGGAAGCTGCTCTTCACCTTCGGGCTCCTGGTGGTGTTCCGCTTCGTGGCCCACGTGCCGGTGCCGGGAGTGGATTTCGACCAGCTGGACCGGATCTTTCAGAACAATGTCCTCCTGGGCACCCTGAGCCTGTTCAGCGGCGGCGCCCTGCAGAACCTCAGCATAGCCTCATTGGGCGTGTATCCCTACATCACCGCCTCCATCGTCCTCCAGCTGCTGGTGCCCGTGATACCCAAGCTCCAGGAGATATCCAAAGAGGGAGAGCAGGGCCGCCTGCGGCTCAATCGCTACACCCACTGGCTCACGGTGCCGCTGGCCTTCGGCCAGGGCTACGGCCAGCTGGTGCTGCTCCAGAACCAGGGCGCCATCAGCAACTTCGGCTTCAGCGGCCCCAACCTGCTGCCCACCCTGGCGATGCTGGTGGCGATGACGGCGGGCACCCTCTTCCTGGTATGGCTCGGTGAGCTCATCACCGAAAACGGCATTGGCAACGGCGTCTCCATCATCATCTTCGGCGGCATTGTAGCCAGCATACCCACGGTGGTGGGCGGCTCCTTCCTGTCGGGAAACCCAGTCTTCAGGATCCTTACCGTGGGCGGTGTGGCTGTCTTGCTGGTCTTCGCCATCGTCTTCTTCCAGGAGGCGGTGCGGCGGGTGCCGGTCCAGTACTCCCGCAGCCTCTTTCGAGGGGGGCGCATGTACCGCCAGGCTGGCTCCAGCTTCATCCCCCTGCGGGTCAACTCCGCCGGTATGATCCCCCTCATCTTCGCCATCTCCATCCTGATCCTGCCCTTCACCGTGGCCAGCTACTTCCCCGGCTCCTCCTTGGCCAACACCATCAGGGACCTGTTCAGCGTCACCAACTGGCTCTACTGGGCGCTGTACTTCTTCATGGTGGTGGCGTTTACCTTCTTCTATACCATGGTAATCTTCCAACAGCAGAACCTGGCTGATACTCTGCAAAAGCAGGGGGGGTTTGTACCCGGCATCCGACCAGGGAAACCGACCCAGGACTACCTGCTCCGCGTCATCACCCGCATCACCTGGGCCGGCGCCGTGTTCCTGGGCTTGGTGGCCGTCGCCCCCTATCTGATAGGGCTGTTATTGCCCGGCGCCGGCTTGAGCGCTGGGGCCCAGGCCATCAGCAGCACCGCGCTCCTGATTGTGGTGGGCGTGGTGCTGGACAGCATGCGCCAGCTGGAGGCCCAGCTGCTCATGCGCAACTACGAAGGATTCCTGAAATAGGGGCGGGGACGTCCCTGCGCATCATCCTCCTCGGTGCCCCGGGCTCCGGGAAGGGCACTCAGGCCAAGGCCCTGGCCGACGAGCTCCAGGCGCCCCATGTGGCCACCGGCGACCTGTTCCGGGAGCACCAAGCCAGGGGCAGCGAGCTGGGGAAGCTGGCCCGGGGGTACATGGAGAAGGGCGAGCTGGTGCCAGACGCGATAACCATAAGGATGCTCCTGGACCGTATCGCCCAGGCCGATTGCTCCCAGGGCTATATCCTGGACGGGTTCCCTCGCACCCTGGCCCAGGCCCAGGCCCTGGACGCAGCCCTGGCCCCGCGCGGCGAGGGGGTGGACAAGGCGCTGTACATCCAGGTCTCGGAGGAGGAGCTGCTGCGGCGCCTGGGCGGCCGCTGGGTCTGCCGTCTCTGCCAGACCCTCTACCACGAGGTCACCGCGTCGCCTCGGGTGGCTGGCCGCTGCGACCAGGACGGGGGCGAGCTCTACCAGCGGTCCGACGACTCCCGGGATACGGCCCGCCGGCGCCTGGAGGTCTATTCCCAGCAGACCGTCCCGCTGGTTGACTATTACCGGGGCGCTCACAAGCTCTTTACCGTGGAGGGCGAGGGGAGTGTCCAGGAAGTCAGGCAGCGACTGCTCCACGCCCTAGGCCATGGCTCCCCGGCGCGACCCGCCGCGAGGAAGGGCTAGGCGATGGCTATCACTATCAAGTCGCCGGAGGAGCTGGCGCTAATGCGTCAGGCGGGCCAGGTCGTGGCCGCCACCATCGCCACCCTCGTCAGCTCCCTGCGGCCGGGGATGCGCACCGCTGAGCTGGACGACATCGCCGAGCGGGAGATACGCAGCCGCGGCGCTACGCCGTCTTTCCTGGGCTATAAGGGATACCCCGCCAGCATCTGCGTCAGCGTCAACGAGGAGATCGTCCACGGTATCCCTGGCGAGCGGGTGCTGAGGGAGGGAGACGTCGTCTCTCTGGACGTGGGCGCCATCTACCAGGGCTGGCAGGGCGACGGGGCCGTCACCGTGGGCCTGGGCAAGATTAGCCAGGAGGCGCGGCAGCTCATAGAAGTGACACGGGGCTCCCTAGAGGTGGGCATTCAGCGGGCCCGCGCCGGCGCCCGCCTGGGCGATATCGGCGCCGCCATCCAGGAGCACGTGGAGTCCCGGGGCTACTCCGTGGTGCGCGAGTACGTGGGGCACGGCATCGGCCGCCAGATGCACGAGGAGCCCCAAGTCCCCAACTACGGCGTCCCCGGACGCGGGCTGCGGCTGGTGCCGGGCATGTGCCTGGCGATCGAGCCCATGGTGAACCTGGGCGACTGGCACACCACGGTGGGGGCCGACCAGTGGACCGTCTCCACTGCTGACGGCAGCCTCTCGGCCCACTTCGAGCACACCATCGCCATCCACCAAGACCACGCGGAGGTGCTGACCAAGCTGGTCGGCACCGAGGACATCTGGGCGCACGCGTGGGGGCTGTCCAGCGGGGTCTCCCGTGGCAGTAGCGCCTAAGGCGTGTTAACATGTAGCTTTGGTGCCGACTCCCGCAGAGGTGAGGTATATGCCTAAAAAAGACTCTATCGAGGTGGAGGGGAAGGTGACGGAGCCCCTGCCCAACGCCATGTTCCGGATAGAGCTGGCCAACGGGCATCGGGTGTTAGCCCACGTCTCCGGGAAGATGCGGCAGAATTTCATCAAGATATTGCTCGGCGACCGGGTCCTGGTCGAGCTGTCCCCCTACGACCTAGCCCGAGGGCGTATCACCTATCGGTTCAAGTAACGCCGGCCCGAGTCGGGCGGCTGAAAGAGGTCCCTGGCATGAAGGTGCGCGCGGCGGTGAAGCCACGCTGTGAAAAGTGCAAGGTCATCCGCCGCGAGGGCGTGGTGCGGGTGATCTGCGAAAACCCCAAGCACAAGCAGCGCCAGGGTTAGGAGAGAGCTATGGCAAGGATCGGCGGGGTCGACCTCCCCAACAACAAGCGCGTGGACGTGGGGATCCGCTACATCTTCGGCATCGGCGCCTCCAACGGCAGGGCTATACTGTACCAGGCGCGTGTCGATCCCGATAAGCGAGTCCGGGACCTGACAGAGGACGAGGTCGCCCGCATGCGGGGGATTATCGACCGCGAGTACCGGGTGGAGGGCGACCTGCGCCGTGAGATCGGCCAGAACATCAAGAGACTCATCGACATCGGCTGCTACCGTGGGGTCCGCCACCGGCGGGGCTTGCCCTCGCGTGGGCAACGCACGCGCACCAACGCCCGCACCAAGAAGGGGGTCCGCAAGACCGTGGCCGGAAGGCGCCGAGTGGCGGCCAAGAAGTAAGGGGCACGAGGGCTGGGGCCAGACCCCGGCTTGAGGAGCGAGGATGGCGAAGCGAGCAGGCAAGACCAAGCGTCGTGAAAAAAAGTCTATCCCTTCGGGGCGGGCTTATGTGCAGTCCACGTTCAACAACACCCTGGTGACGCTGACCGATCCTCTGGGCAACGTCGTCGCCTGGGGCAGCGCCGGGGCGGCGGGCTTCAAAGGGTCGCGCAAGGGCACTCCCTATGCCGCGCAGATGGCCGGGGAGACCGCCGGCCGGCGCGCTCAGGAGCAGGGCATGCGTAACGTGGACGTGTTTGTCAAAGGGCCAGGCAGCGGACGGGAGGCCGCCATCCGCGCCTTGCAGTCCGCCGGGCTCTTCGTCAACAGCATCCGCGATGTCACCCCCATACCCCACAACGGCTGCCGCCCGCGCAAGCGGCGCCGGGTGTAGTGGCCGCCGGGTGATTGATACGATCGACCCTTATCGCCGGCGGGACACCCGCCGGCCCCAGTGAGGAGAACCAATGGCTCGCTACATCGGTCCTGAATGTCGCCTCTGTCGCCGAGTGGGTGAAAAGCTCTTCCTCAAGGGCGACCGCTGCTTCACCCCCAAGTGCGCGGTGGACCGCCGCGGGACCCCTCCCGGGGATCATGGCGGCAGCCGGAGGCGTCGCAGGGTATCAGAACGCGGCCTTCAGCTGAAGGAGAAACAGAAGGCGCGCTTCTCCTACGGCGTCTTGGAGCGGCAGTTCCGCAACTACTTCGCCGAGGCCCTCCGCAAGCCCGGGATCACCGGAGAGCTGATGCTCGAGCTGCTGGAGCGCAGGTTGGACAACGTGGTCTTCCGGCTCGGCTTCGCCGACTCCCGCCCCCAGGCGCGGCAGCTAGTCAGCCACGGGTTCTTCACCGTCAACGAGCGCAAGTGCGATATCCCATCTCGCTCAGTCAAGGTCGGCGACGTCATCGCCTGGAAAGAAGGCAGCACCAAGCTGGAGCACTACAAGCAGATAGCCCGAGAGGCCAAGAGCAAGCAGATACCAGCTTGGTTGAGCCTGGACTTGCAGCGCCTCACCGGCAAGGTGCTGAAGCTGCCCGGGCGCGATGAGATCGCCTCCAAGATCAACGATCAGGCCATCGTCGCCTACTACTCCCGCTAACAGCAGGAGGTCCATACGACTTGACCCAGGAGATTGTCTTAGCCCAAGAGATCAGCCCCAAAGTCGAATGCGTGGAGTCCCACGAGAACTACGCTACCTTCGTAGTCGAGCCCCTGGAGCGTGGCTTCGGCCTCACCGTGGGCAACGCCATGCGCCGGGTGCTACTGGGCTCCCTGCCCGGCGCCGCCATAACCTCGGTCCGCATTATCGGGGTGCAGCACGAGTTTTCCACCATCCCCCATGTTAAGGAGGACACCACCGACTTCCTCCTGAACATCAAAGCCATCCGGCTGCGGTACCATAGCGAGCGGCCGGGGACTCTCCACATGGAAGTGTCGGGCGAGGGCGAGGTGGTAGCCGGCGATGTGGAGCCCTCCGCGGATTACGAGGTGGTGAACCCGGATCTCCACCTGGCTACCCTGGGATCGTCCGAGGCCCGGCTGGCGGTGGATTTCACGGTGGAGCGCGGGACGGGCTATGTGCCCGCCAGCCACGCCGATGGCCAGCCCATCGGGGTCATCCCGGTGGACGCCATCTTCACCCCCGTCCGCAAGGTAAGCTACAAGGTGTCGCCGACCCGCGTTGGCCAGGTGACCAGCTATGACCGCCTGACCCTGGAGGTGTGGACCGACGGCACCATCACCCCCACCCAGGCCGTCCTCCGCAGCGCCCAGCTCCTGGTCAAACACTTCTCCATCTTCGGCGAGTTGGGCCGGCCCCAGGGGAAGGCCATAGAAAAAGTCTTCCTGGGCGGGGTCCCCATTTTGCCAGAGCAGTTCGGGCTGCCCGTGGAGCAGCTCGAACTCTCGGTGCGGACGTTCAACTGCCTCAAGCGCTCGGGCATCAATACCCTGGGACAGCTCCTGGAGAAGAGTAAGGCGGAGCTGCTGGCCATTCGCAACTTCGGCCAGAAGTCGTACGAGGAGCTCTGGAGCAAGCTGAAGGACCGGGGCCTGGTCTCGGAAGAGCGGGAGGAGGCAGGCGCCGGCGCCGCCGGTGAAGAGGCGGCAGAGGCCGCGGAGGAGCCCGATGAGACATAGAGTCGCCGGGCGTCGGCTGGACCGCCCTACCGCTCAGCGCTTGGCCCTCTACCGCAGCCTCGTGACCAGCCTGCTGCGCCACGAGCGCATCGTGACTACCGAGGCCAAGGCCAAGGAGATCAGGGGCTTCGCCGAGGGGATGATCACCCTGGGCAAGCGAGGCGACCTGGCCGCCCGCCGCCGGGCGCTGGCGTTCCTGTACGACAAAGGAGTGGTGGACAAGGTCTTTCACGACCTAGCCCCGCGCTACCGCGATCGAATGGGTGGCTATACCAGGATTGTTCACCTGGGCCCGCGCAAGGGCGACGCCGCCCGCATCGCCCAGATCGAGCTGCTGCCCGCGCCCCCGACCAAGGAGGAGCCCCCGGCGGCGCGATGACCGAGGGCGAGGAGGGGGAGGCCCGGCGGTTGGTGATGGTGCTGGCATACGAGGGCACGGCGTACCGGGGGTCCCAGGTCCAACGCGGCCAACCCACCATTCACGGCGAGTTGGCGCGGGCGCTCTATCAGCTCACCGGCGAGGAGCCCCGCCTTGCTTTCGCTAGCCGGACGGACGCGGGCGCCCACGCTCAGGGGCAGGTGGCCAGCGCGGTGCTAACTTCGCGGTTGGGTGAGGGACGCCTGGTGACGGGACTGAACTACTATCTACCGGAGAGCATAGCCGTCCAAGAGGCGTGGTGGGCCCCCTCTGATTTCGACGTCCGGCGGGCGCCCACGCGGCGCCGGTACAGGTATATGATCGTGAATACGCCCCAGCGCTCGCCTCTGTGGTGGCGGCGGGCCTACCATGTGCCAGCGCCCCTGGACGTGGGCCTCATGGATGACGCCCTACAATGCCAGGTGGGGCGGCGAGATGTGGGCCCCTTCGTCAGCGCCTCAGCCAAGAGGGGCCGGAACACCCTGCGCACCATCTACCGCGCTCAAGCCTGGCGGGAGGGGGATTTGGTGCCGGTGGAGCTGGAGGGCGATGCCTTCCTGGCCCAACAGGTGCGCCGCACCGTGGGCACCCTGGTCCAGGTCGGCCGGGGCCAGATGACGGTGCGGGAGTTCGGCTCCCTCTGCCGAGGCGAGGGGGTTGGCCAAGCCGGCCCGGCGGCACCGGCCTTCGGTCTCTATTTGATGCAGGTGACCTACCGCCCAGCCCCGCCGTCTGGCTGCGGCGACGAGGCTGGGGTCCAGCACGAGAAGTTAGCGGTGGCCGCGGGCGTAACCCGTTGACCGACAGAGGACAGCATGAGTATGTTTAAGACTTACACGCTGAAGAAGGCGGACCTGGCGCCTCAATGGCAGCTCATCAACGCCGAGGGGCAGGTCCTAGGGCGGCTGGCCAGCAGCATCGCAGCCATCCTGCGAGGGAAGAACAAGCCCACCTTCAGCTCCCACCTTCCGATGGGGGACTACGTGGTTGTGGTCAACGCCCGCAAGATCGCCGTTACCGGGAGGAAGCTAACCGATAAGCGCTACTTCCGCTACAGCGGCTACCCGTCAGGGCTACGGGTGACCATGCTGGAGAAGGTGTTACAGGACCATCCGGAGCGCGCGCTGGAGCACGCCGTGTGGGGGATGCTGCCCAAGAACAAGCTGGGCAAACAGTTGCGCCGGCGCCTGCGGGTCTTCCCTGACGCGTCTCATCCTCACCAGGCCCAAGTGCGTGCCGGCAAGGGCCCCGCCCAGGGGCCCGCTCAAGGGAAGGAGTAAGCAGTGACCACCCAAGGCGAGAGCTACTATTACGGGACGGGGCGGCGCAAGACGGCGGTGGCTCGGGTACGGCTGGTGCCCGGCAACGGCGCCATCCTCGTCAATGGCAAGACCCTGGCGGTGGCCTTCCCCAGTCCCATCCACAAGAGCCAGATACTCAATCCTCTGCGTGTTTCCAACGTGATAAACAAGTTCAATGTCGTGGTGAAGGTAAGCGGCGGAGGCGTAAGCGGGCAGGCGGGAGCCATCAGCCACGGCATCTCCCGCGCCCTGCTGGAGGCCGACCCCACATACCGAGGCCAGCTCAAGAAGCAGGGCCTGTTGACGCGAGACTCCAGGATGAAGGAGCGCAAGAAGTACGGCTTGAAACGGGCCCGCAAGGCGCCCCAATACACCAAGCGCTAGCCCGCCCCAGACGCGGACAGGAGGGGGAGCGACGGATCGCTCCCCCTCTTTGTTGCAGCGCACCTTATCGCCTCCAGGCGGTGGTACAATAGGCTCACCGCCGAGGAGACGAACATGGAGAAGCCGTGGCTCCAACACTACGAGCCAGGCATCCCAGCCACGCTGGAGTATCCTCGAATCCCCGTGCACCGGTTCTTGGAAGACGCAGCCCTCCGCTACCCCAGGCATGCGGCCGCCATCTTCCCCGGGCGCTTGGGCGACGGCTACCGGCTGACCTACCGCGCCTTGGACGGCCTCGCCAACCGGATGGCCAACGCCCTCATCGGTCTGGGTATCGAAAAGGGCGACCGCGTAGCCTTGCTACTCCCCAACTCGCCCCAGTTCCTAATCGCCTACTTCGGCGCCCTGAAAGCGGGCGCCACGGTGGTGGCTGCTAACCCCCTCTACGTCACATCGCTCCCCAAAGTGCAGGCCACCCGCGAGCTGGTACACACCATGGAGGACTCCGGGGCCAAGGCGCTGGTTGTCCTGCGCCGGTTCTATCCCGCCGTCGCCCGGATGCTGGGGCAAGGCGCGCTGCAGCACCTCATCGTCACCAACGTCAAGGAATTTCTTCCCCAACCCAGCCGCTTCCTGTACGGCCTGCTGCGGGAGAGGAAAGAGGGGGAGCGGGTAGAGCTGGGCCGCTCCGAGGGCGTGCTTCTTCTGCCCCGGCTCCTCCAGAGCTATCCCGCCAAAGCGCCGTCCGTGAGAGTGGGGCCCGACGACGTGGCCCTTTTTCAGTACACAGGCGGCACCACGGGACTGCCCAAGGCAGCGGTGCTCACCCATGGTAACTTGGTGGCCGAGGTGACACAGCTGAGAGCGTGGTTGCCCTCGGCACGCGAGGGGCAGGAGCGCTTCTTGGCGGTGATGCCCTTCTTTCACGTTTATGGCATGGCGGTGGTCCTCTGTCTGGGAATGCACTTGGGCGACACCCTGGTGCTCGTCCCCCGGTTTGAGACCGAGGACGTCTTAAAGCTGATAAGAAGGTATAAGCCCAGCTACTTCCATGGCGTGCCCACCATGTACGTAGCGATCAATAACCACCCTAAAACGGCCCGCTACGACCTGCGCTCCATCCGGGTCTGCCTGAGCGGTGGCGCGCCCCTGCCTCTGGAGGTGCGCGAGCGGTTCGAAGCCCTCACCGGCGCCCGGCTGATCGAGGGATTCGGCCTCAGCGAGGCCGCGGGCGCCACCCACTCCAACCCCATCTTCGGGACGCGGAAGAACGGCACCATCGGCATCCCCTTCCCGGATGTGGAGTGCCGGATCGTGGACCTGGAGACGGGGGCGAGCGACGCGGCTCCCGGCCAGCCGGGCGAGCTGGCGCTGCGCGGCCCGCAGGTCATGAAAGGGTACTGGAACCGCCCCGAGGAGACGGCGGCAACCCTGCGCGACGGGTGGCTATACACCGGCGACATCGCCACCGTCGACGTCGATGGCTTCTTCACCATCGTCGACCGCAAGAAAGAGATGATCATCGCTGGTGGCTACAACATCTACCCCCGGGAGGTGGAGGAGGTGCTCTTCGAGCATCCCAGGGTAAAGGAGGCCGCCGTCATCGGCGTCCCCGACCCGTACCGGGGCGAGACCTTCAAGGCGCTGGTTGTCCTCAAGGAGGGACAAAGCGCTACCCAGGAGGAGCTCATAGCCTTTTGCCGCGAGAGGCTGGCCCGCTACAAGGTCCCTGCCCTGGTGGAGTTCCGCCAGGAGTTGCCCAAGAGCGCCATCGGCAAGGTGCTCCGACGGGTACTGGTAGAGGAGGAGCGCCAGAAGCTGGCCCCTAAAAGTCGTTAGTAGCGGGGCCTGGCCCCGCCGAGGAGGGCGCCATGAGCGTGAAGGTCATTATGGAGCGGACGGTAAAGGCCGGTAAAGAGAAAGAGCTCGCGGAGCTCCTTAAGGAGCTCCGCTCGCGGGCGCTGCGCCAGCCCGGCTACATCTCCGGCGAGACGCTTCTAGATGTGGACCAGCCCCGCACCCAAATCGTCATCAGCGAATGGCACAGCCTGGACGAGTGGCGCAAGTGGGCCGCGAACGCCCAACGCCAGGAGATCGTCAAGGGCATCGAACGCTTGCTGGAGCAGCCGACGAAGACCCGGGTGTTCATCGACGCCTGGGGCCTGCCGACCAGCTACTCTCACGTCTGAGGAGCGCCACGCCCAGCAGAGCTAGAGTCCTTGCTGTAGAGAGCTCAGCCAGCTACGAACGCGCCTGGCAGTCCCCAGCAGGCGCGCTGTCCTGGGGAAACAGAGGGGGGCCTCCCCGCGGGATGCCCCCTTCCAATTCTGCTACCGAGCCAGCAGTTTCAGCGACGCTTAGCGTGGCAGGCCCAGCCCCCGCTGGGCGATGATGTTGCGCTGGATCTCTGAGGTGCCCGCGGCGATCGTAGCCGAGACCGACGATAGGTATCCGCGCTCAATGGCCCCCTTCAGGGGAGCCCACTTGCTGCCCTTGTCCAACTGCCCGTACAACCCCAGCATCTCCATCCCGGCCTTGTACAGCCGCTGGCCTAGCTCGGAGCCGAACAGCTTGGAGATGGAGGCTTCCTTGTTGGGCACCAGCCCCTTGCTCTGCATCCAGGCGATGCGGTAGGCCAGGAAGCGGCCGGCCTCGATCTCCACCTTCAGCTCCGCCAGCTTGGCGCGCAGAGTGGGGTTATCGGAGAGCCGCCCTCCGTTGCTCTTGGTGTTGCGGGCGAAGTCGAGGAGCTGCTCCAAGTTGCGGGTGTGGCCGGCGAAGGTGCCCACGCCTGAGCGCTCGAAGTCCAAGGCTACCGCCAGCAGGTACCAACCCCGGTTCAGCTCGCCCACCACGTTCTGCTTGGGGATGCGCACGTTGTCGAAAAAGTCCTCGTTGAAAGAATGTACGTGGGCCATGTTGACCAGCGGCTTCACCGTGAGCCCCGGCGTCTTCATGTCCACCAGGAACATGCTGATGCCCTTGTGCTTGGGCACGGTGGTGTCGGTGCGGGCAGCCAGCCAGCCCCATTCGGCGTGATGGGCGCCGGTAGTCCAGATCTTCTGGCCATTGACCACGAAATCATCGCCGTCAGCCACGGCACGGGTCTGCATCGCGGCCAGATCGGAGCCGGCGCCGGGCTCGCTGTAGAAGGTGCAGAACCCCTCCTCGGCGTTCAGGATCTTGGGGATGAAGGTCTTCTTCTGCTCCTCAGTCCCGTAGAGCAGCAGGGAGGGCCCCACCCAGCTCAGACCCATGGAGATGGGGGTATCGATGTGAGCCCCGCGGTAGCTCATCTCCTCATGGTAGATGAGCTGTTCGATGTGGGAGGCCCCGCCCCCGCCGTACTGCTTGGGCCAGGCCATGGCCAGCCAGCCCTTCTTGGCCAGCTTCTTGGCAAAGGCGCGGCCCCGCAGGTGCGACTGCTTCGACTCCTCTTCCATATCGTCGGTGTCAGCCACCGGCTCCTTGGGCCACTCCTTCTTGATGAACTCCTGTACGTCCTGCTTGAAGGCTTGCTCGTGCGGCGAAAATCTGAAGTCCATACCCAATCCTCCCAGGGCGTTGACACCCTTGCGTTGCGCCCATTTTATCACGCTCGATCTGGCGCAACTGCCCGCCCCCGGCGCAACCGGACAATAACCACTCGCTAGCCCCAGGGGCAGGCCCTCGTTGCCAGGTCAGTGGCCCACGTTTATGGTGGCTTCACAGCGCTAGGAGGCGGATGATGGCGTTCAAGACGGCCCTCTACGAGGTATTACGGGGCCAGTTCGCCAAGATCACCCTGAACCGCCCCGAGAAGCGCAACGCCTTGAACCACCAGCTCTTGGACGACCTCTTCGCCGCCGTCGCCCAGGCCGACGCCGACCCCGCGATCCGGGTCATCATCATCACCGGCGCAGACAAGGCCTTCTCCTCCGGCTACGACATCGTGGGAGGCAGCTACTACACCAGCTTGCGCGAGGGCGCCGACCACTGGACCCTGGACGCCGCCCTCACCACCACTCGCCGCGTCCGCGAGATGTACCAGCAGATCTGGAACGCCACCAAGCCCACCGTCGCCATGGTCCGGGGCTACTGCCTGGCGGGAGGCTGCTACCTAACGATGCTGTGCGACATCGCCATAGCCTCTGAGGACGCCGTCTTCGGCCATCCGGCCCAGAAAGTCGGCGGAGTATCCAGCATGCCGCTATGGGTCTACTTGCTGGGGCCCAAGCGGGCCAAGGAGATGCTCTTCACCGCCAAGCTGATAGACGCCAAAGAGGCGGAGCGCATCGGGCTCATCAACCGGGCCGTCCCGGGGGAGAAGCTGGAGGAGGCCGTGCTGGAGCTGGCGGAGCAGATGGCGCAGGTCCCCGCCGATGGCCTGCGGCTGAACAAAGAGGCCCTCAACACCGCCATCGAAATCATGACGAACCTGGACGCCGCCTTCCGCTTCCACAGCCATATGAACGCCATGACCCGTCTGCGACCGCCCAGCGCGGGCAGCTCCTCCTTGACCTCTCTGCTGAAGAAGAAGCGCTGAGCAGGCCCCTGTAGAGGCGAATTATCACAACTGGGTTTTAGACCTTGACGAAACCAGAGGTGTGTGTATAATGGGCCTTGTTCCGGCGGGCCAGTGGTAGAGGCAACCCAATGCAAGTCATCGCCGGAGAGGCCAAGGGCAGGAGGTTGAGGGGACCCAAAGGCACCCTGGCGCGGCCGGCTACCGGCCTGGTGCGGGGGGCGATCTTCTCGATGCTGGAGGCGCTGGGCGCCGACTTCACCAGCGTGTTCGACCTGTACGCAGGCGTGGGGTCCCTGGGGATCGAGGCCCTGAGCCGGGGAGCCAAGGAGGTGTTGTTCATAGAACAGACCGCTCTAGGCTGCGCGGCGATCCGGGAGAACCTAGGGCGCACGGGCTACGGCGAGCGGGGCAGGGTGTGGCGGATGCCGGTGCGACGGGCGCTGGGTAACCTAACGGAGGGGCCCTTCTCTCTGGTATTCGTGGACCCGCCCTTTTCCGCCCCGGACCTGCCGGAGGTGCTCCAGAGCCTCACCGGCTCGGGCCTGGTCGGGGCGGGCAGCACCATCATGGTGCGCCACTTCCGACGCACGTCCTTGCTGGAGCAGCAGGGTTCTTTCGGACGCGTGAGGGAGCGGCGCCACGGCGACTCCGTCATCGCTATCTATCGCTGGCAGGGAGCAGAGGAGTGATCAGAGCCACCTATCCCGGCAGCTTCGATCCGGTGACCAACGGGCATCTGGACATCGCCACCCGCGCGGCGGGCCTCTTCGATGAGCTGGTGGTGGGGGTCTACGATATCCCCCAGAAGAGCCTCATGTTCAGCACTAAGGAGCGGGTGGAGCTCTTCTCCCTGGCGGTGGCCAAGCTAAAGAACGTGAAGGTGGCCCCCTACAACGGCCTGACCGTGGACTTCGCCAAGAAAATGGGGGCCAAGGTCATCGTAAGAGGGCTGCGCAGCGCCACCGATTTCGAGAGCGAGTTCGAGATGAACATGATGAACAAGCACATGGCGCCCGAGGTGGAGCAGGTCTTCCTGGTATCAGACCTAGCCTTCCAGTTCCTCAGCGCCAGGCTGCTGAAGGAAGTGGCGAACCTGGGCGGTACTATTGACCATCTAGTGCCGCAGCATGTAGCCCAAGCGCTGCGGCAGAAGTTGGGCCGGTAACAACCATCGGGTGGGGTGTCAACTAAGTCCGGGGCGGCGGTGCTCGCCGGACCGGTGAAGGGAGTCCACCCATGGAAATCCTGGAGCTCATCGATCGCGCGGAGGCCCTGATAGGGGCCAGCACCAAGGTGCCCCTGGCGCAGAAGCGCATGATCAACACCGAGGACATTCTGGACCTCATCGACCAGATGCGGGTGGCTGTCCCCCAGGACATCAAGGAGGCGGCCCAGGTCCTGCAGAAGCGCGACTCCGTCATCAACCAGGGCCTCATGCAGGCCAAGGGCATCCTCTCGGCGGCGGAGGAGGAGGCCCGGATCAAGGTCCGCGAGAGCAGCATAGCCAAAGACGCCGAGGCCCACGGTGGCCAGATGGTCGCCGAGGCCGAGCGCAAGGCCAACAACATCATCGCCGCCGCTGAGAAGCAGGCCCAGGCCCGCCGCCAGGATGCGGACGCCTACGCCATGCAGATCCTCCAGGGTATCGATGGGCGGCTGGGCAATGCCCTGGAAGAGATCAAGGGGGGCATCGAGCTTCTCGAAAAGGGTCAGCGCTCCCGAGAGAACGCACGGGAGAGCGCTCCGCGCGAGAGCGCCCGGAGCTAACGCCCCGGCGCTGCTCCCAGCGTCAGGGCGCGGCTACCCTAGCAGGCTGCTGAAAAAGGAAGTCCAGAGGGGTGGTCGAGAGGGTTTTCATCGACCTCCTTGAGAAGCTTGGCGGCCAAGCTTTGCTGACGGTTAGATGGCGCCAGATGGAACGGAGGCTAGCGATGCCCTACTACATGACCCAGTTCACCTACAGCGCGGAGACCTGGGCGGGCCTGGCGAAGAAGCCTGAGGACCGCACTGCCGCCATCGGCGCCCTGCTCGAGAGGTTGGGGGGCAAGCTGGTGGGGTTGTGGTACTCCTTCGGGGAATACGACGGCGTCCTGATCGCGGAGGCTCCCGACAACGTCTCAGTGGCGGCAGCCATGGTTGCCGTCGTCGGTTCGGGCGCCACCAAGTCCACCAAGACGACTGTCCTGTTGACCGCCAAGGAAGCGGTGGCGGCGCTAAAAAAGGCAGGCGCCGCTGCCGCCGTCTACCGGCCCCCGGGAAGGTAGCGCGGCCACGCTGGCCTAGGGCGGGTCAGAAGGACAGCCGGATCTAGCGGACCGACTCAGCGGCGCGCTTGATAGCCGCCAGCTCGTCGGCCAGGTCGCGCCGCACCGAACCGCGCATGAACTGCTGGGCCAGGGTGCCCAGGAGGCCACCGAGCTGGGCGCTCATAGTCACCGTGGTGGCCTCGCCGGCGGCCCGCAGCTCGTAAGCGTGGCGGGCATGGAAGCCGGGCCCCTTGACTAGCAGCGCCAGCCGCTCCCGCGGCCGTAGCTCCACCACGACGGGCGTGAAGCGGTCGCGGTCCACGTGGAGGCGGATGCGGCTCCCCACCTTAAGCGGCCCGCCATCGAGGATGCGGGCCTCCTTGACGCGGGGCGACCAACGGGGGCGCGCCTCGAAGTCCACCAGCGCCTCCCAGACGCGCTCGACCGGCGCGGCGACCGTGATGACGTCCTGGACAGTGGCCATGCTATCCTCCTGCGCGGGGCCGCCGATGTTGTTCCGACTAGCGCCGCGGCGCTATTTCGGCCGGCGGGCAACGATGTCCATGCTGGCGATGGGCACCGGGCCGCTGCATCCCGCGGGGGCGCCGCCCAGCTGCTTGAAAGAGATGTCCGCGAAGCCAGCAGCCTGAAGCCGGCGCCGGTAGTCCCCCTGCTCCAGCGCCCCGGAGATGCAGCCGCTCCACTGGGCCAGGTCATCCCGCAGCTCGTCGCCCAGGGGTTCCAGCGCCACGATGTCGGAGACGCACAGCCGGCCGCCCGGACGCAGCGCCCGGAAGGCCTCGCGGAGGACGGCTTCCTTGTCCGGCGCCAGGTTGATCACGCAGTTGGAGATAATCACGTCCACGCTGGCGTCGTCCACCGGCAGCGCCTCGATGTCGCCCTGGCGGAACTCCACGTTCGTGGCCCCGGCGCGGCGGGCGCCCTCCCGCGCTAGCTCCAGCATCTCTGGGGTCATGTCCACGCCGATGACGCGGCCGGTGGGCCCCACCCGCCGAGCCGCCAGCAGGCAGTCCAGGCCCGGGCCGGATCCCAGGTCCAGCACCACCTCCCCGGCCCGCAGGGAGGCGATGGCCGTGGGATTGCCGCAGCCCAGGGGAGTGCTCACGGTGGGCGCTGACGACGACGGCAGCGCCACCTCAATGAGGCCTGCTGGGGGGCCCGCTGGCCCGCAGCAGGCGCTGGCGTCCTTGGTGGCGATGGCGCCGTAGCGCTGGCGGACGTACTCCTTGATCTCGGCCCGACGCTGCTCGTTCATGACTGCCTCCCGCTATCCAGCGCGCCCTCTGCCCTCGTCAGATACAAGGCGCTCAGCCGAACTGCACCGAGCGCCGCGTGAACGCCCCCTCCATCCACCAACCTGTGATGGGGAAGGTTGTCCGAGGCCGCCCGTCTGCCACCGCCCCGGTGGCCAGGAGGACCGGCGCGTAGTGCTCCCAAGTCGGGAGGGCCATCCGGGCCGCCGGTGCGCGAGTCTGAAAGTCGACGAGGGCGTCGACATCGAAGCGCGACAACGCGTCGGCCACCCAGCCGTCGAACTCCCGCGCCCACGACGGGACGCCAGGGCGGAAGGCGTAGCTCATGTTGTGTGTGAGGAAGCCGCTCCCGAACACGAGCACTCCCTCGTCGCGCAGGGGCGCCAGGGCATGGCCAAGGTTGAAGAGCTCCTGCGCGTCGAGGCCGGGCATCGAGACCTGGAGCACCGGCACGTCGGCGCCGGGATACATGGCTACGAGCGGCACGTAGGCCCCATGATCGAGGCCGCGCTCCGGATCGTCGGTGACCGCGATGTTTTTCTGGCGTAAGAGGTCGCGTACACGACCCGCGAGCTCGGGCGCGCCCGGCGCTGGGTACTTGGTCTGGTAATACTTCTCGGGGAAGCCGCCGAAGTCGTAGACGAGAGGGACCGTCCGGGTGGCGCCCAGCGTCGTCGGCCGCTCTTCCCAGTGAGCCGAGACCATGAGGATGCTCTTCGGCTTCGGCATGGCATTCGCCCAGGAAGCGAGCTCACCCATCCACCCAGCGTCGTCGAGCAGGATCGGCGCGCCGTGCGCCGCGAAGATGGCGGGCATCCGTCCGCTCGATTGGTTTCGCTTGTCCTCTATCTGCGTCGTCATGGTATCTTGCTCCCGCCGCGAGCAGGAGGCTGCCGTGATTGGCAACGCCCCGAGCGCACGAAGTACCTCTCGTCGGTTCCTGCTCTCTTCTACGCGAGGTCGAAGAGGAGCACCTCGCCGGTCGAGCCGCGACCATAGCTTGCCGCCATTATACGCACGCCGAGGGATCCCCCATGGCCGATGCTATAATCCAGAATCCAGCCGTCACTTGGCCTCACGGAAAGCAGCGGCCATGGCCGACCGGCCAGTTCTCCTGCTTATCGATGCTCCGGCCCTGGTCCACCGCGCCTTCCACGCCATGCGGGGCCAGGGCAAGCCCCTGACCACGAAGGCCGGGGAGCCCGTGGAGGCAGTCCTCGTCTTCGCCCGCATGCTCCTGGTGGCCTTGCGTCAGTTCCAGCCCCGCTTCTACGCCGCTGCCTTCGACCTGCCGACTCCCACCTTCCGCCACCTGGAGTTCAAGGAATACAAGGCCACCCGCCCCCCGATGCCCGACGACCTGCGCCGCCAGTTCCTCCGAGTCCGCCAGTTCCTGCAGGCCTTCGGCATGCCCAGCTACGAGCTCGACCGCTACGAGGCCGACGATGTCCTGGGCACCCTGGCCCGCCAGGCTGAGGAGCGCGGCCTGGAGACGGTGGTACTGACGGGCGACACCGACATGTTGCAGCTGGTGACCCCCCACGTCACGGTGATGCTGCCGGGCCGCAGCCTGGCCACCGACACCGTCGCCTACACGCCGGAGAGGGTGAGCGAGCGGTATGGCCTCGCCCCGGCGCAGATAGTGGACTTCAAGGGGCTCAAGGGCGACACCTCGGATAACATACCGGGCGTACCCGGAGTCGGCGAGAAGACGGCGACGGAGCTGTTGCAGCAGTTCGGCTCGGTGGAGGGCATCTACCAACGCATCGAGGAGGTGCAGCCGGCCAAGCGGCAGGCGCTGCTGCGCCAGCACGAGGCCCAGGCCAAGCAGAGCGCCCACCTGGCTCGCATCGTCGTCAGCGTGCCCTTGGAGCTGGACTTGGAAGCCTGCGACGCCCGCGGCTACGACCGAGCCCGCGTGGTGGAGCTCCTCCGCGAGCTGGAGTTCAACAGCATCGTGAAGGACCTCCCCCTTGCCGCCGCGGCGGGGCGGCCCACCACGGCGGCCGAGGCCAATCCCGCAGTCCCAGGGCACGCAGTCCCCGAACAGGTCCGCTACATCACCGCCCCCACCGTGCCAGAGATCACCCTGGCGGCGTCCCAGGCGGGCGACTTGTACGCCCTGGCGCTGGATGCCGTGGGCGAGAACCCCATGTACGCCCAGGTGTTGGGGCTGGCGATCTGCCACCAGCCCGGTCAGGCTACCTATGTGCCCCTGGCGGGCTCGGCGGGAAGCGTCGCGCCCCAAGAAGCCCGGGCGCTCCTGAAGGCGCCGCTGGAGGACTCCGCCGTGCCTAAGTGGGGGCACGACATCAAGCGGGCGGTGGTGGCGCTCAGCCAGCAGGACATCGAGCTGCAAGGCGTGGCTTTCGACACCATGCTCGCCGCCCACCTCCTGGGCGAGAAGGCCCTCTCCCTCAAGGCCCTGGCGCTAGGGCGGTTGAAGGTCGAGCTGCCCGAGCCGCCGAAACCGGCCTCCCGCCGGGGCGCCCACAAGAAGGCTGCGGAGGAAGAGGGCGAGGGTGGAGCGGCGCTCTTCCCCACGGCGGGCATGGCCTTAACTCGGCCCCTCTGGCCCGAAGGCCCCTGCGCCGAGGCGGACATGGTGGCCCGCCTGGTTCCAGGCATGGAGCAGGAGCTGAAGGAGCAGGGCCTCTGGGATCTCTACAGCCAGGTGGAGATGCCGCTGATCCCGGTGCTGGCAACCATGGAGCGCAACGGCATCGCCGTGGACACCCAGGTGCTAGTACAGATGTCTCAGGGGATGGCCCGGCGGCTGCAAGAGCTGGAGGTGCAGGTCTACAACGACGTCGGGCACCAGTTCAACATCAACTCCCCCCAACAGCTCGGGCAGGTGCTCTTCGAAGAGCGGAATATAGACCGGCGGCAGAGCAAGAAGACCAAGACGGGCTGGAGCACCGACGCCCAGGTCCTGGAGAAGCTGCGGGGCGCCGACCCCGTCATCGAACATGTGCTGGAGTTCCGGGAGCTCTCCAAGCTGAAGTCCACCTACCTGGACGCCCTGCCCGCCCTGGTCCATCCCCGCACGGGACGCCTGCACACCACCTTCAACCAGGCTGGCGCCGCCACGGGGCGCATCTCCAGCAACGAGCCCAATCTTCAGAACATCCCCGTGCGCACCGAGCTGGGACGGGAGATACGCAAGGCCTTCCGCGCCGAGCGCGAGGGCTGGACGCTGCTGGGGGCCGACTACTCCCAGATCGATCTGCGGGTGCTGGCCCACCTGTCGGGAGACCAGGAGCTGATCGCGGCCTTCCGGCAAGACCAGGATATCCATCGGGCCACGGCGTCCCAGATCTTCGGCCTGCCGCCCGACCAGGTGGATGCCGATCACCGGCGCATGGCCAAGACCATCAACTTCGGCATCGTCTACGGCATCAGCCCCTTCGGCCT
The DNA here is from genome assembly GCA_009692805.1 of Dehalococcoidia bacterium. Lineage (GTDB taxonomy): Bacteria > Chloroflexota > Dehalococcoidia > SHYM01 > SHYM01 > SHYM01. Next base: position 18,770 of record SHYM01000003.1, on the reverse strand, counting down.
CTCCGAGCGCATCGAGGGGCTCTCCCGGGAGGACGCCGGCAAGTTCATCGACGCCTACTTCCAGCGCTACCCCCAGGTCCGGGGGTACATGGACCGCACCGTCGAGCAGGCCCGCAAGGAGGGCTACGTCCAGACCCTCCTGGGGCGGCGGCGCTATATCCCCGAGGTCCACGCCAGCAACTACGCCCAGCGCCAGGGGGCGGAGCGCATCGCCATCAACATGCCGGTCCAGGGGACCTCGGCCGACATCATCAAGGTGGCGATGGTGCGGCTCCACCAACGGATGCGCCGCGAGGGGCTGCGCTCCCTGATGCTGCTCCAGATCCACGACGAGCTGCTCTTCGAGGCGCCGGAGGAGGAGATGGAGCATCTGAAGGGGCTCTGTCTGGAGATAATGCCCTCCGCCGTGGAGCTGGTCGTGCCCATCAAGGTGGACCTGAAGGCGGGCCGCACCTGGGGCGACATGGAGTAGCGAGTTCCCTCTCCCTCTGGGAGAGGGCTAGGGTGAGGGAGGCTGGCTTGGGTTTCCTGTTGAGCATCCTGGCCGCTGCATCGTGGGGCGTCGCCGCGATCTTCACCCGGCTGGGGCTGCAGCACTTCAGCCCGGTGGTGGGGACATTCGTCTCCATGGCGGCCACGCTGGCGATCATCGCGCTGATCACCGCCCTGGCCTTCCGCGATGCCCTCCTGGCGGTATCGCTGAACGCCGTGGCCTGGTTCGCCCTCATCGGCGTGCTGAACTTTCCCCTGGGACGCTTTTTGAACTTCAGCTCGGTGCAGCAGATCGGCGTGGCCCGCTCCTCGCCGGTGCTGGCAGTGGGGCCGTTCTTCGCCATTGTCATGGCCGTCCTCTTCCTGGGCGAGAGCCTCACGGCGCCCATCGTCGTGGGCGCGGCCCTGATCCTGGGCGGCATCCTGCTGGTGGTGACATCGAAATGAAACGCCTCTGGTCCCTGCGCCGCGCGGAGCCCGCGGCTCCCAGCGTGGCCACCGCGTCCACCGGGGCCTCGCAGCCGGCGCCCGACAGGGCACCGCGCCTCTCGCGCCAGCTCGTCCTGGGCTACGGCTTCGCCCTGGCCGCCGCCCTTTCCTACGCCGGCGCCCAGATCGTTGTCAAGCACACGGTGCCGGCCAAGGGCCCCTCCATGGTCGCTCTGCTCTTCTCCCTGGCCGTGGGCACGGGTGTCCTGTTCTTGATGATGGCGCGGGAGAGTCCGTCCCTGCTTCAGGTCAGCAAGCGCAAGGGTATCCTCTTCCTGCTGCTATCGGGCTGCTTCTCCGCCCTGGGGGTGGGACTGTTCTACTACACCTTGAGCATCGCCCCCGTGGTGGTGGTATCGCCCCTGGTGGGGATCCACCCCCTGTTCGCCATCCTGTTCAGCTACCTGTTCCTGCGCGACCTGGAGAGGGTTACCCTGCGGCTGGTGCTGGGGGCGCTCATGGTCACGGCTGGCGTGGCCGTGATAGCCGTATCGCGCCTGTTGTGAGGCGGAGCGGCGCCATGGAGGACCGGCGTCCTAGGCCTGCCGTCAAGGCGCCCACGGGCGAGGCGCTGCCAGCCCTGACGGAGCGGGTCAAGGTGCGGCTAAAGGTCTCTTGAAGAGGGGCTGAGCAGTATGGATACCTAATTGGACGGCCTGGCATTCCACCGGCAAAATCCGTTTGTAGCCGTCCCTCCGGATGTCGCCTCTAAGTTTCTGGCAGAAGGCCAACTTCTCTATGTAGCTATCTATCGAGTTCCTTTGGGCGCCTTGACCTTGCCAGATGTGGTGTCTTTGCCAGTTAGAGTGCCGAAGACTTTTAGCGTTACACTGTCTCCTGATGGGGCCACTTTCATGGGCCCAGACGAGTTCGGCAAAAGCGTGGAACGTTCTGCTGAGGGGCCGTGTATAAGGGTTATTGTCCAAACGGGCGAAAGTGGCATGCAGAAAGCGGCTCTAGTTGGCAAAGAGAGATTGCGCGAGATAGAATCGACTCTATGTCTGTGTCTCAAGGGGATTCCGCTCCTAGAGCGCGTTTTCGAAAGCTTCATGGCGCCCGGTTCTGAGGGTAAGCATTTGGAACTGGTCGCACGCTCCAGGGTGGGAGTAGAGGGGTTCAACCTAAAGAAATTTGAGCGTGATATCAAGTCTGTAGACCTTAGTAAGACATCCTATGGGCTCAAGAGGAGTTTGCAATGGTTTCAGTCTGCCTACTGGGAGACGGATGCCACTGCGCGGTTCACCAAGCTGTTTTTGGCAATTTTGGCTGTGATTGAGGAGTGGGCCGGCCTAAACCCCTCGCTGATTCCACCCAGGGAAGATGACGGTGGCAAGAATGACTCTCCAAGGGCGAAAGCACGCGCGTACTTCACCCATCATTTGAATCTTCTGGACAGAGTAGAGCCGGTGTGCCAGTGCTTCGACCGCCTGTATAGGGCACGCCACAATGTATTTAAGGCCGCCCTACGTGACCGAATAACGCATAGTCTGTTGCGCGAATCCGAGGCGCTTGCGCTGTCGGTGTTGCAATTTGAGATACTAGGCTACTTCAAGGCTCAGAGATTTGTATCATAGCCTCGCTACTCTCTCCAAGGGCACCCCAAACCCAGCTTGAAGTCCTCGGCTGCGCCAGGAGGTGCTCGGTATAGCTGGCCTATAATGGGGCCATGCCCGAGCTGCCAGAAGTCCAGACCATCGTCGACGACCTGCTCCCGCATCTGAAGGGCCGCACCATCACCGACGTCCGGCTAGCCTGGCCCAAGGCCGTGGGGGCGCCCGACGTGGAGGGCTTTGTCCTGGGCCTGCGCGGTCAGCGGATCGTCGGGATGGAACGCCGGGGCAAGTACATCGCCCTGCCCCTCGCCAGCGGACGCTTCCTGGTGCTGCACCTGAAGATGACGGGGGCGCTCCTCTGGCGCCGCGCCAGCGAGCCGCCCGACCGCTTCACCCGGACCGTCTTCGCCCTGGACGGCGGCCACGAGCTGCGCTTCACCGACATCCGCAAGTTCGGGCGCCTCTGGCTGGTGGACGACCTCGCCCAGGCCCTCCCGGCCCTGGGCCCCGAGCCTCTGGACGCTGCCTTCACGGCGGAGCGGCTCGCCCAGGCCCTCAAGGGCCGCCGGGCGCCCATCAAGGCCTGCCTGTGCGATCAGAAGGTGGTGGCCGGGGTGGGGAACATCTACGCCGACGAGGCCCTTTTCCTGGCCGGTGTCCACCCCCTGCGGCGGGCCGACGGCCTCCGGCGGGCCGAGGTTGCCCGGCTGCGGGACTCTATCGTGACGGTGCTCGAACAGGGCATACGCAACCGCGGCACCAGCTTCGATACCTACCGCGACGGCTATGGCAACACGGGCTCCAACCAGCTGGCGCTGCGCGTCTACCAGCGGGACGGCGAGCCCTGCCCGCGCTGTCGCACCGCCATCCAGCGCACGGTGGTGGGCCAGCGCAGCGCCCACTTCTGTCCCGGATGCCAGCCTCGCCGGCCGGTCAAGGGGAGACTCGCGGCGCTCTGAGCAGCGTGAGCTTCCGCCGCAGGGGCGCCGAGACCCTTCGTGGAGAGCCCACGTCCACCATCTAGCCCCGTCGCAGCCTTGCATAAAAAGTCTCGTTTTCTTCGATCTGGCTCTTCCCTGAAGATGCCATCGACCATCCCCCGGCCCCCTTCCCTTCGGCAGGCTCAGGGCAGGCTCTGGCCAGGAAGGGGGTAACATAAAAGCAGAGAAAGGGGGACACCCCCTTTGGCCCCCGGCAGAGTCCAGACACGTCGGGACTCTGCACTCCCGCTACATTGACCGACTTTTCGTGCAAGGCCACCCCTCGTCCCGAGCCCGACAAGTGGCGGCTTGACAAATAGGACGGCTGTTCTATAGTAACTCCAGGCGTCGGCACGTTGAGGCAAACCCTGGCCGTGCAATAGGAGGGCGCCGTGATAGGATGGGCCCATGGCCAAAGAGGATAGCGGAGGGCGTGCGCCCAGGGCCCCGGAGGGTCAGGCGAGGCCGCGGCGGGGGAGGCAATACCTGGTGTACACCGGCATCGGGCTCGTCGCCTATTTCGCCAGCTTTTTTCTTACGGCCGGGGTGCTTCATTCCGCCAGCCTCCTGCCGTTCGTAGGGCTGTTGGCGGGCTTCGTTATCCTGCTGACCTACCTGGCCAGGCGCTTAGGGCTCTTAGGCGACCGCAGCCGGCGATAAAATGTGCCCCTCGCCGCAAGATGGGATGGACTATAAGACGAGATACCAGGAGGCGCCATGGAGAACGAGAGGGTGAAGGCCCTGGAGATGGCGTTGAGCCAGATCGAGCGGCAGTTTGGCCGCGGCACCGTCATGAAGCTCGGGGAGGCCCAGACGAAGCTGACGGTGGAGAGCATACCCACGGGCTCGCTCTCCCTGGACCTCGCGCTGGGAGTGGGAGGCATCCCGCGGGGGAGGGTCACCGAGATCTTCGGTGCCGAGTCCTCGGGCAAGTCCACCCTGGCCCTGCACATCATGGCCAGCGCGCAGCAGAACGGCGGTATTGCGGCCTACATCGACGCCGAGCACGCCCTGGACCCCTCCTACGCCCGCCGCATTGGCGTGGACGTGAACGAGCTCTACATCTCGCAGCCGGACAATGCCGAGCAAGCCCTGGAGATCACCGAGGCCCTCGTGCGCTCGGCTGCCCTGGACGTGGTAGTCATCGATAGCGTGGCGGCCCTGGTGCCCCGAGCGGAGATCGAGGGAGAGATGGGCGACACGCACGTGGGGCTCCAGGCCCGGCTGATGTCCCAGGCCCTGCGCAAGCTCACCTCCGCCATCGCCCGTTCCCGAACGTCCGTCGTCTTCATCAATCAGCTGCGCGAGAAGGTGGGCATCATATTCGGCAACCCCGAGGTTACCCCCGGGGGGCGAGCCCTGAAGTTTTACGCCTCCGTCCGCATCGACATGCGCCGGCTGGAGCAAATCAAGCAGGGCACGGAGGTCATCGGCAGCCGGGTCAAGGCGCGGGTGGTCAAGAACAAGGTGGCGCCGCCCTTCCGCCTAGCCGAGTTCGACATCATGTTCAATCGTGGGATCAGCAAGGAAGGCGACCTGGTCGATCTTGGGGTGCTGACGGGGGCGATTAAGAAGAGCGGCGCCTTTTTCTCCTTTGGAGAGGTGCGCCTGGGCCAAGGTCGCGAGAACGTGAAGGCCTTCCTCAGGGATAATTCCCCTCTGGCCAAGGAGATCGAGGCCAGGGTCCGCGCCGCGGCCGCCACCGCCGCCGCCAGCCTGGAGGGGGCATCCCCAGAAGGAGAAGGCGAGCAGGAGCCCTAGCCTGGCCGCCCTCTCCCCAGGTGAGCATGCCCCTCCGGAGGGCCGTCCGCCCTCCCGCCTAACGACCCCCAACACGCCTGTCGTGTAGGAAACAATTTCCTACACACGTTGACACTATCTGGCTAAAACACTAACATGAATAAGTTATAAGAACGCCATCGGGAGATGGAGCGGGCCATCCATCTCCCCGCTTCGCAAAAGAGAGGAAAGAAATGAATCCAGGAATCGTGGTCGCCGTGGCCCTGGCGGCCCTGGCCGTGGGAGGAGGCTTGGGGTACCTCCTAAGGGAGATGTTCCAGTCCCGCAAGCTCCAAGCCGCCCAGAAAGACGCCGGGAAGATCGTCCTTGATGCCAGGAACGAGGCCATCAAGCTCAAGGAGACAGCCGAGGCTGAGATCAGCGCCAGGGAACGTGAGGTGGCGGCGGAGCTACGGGACCGCCGGGCCGAACTGCAACGCCAGGAGCGGAGAGCCGTTCAAAAAGAGGAGAACCTAGACCGGAAGATTGAGCAGACCGAGCGACGCGAGCAAGGCTTGGTCAACCGGGAGAAGGCCATAGACGACCGTCTGGCCGAGGTCGAGGCCGTGAAAGCGCAGCAGCGGAGCAAGCTAGAAGCCGTCTCGGGGCTCACCGTGGAGCAGGCCAAGGTCCAGATGCTGGCCTTGATCGAGACCGAGGTCCGTAACGAAGCCAATCGCCTAGTACGTAGGATCGAAACCCAGACCCGGGAGGAGGCTGACGAGCGGGCCCGCGAAATCATCACCTCCGCCATCGAGCGCCTGGGCGGCGACGTCTCATCGGAGACAACGACCTCCGCCGTGCCCCTGCCCAACGACGAGATGAAGGGCCGCCTCATCGGCCGCGAGGGGCGCAACATCCGCGCCCTGGAGGCCGCCACCGGTGTGGACCTCGTTATCGACGATACCCCCGGGGCGATCTCGATCTCCTGCTTCGACCCGGTCCGTAGGGAGGTGGCCCGGATCGCCCTCACCAGGCTGATCCAGGACGGGCGCATCCAGCCCGCCCGCATCGAGGAAGAGGTGAAGCGGGCCGAGAAGGAAGTGGAAAACACCATCAAACAGGCAGGGGAACAGGCCGTCTACGAGCTGGGTGTGCAAGGGCTTCCGGCGGAGCTGGTGAAGCTCATAGGGCGGCTCAAGTACCGCACCAGCTACGGGCAAAACATTCTGCAGCACAGCGTCCAGGCGGCGCAGTTGGCCGCCTTGATGGCCGCCGAGATCGGCGCCGACGTCAAGGTCTGCAAGCTGGGGGCGCTGCTCCACGATGTCGGCAAGGCCTTGACCCACGAAGTGGAGGGGGCCCACCACGTCATTGGGGCCGACCTGATGCTACGCTTTGGCCTGCCCAAGGCCGTGGCCCAGGCGGTCATCGGCCACCATGAAGACGGGCACCTGGAAGGTCTGGAACGGGTGGAGAGCGCTGAAACCTGGATCGTGGCCGCGGCCGACGCCATAACGGGCGCCCGGCCCGGCGCCCGCCGGGAGTCGCTGGAGAGCTACCTCAAGCGGCTCGAGGCCGTGGAAGGGGTCGCCAACAGCTTTGAAGGCGTGGAGAAGTCCTACGCCATCCAGGCCGGTCGTGAGGTGCGGATTATGGTGAAGCCAGAGCGCATCGATGACCTAGGCATCGTTAGGCTAGCGCGGGACATCGGCAAAAAGATCGAGGAGAGCTTGCAGTACCCGGGACAGATCAAGGTGACGGTAATCCGTGAAACCCGGGCCGTGGACTTCGCCAAGTAAGACAGCCCCAGCATAGCTTTGCACAAGGGCATCCTGCCGGCCCGCCTGCGGCGGGAGAGAGTGCAGATCCCGACGTGTCGGGACTCTGCCGGGGATGGAAGGGGGTGTCCCCCTTCCATCCCATTCAAACTACCCCCTTCCTGGCTAGGAAGGGGGCCAGGGAGATGGTTGCGGGCATACTCATAGAGAGAGCCTGAACGAGAAAATGCGGCTTTTTGTGCAAAGCCACCCAGCATACAGAAGGGAGAGGGGCGAGGAACCCTGCACTAGGGCTACCTCGCCCCTCTCTGTCCCTAAGTGAGTAGATGCGCATCTTGATGGTAGGTGACGTGGTGGGGAGGCCGGGGCGGCGCGCCGTGCGGGCCCTGGTGCCTGCCTTGCGAAAGGAGCTCGGCCTAGACCTCGTCATCGCCAACGGCGAGAATTCCGCCGGCGGCTATGGCATCACGCCCGCCACCGCCCAGGAGCTGTTGGAGTCCGGGGTGGATGTCCTGACCAGCGGTAACCATATCTGGGACCAGAAAGAGATCGTGCCATATTTGGACCAGGAGGTGCCCCTGCTACGGCCCCTGAACTTTCCCCCGGGGACTCCCGGCCGGGGCGCCCTGCGGTTGGGTGGCGTCATGGTCGTCAATCTCATGGGTAGGGTCTTCATGCAGCCCCTGGAGCACCCCTTCCTGACCATGGACCAGTTCTTGAATGGCCTCAGCGACCGCCCCCCGGTGATCGTGGTGGACTTTCACGCCGAGGCCACCTCCGAGAAGCAGGCCATGGGCTGGTACCTGGCAGGCCGGGTGAGCGCCGTCCTGGGCACCCATACCCACGTCCCCACGGCCGATGCCCGTGTCCTGCCTGGAGGCACCGCCTTCGTCACCGACGTGGGCATGGTGGGGCCTCGGGACTCCGTCATCGGCGACACCAAGGAGTCGGTGTTAGAGCGATTCCTCACCCTGCTCCCCAACCGCCTGGAGGTCGCCGCGGGGCCGGTGCGATTCTCCTCCGTGCTGGTCGAGGTGGACAGCGCCACCGGGCGGGCCAGCGCCATCCAGCGCATCGACCGAGAGGTGGAATAGGGCAGCGAGCAGCACCGAATGCACGTAGACCTTCACCTGCATACCACCGCCTCCGACGGGACCCTCTCCGCCACCAAGCTGGTGGAGCTGGCGGCTAGCCAGGGTGTGCGGACGATGGCGATCACCGACCACGACTCCACGGAAGGGCTGGCGGAAGGCTTTGCGGCCAGCAAACGCCATCCCGGCCTGCGCCTGATCCCCGGCGTCGAGCTGAACACCGAGGTGCCTGGTGGCGAGGTGCACATCCTGGGCTACTGCCTCCACTACCAGGCACCGGCCTTCCAGCAGACCCTGTCGGGGCTGCGCGCGGGCCGGCTGGACCGGGGCCGCCGGATGGTGGACAAGCTGGCCGGCCTCGGCCTCCCCATCTCCTGGCAGCGGGTGCTGGAGCTGAGCAATGGCGGGTCGGTGGGGCGTCCCCACGTGGCCCAGGCCATGGTGGAGGTGGGCCACGTGGGCAGCATACAGGAGGCCTTCGACCGCTACATCGCCTTCGGCGGGAAGGCCTACGTGGAGCGAGCTAGGCTGAGCCCCCAGGAGGCCGTGCGCCTGGTGCTGAGCGTGCGCGGAATCCCCGTCCTCGCCCACCCCGACGAGGTCCCCGGCCTGACGGAGGCACTGCTCCCCGAGCTGGTGGCGGCGGGTCTGGCGGGCATGGAGGTCTACTACAAGAGATATGGCCCCGAGGTCCGGGCACGGCTGCTGGGCCTGGCGCAGCGCCACGGCCTGCTCCCCCTGGGAGGGAGCGACTACCACGGCCTCAGGCGGGACGCCGAGGTCTTGCCTGGCGGCGCGGATGTGCCCCAGGAAGCAGCGGAGCGGCTCCTCGCCCTAGCCAAGGACCGCGGCGCCAACGTGGTGGAGCCATGACGGTGCTGGGCGCCAAGGAGATCCAGGAGATTATCCCCCACCGCTGGCCCTTCCTCATGATTGACCGGATCGTCGAGCTCGAGGCGGGCGTGCGCGCCGTCGGTATCAAGAACGTTACCGCCAACGACTATTTTTTCCAAGGCCATTTCCCGGGCAATCCCATCATGCCCGGGGTGCTCATCGTGGAGGCCCTGGCCCAGGTGGGAGCCGTCGCGCTGTTGAGCCTGCCGGAGAACCGAGGGAAGCTGGGGCTCTTCGCCGGCATTGATAACTTCCGCTTTCGCCGGCCCGTGGTCCCGGGGGACACCCTGCGGCTAGAGGTCACCGTGGACAGGATCCGAGGGCCCGTCGGCAAAGGGACCGGTGTGGCCAGGGTAGGCGATACGGTAGTCGCCCAAGGGGAGCTGACCTTCGCCCTGGCGGATCCAGAAGCGATCAAGAGCTAGGACTGGAGAGAAGACGCCAGCCGTGGCAGCGACCCGATCATCCGATACCGAGCTGCCGCCGGCGGACATAGGGCTGCCGCCAGCCCCACCAGCGGGGGTGTCGGTGCCGTGCCCGCGCCACTCTCGTGTGGAGACCGGGCTTCGCTGCTCCAAGTGCGAGCAGCCCATCTGCCCCCGCTGCGCCATCCCAACGCCTGTGGGGGCCCGCTGCCGCGACTGCGCTCGGCTCAAGCGCGTCCCTACCTATCAGGTGTCGCCCATCCTGTACCTGCGGGGGCTGGGGGCTGCCTTGGGCGCGGGGCTTGCCCTGGGGTTCGCCTGGCTTATTCTGGGCGGGGCGCTGCGACTAATCCTGTTCCTGGACCTGCTGCTGGCCGCGGGGGTGGGCTACCTGATCGCCGAGGCGGTCACCCGCTCCGCCCGCTACAAGCGGGGGCCAGCGCTCCAGGCGGCCGCGGCGCTGGGCATGGCGCTGGCCTACCTGCCCCAAGCCCTGCTCAGGGGCTTCCAACTCCCAGACGTCCTGGGCCTAATCATTGGCGTGGCGGTGGCCATCACCCGGCTCCGTTAGCGACGAGGAGAGACCGTGGCCCCGGCCACGGCAAGCGAAAACCAGCCCCAGGGCGGGGGCAGGGCCACAGGCGACATGGGCGGCCACCTACCATTAGCGACGGCGATGGTGTAGGTTAGACAAATGGTGGACCGGCAATTCCACGAGTGGTTCCGCCCGCGGCCGGGGCGCTGCTCCACCTGCGCCCATCACGCGGTAACGCTCACCGAGCGGGACGATTTCGATTGCTCCTGCGAGGTCGAGGACGGGCAGTTGGAGGGCTGGCTGCCAGGCATGCACCTGGACCGCTGCGCCTTTCCCGCCGTCCCCGGCGAGCAAGGCTGTCCAGCGTGGAGCGAGATGGAGTTGCCGCCCGACGACGACAACGAGTTAGGATAGCGGGGCCTGACGATGCCTGACGACAGCGACAAGGTCTTCTTCGCCAGCAAGAGTAATCGCGGTGATTGCGAGCACTACTTTATCTGGGCGCGCAACAAACAGGAGGCCATCGAGATCAGCCAGCAGGTCTGGCCCCCCGGCGGCACCATGTGGATCAACGAGATCTTCAAGGGCAAGGAGATGATCGAGGACCCCCGGCGGGCGGGACGCAAGATACGCCGGCCCTGGAAAAAGATGGAGCACTCTCAGTTCGCGCCCTAGAGGCCCCTCCCTAGCTCACACTCTCTCGCCAGCGATAGTAGGCATGGGCGTTGACCAGCGCCCGCGCGGCGCGTGCGATGGTGGGGAAGACCGGCAGCCCTGCCTCCCAGAAACGGCGCTTCGCCTCCTCGATGGCGCGCCAGCGCCACTCTTCGGGCCCCTCGCTGGTCCCCAGGACCACCGCGAAGGGCTTGGGCTGCAGCGGGCCTAGCTCCAGGAAGCTCTTCAGGGTGCCGGTCAGCATGCGGCCCGCGCTCTCGGGGGTATCCAGGGACCAGTCCTCTCCCACGTTGGCGATAAGGGCATGGAAGGCGGGATGGGCGCCCATAAGCCTGATCATCTCTGGCAGGACGTTGGCCCCCGCCAGGATCGAGACGTCGAGGGGGTTGCCGATCCAGTCGGCGAAGGCCGGCGCCAGGGGCCGCAGCCTCTCCCTGACCTCCGAAGGCAGGGGCACCACGGTGAGCCCCGCCGCCTCGCAGTCGTCGGCCGACTGGACGGTGCGCCCGCCGCCGCCTCCCACCACGCCTACCGCCAGTCCCCGGACGGGCTTGAGGAAGCGGAAAGCCACCAAGACGTCGATCATCTCCTCCAGGTCGGCGACCTGGACGGCGCCGGCCTGACGACAGGCGGCGTCCCAGACCGCCGTCGCCCCGGCTAGGGAGCCGGTATGGGACGCCACGGAGCGGGCGCCGGCGCCGGTGCGGCCGCCCTTGAGGAGAACGACGGGCTTGCTGGCGGCCAGGCCCTTCACGGCGGCCAGGAACCGCCGCCCATCCCGCACTCCCTCGGTGTAGGCGCCCACTACGGTGGTCTCCGGGTCGGCGGCCAGATACTCCAGGAAGTCGCTCTCCGTCAGGTCAAGGCCGTTGCCGTAGCTGATCACCTTGCTGAAGCGCAGCCCCCGCAGGCTGCCCCGATAGACCAGCTCGGCGCAGTTCCCGCCGCTCTGGCTGAGGAAAGCGATGGGCCCCGGATCCTGGGGGAAGTTGTACTTGAAGCCGATCCCCTGCTGGGGCACGTACAGGCCCATGCAGTTGGGGCCGATGAGGCGCAGGCCCGCGCTGCGTACCCGGCGCAGCACCTCCTGCTCCAGGGCGGCCGCCTCCGAGCTGCCGGTCTCCCGAAAGCGCCCGGTGAAGGCGTGGAGGACGCGCACGCCCTTGCGGCCGCACTCGTCCACCAGTTGCGGCAGCGCCGCCGCCGGCACCGCCGAGATCACGTAGTCCACCGGGCCGGGCGCGTCCAGCACCGAGCGGTAGGCGGGCAGCCCTTCCACCGCCGTCGCGGCGGGGTGCACCGGGTAGATGGGCCCCGCGAAGCCGCAGTGCTGGAGCTGGCGGACGTACTCGTTGCCGGAGCCGCCCCGCTGCGGCGAGGCCCCAGCCACGGCGATGGAGCGCGGCCGGAAGACGAACTCCAAAGGATGCTCGCCCGGGGCCATCCTCGACCTCCCCCTTGAGTGCCGCCATTATACCTGGACGGGAGTGGCTGCCCACGCCCTTCGACCAGCTCCCTTCGGCTACGCTAGCTTGCACAAAAAATGGCATCCTGCCGGCCCGCCTGCGGCGGGAGGGAGTGCAGAGGGGCCTCCCTCTGCCGGGGGTCGAAGGGGGTGTCCCCCTTCCTGGCCAGGAAGGGGGACAGGGGGATGGTCGTGGGCACCCTCAGGGAGAGCCAGATCGAAGAAAATGCGGTCTTTTGTGCAAAGCCACGTGACGCCTTCAGAAGGCCCTAACGTTGACGCTGCCAACAGCCGTCGGCTAGGATGCAGCCGCAAGGTTGTGCCTGCGCTTGCCGAAGGGAGTCGGGATGGGCTTCCGCACCCTGGAGTGGGACGCTTCGATTGGCCCGGGAGGGGCCCTGCGGCTGCTGGACCAGACGCAGCTCCCGCACCGCGTCGTCTATATGGAGCTCACGACGCCCCAGCAGGTGGCCCACGCCATCAAGACGATGCAGGTGCGCGGCGCCCCAGCCATCGGCGTGGCGGCGGCCTTCGGCCTCGCCCTGGGGGCAAGCTCGCTGCGAGATCACCCACCCAAGGGGCTCCTGGCGAGACTGCAAGCCATCCGGGACGAGCTCGCCGCGACACGGCCCACGGCAGTGAACCTGGCCTGGGCGCTGGACAAGGTCATGCAGGCCGCCCGCCGGGCGGAAGGGAGCGCAGACGCCGCCTCCATCGCGCAGGCGGCCCTGGCGGAGGCGCAACGTCTGGCCGAGGCCGACGTTGCCGCCAACCGCGCCCTGGGCCGCCACGGGGCCGCCCTGCTGCCCGACGGCGCCCGCGTCCTGACTCACTGCAACGCCGGCGCTCTGGCCACCGTCGGCTACGGCACCGCCCTGGGCGTCATCCGCGCCGCCGTCGAGCAGGGCAAGCGTATCTCCGTCTGGGCCGACGAGACGCGCCCGCGCCTCCAGGGCGCGGCCCTCACCGCCTGGGAGCTCATGCAGGACAACATTCCTGTCACCCTCATCAGCGACACCGCCGCCGGCCACCTGATGCGCCGGGGGCAGGTGGACTGCGTGGTGGTGGGGGCCGACCGCATCGCCGCCAACGGCGACGTCGCCAACAAGATCGGGACGTACCAGGTGGCAGTGTTGGCCAAGGAGAACGGCCTGCCCTTCTACGTCGCCGCGCCCACCAGCACCATCGACCTGAGTTTGCCCGACGGCGACCGCATCCCCATCGAGGAGCGTGGCGAGGAGGAGGTGACCGCCATCCAGGGGGCACGCATCGCTCCCGAGGGCGTGCGCGCCGCCAACCCCGCCTTCGACGTCACGCCCCACCGCTACGTATCGGCGATAATCACGGAGAAGGGCGTCGTGAGGGAGCCGTATACCGAGGGGCTGAAGCTGGTGATGGGGGAGGATCATGGCAGGTAGAAAGCTGTCAGCAAGGCTGGGTTGTTGGATGGCAGGTGCTTTGAAACATCATGCCTGACACTGCTCGTATCGGCATAATAGGTGGGTCGGGGCTGTATGACCTGGAGGGGCTGACGGACGTCCGCCAGGTCAGGCCCCACACGCCCTACGGCCCGCCCAGCGACGCCATCGTCCTGGGCGAGTTGCAAGGCGTCGCCGTCGCCTTCCTGCCGCGCCACGGCGTCGGCCACCGCCTCAGCCCCAGCGAGCTGCCGGCGCGGGCCAACATCTTCGCCCTCAAGCTGTTGGGCGTGGAGCGGCTCATCTCCGTCAGCGCCGTGGGCTCGCTCCAGGAGCGCATCCGCCCCCTGCATCTGGTGCTGCCGGACCAGCTCATCGACCGCACCCGCGGGCGCCCCAGCACCTTCTTCGAGGGCGGCATCGTGGCCCACGTGGCCTTCGCCGAGCCCTTCTGCGCCGAGCTGCGCTCGCTGCTGCACCAAGGGGCCCAGGCGTCGGGCGCCCGCTCCCACCTGGGCGGCACCATGGTGGTGATGGAGGGCCCCCAGTTTTCCACCAAGGCGGAGTCGCACCTATACCGCTCCTGGGGCGCCAGCGTCATCGGGATGACGGCGCTGCCAGAGGCGAAGCTGGCCCGCGAGGCCGAGATGTGCTACGCCACCCTGGCCTGCGCCACGGACTACGACTGCTGGCACGAGAGCGAGGAGCCGGTGTCGGTGGAGCTGGTGGTGCAGAACCTGCTGAGCAACGTCGCCGTCTCCCAGGAAGTGCTGCGTCGCGCCATCCCTCATCTGCCGGCGTCGCGCACCTGCCCCTGCGCCAGCGCCCTCAAAAATGCCATCATCACCGCGCCCGCGGCCATCCCGGTGGACGTGAAGCGCCGGCTGGCGCCCCTCATCGGCAAGTACTTGCCGTGAGCAAAGCGCTGGCTGGGGGGACACCCCCCAAGGCCCCCCGCCCGAGAAGGGGGCTCGCGCCCTTCTCGGGACTCATCCCCCTGCTGCTCGCAATCAGCATCGTCGCCGCCGGCTGCGGCATCGGGCAGCCCGCCGAGCCGGCGTCGTTCCCAGCCGGTCTGGCGGAGGCCAGGGTGCCCGACGTGGAGCTGGAGGCCTTTGTCTACATCGTTGGGCCCACCGGCGGCGCGGTCGCACGAGAGTTGGGCTTCTCGGCGGAAGTGCCAGCTGGCTCGCTCTCCGTCTGGCTGGCGCCCTGGGAAGGCGAGCTTGTCCTGGGCGCGACGGTGGAACTGCCCTCCGAGCAGACGGCGCGCCTGGCGGCGGCTGAGCTCGGGGTGAGAACAAGCCGCGCCCTGGCCCTGGGGCGCCAGGTGGTTGTCGTCCAGGGCGACTCGACGGCCGCGGCGGGCCTGGCGGCGGCCATCGAGCGCGACGGGCTGGTCGCGTTTGCGTCCCGCAACCCTCAGGCGATGGAGGTCATCCAGTGGCTTCCCGCCCAGACGGCGGCGCCGCCCGACGTCGTGGCCTATGCCCGCCTGAGCGAGGCGGTGCTGGAGCACCTGGCCCAGCGTACGGGGAACCAGGAGCTGGCCGATGTAGCGGTGGGGATACGCAGCGCCCGCATTAGCCGCGCGGCCGTGGCTGTCTACGCCCCCGAGGGGCTGCCCCTGGCGACCTTGGGAGACCTGGAGCAGCTGGGGGACCACGCGGCGGGGATTGTGGTAGCGCCGGCGCGGCTGCCGGCGTCGGTGGTAGGGACCGTCCTGCGCTCCGCAGCCGGCGGCCTGGGACTACAAGAGGCAGCGCTTCCGAGCGGTCCGGCCTTCACGCGCAGCCTGGGATCCCAGAGGCTGTACGTCGCCAACCTGGGCAACAAGCTCTACATCAGCTTCTCCCCCGACGAGGCCCGGGCCCAGGCGCTCCTGGACGGCGCCCTCCAGCGGCGCTAGGATGCGGCGCGATGGACCCTCGCACCCTCTGCCGGAGAGCGACATGCACGAAAAGCTCTCGTTGTCTTCGATCCGGCTCTGCCCCAAGGATGCCACCGACCATCCCCCTGGCCCCCTTCCTGGCCAGGAAGGGGGTAACATAAAAGAGGGAGAAAGGGGGACCCCCCTTTGGCCCCCGGCAGAGTCCCGACACGTCGGGACTCTGCACTCCCTCCGTTCCGGCAGGGTGCGGTTTTTGTGGAAGGCTCCGGGGGACCCCTTCGAGGTAGGTGGCGGACGGCGTTATGAGTGATCGCAACGCCCTGCCCGTGGCCCTGCTGGAGCCCAGCGCCTACCCGGAGCCCACGAGCCGGGTCGAGCTGGTGCAGACTCACCTCTCCTGGGTCTTCCTGACCGACCGCCACGTCTACAAGCTGAAGCGTCCCGTCAACCTGGGCTTCGCCGACTTCACCAGCCTGGAGCGCCGCCGCTTCTTTTGTCAGGAGGAGGTGCGCCTCAACCGGCGCCTCTCGCCCACGATGTACCTGGGTGTTGTGCCGCTCACCCGCAAACCCAACGGCAGCATCGCCCTCGGCGGGCGCGGCGAGACTGTGGACTACGCCGTCAAGATGGTGCGCCTGCCGGCAGACCGCATGCTGGATGCTCTGGTGGAACGCGGGCAGGCCAGCGTGGAGATTATGGAGCGCATCGCCGATAGGGTCGCCGGTTTCCATGCCGCGGCGGAGACTGGCGGCCGGGTGGACGAGATCGGCGGGTCGATGGAAACCATCCGGGTCAACACGGAGGAGAACTTCCAGCAGACCGCGCCCTTCATCGGCCAGACCGTCACCATGGAGCAGTACGAGGCCATCGTCGCCTACACGCGCCAGTTCCTGGCCCAGCGGGCGCCGCTTTTCGCCTCCAGGGTGAGCCAGGGCCGCATCCGGGACTGCCACGGCGACCTTCACGCCGGCAACATCTGCGTGGAGGATGGCCTTTACATCTACGACTGCATCGAGTTCAACGAGCGCTTCCGCTTCGGCGACGTGGCCGCCGAGGTGGCTTTCCTGGCCATGGACCTGGACGTCCGGGGCCGCCCCGGCCTGGGCCGCGCCTTCGTCCAGCGCTATGTCGTCCAGACGAAGGACGACGCCCTGGAGGAGCTGCTGCCCTTCTATCAGTGCTACCGCGCCTACGTGCGGGGCAAGGTAGCGGGGTTCCGCCTGGCGGACGCTGGCCTGGCGGAGGCCGAGCGCGAGGGGCTGCGCCGGCAGGCCCAGGCCTACTTCCGCGCTGCCCACCGTTACGCGCGCGGGCCCGACCGGCCGCTGCGGCTGCTGATTACCGTGGGTCTGGCGGGCACAGGCAAGACCACCGTTGCGGAGGCGCTGGGCGCACGCCTGGACGCGGCCGTCATCAGCTCCGACGCCCTCCGCAAGGAGCTGGCCGGGCTAGGCCCCGCCGAACGCCGCTACGAGCCCTGGGGCCAGGGGCTCTACGCCCCGGAGGCGACGGCGCGTACCTACGACGCCCTGCTGGAGCGGGCGCGGGAGCACCTGGAGGCGGGGCGCTCCGTGGTGCTGGACGCCTCCTACCGCAAGCAGGCCTGGCGGGAGGGCCCCCGCCTCCTGGCCCAGGAGCTGGGGGCTCAGTTCTGGGCCTTGGAGGTGGTCTGCCCGCGCGAACTGGCGCTGGAGCGGTTGCGGCGTCGGGTAGCGGGAGCGCCGGTGCCATCCGACGGCCGGCCGGAGATACTGGCGGCACAGGAACAGGACTTCGACCCCGTGCGCTCGGACTCGCTCCACCTGGTGGTGGACACGGCGCGCCCTATCGCGGACAATGTCGAGGCTGCGCTCCAGGCGCTGGGCGCCGGAGGCGGCATGTCCGGTGGCTCTCAGGCTCTCCCCTGATGAAGCCGCCTGAACCGGCAGGCGGAATCTGTTACAATCCCTCACCTGTAGACCACGCCACGCCAGCCGATGAGGGGCCATGCCAGCGACGAAGAAATTGCGAGCGGCAAAAGCCGCGGCCATACGGCACGACGTGAAGGACCTCTCGCAGGCCGCGGAGGGGCAGCTCCGCATCGAGTGGGCGGCGCGGGAGATGCCGGTGACTCGCCTGATCGCGGAGCGCTTCCGGCGGCAGCGACCCCTGGCGGGCCTGCGCGTCGCCGCCTGCCTCCACGTGACCACCGAGACCGCCAACCTGGCGCTGGCCTTACAGGCAGGCGGCGCCGAGCTCGTCCTCTGCGCCAGCAACCCCCTCAGCACCCAGGACGACGTGGCCGCCGCCCTAGTGGCCCTGCACCAGATACCAGTCTACGCCCGGAAAGGGGAGGACAACGCCACCTACTACCGGCACATCAACCAGGCCCTGGACTGCGCCCCCCACCTGACCATGGACGATGGGGCAGACCTGGTGGCGACCCTGCACAAGGGGCGCAAGGAGCTGCTGCCGGGCGTCCTGGGGGGAACCGAGGAGACGACGACGGGCGTGGTCCGGCTGCGCAGCCTGGCCGCCGCGGGGCGGCTGCGCTACCCCATCATCGCCGTGAACGAGGCCGACACCAAGCACCTGTTCGACAACCGCTACGGCACCGGCCAGTCCACCCTGGACGGCATCACGCGGGCCACCAACGTGCTGTGGGCCGGCAAGCGCGTCGTCGTCGCCGGCTACGGCTGGTGCGGTCGGGGGGTGGCGCTGCGGGCGCGGGGCATGGGTGCCCAGGTCATCGTCACGGAGATTGCCCCCATCCCCGCCCTGGAGGCTGTGATGGATGGCTTCCAGGTGATGCCCATGATCGAGGCCGCCCGAGTGGGCGATATCTTCATCACTGTTACCGGCGGTGTCAACGCCATCAACATCGAGCACCTCCAGGCGATGAAGGACGGGGCGATCCTCGCCAACAGCGGCCACTTCAACGTGGAGATCAACATTAAGGCCCTGGATGACCTGGCGGAGCGCAAGCGGCGGGTGCGGGACCTGGTGGACGAGTACACCCTGCCGGGCGGCCGGCGCATCCATCTCCTTGCCGACGGGCGGCTGGTCAACCTGGCGGCGGCGGAGGGCCATCCGGCCAGCGTCATGGATATGAGCTTCGCCAATCAGGCCCTGGCAGCGGAGCACCTGGCGAAGAGCCGGGGCCAACTTGAGCCCAAGGTGTACCCTGTGCCCAAGGAGTTGGACCAGGAAGTGGGAACGCTCAAGCTCCGCGCCCTGGGGGTCGCCATCGACACGCTCACACCGGAGCAGCGCCGCTACCTGGGGAGCTGGGAGGGTGGGACCTAGACTTGGCAGCTGTGAGTATCACGCAAGCGCTCATACTGGCTGGTGGCGAGGGGACGCGGCTGCGGCCCCTGACGCAT
>SHYM01000056.1 GCA_009692805.1 Dehalococcoidia bacterium | reverse complement strand
GGTAGCGCCCGCTATCCCTCCACGGTGCTGATGTCGGCGATCCCCGCCCGGGTCGCGGGCGTCCGCGAGATCATCCTGGCGACGCCTCCTGGACGCGACGGAAAGGTGCCGCCGGTCACGCTCGCCGCGGCGGCCCTGGCTGGCGTGGACCGGGTCTTCGCCCTGGGCGGCGCGCAGGCGATCGCGGCCCTGGCCTACGGCACCGAGTCGGTGCCCAGGGTGGACAAGGTCTGCGGGCCCGGCAATATCTTCGTCACCCTGGCCAAGAAGATGGTCTTCGGCACCGTGGACATCGACGGCCTCTTCGGCCCCACCGAGACCCTGCTCATCGCTGACGACTCCGTGGACGCTGCCCTCTGCGCCCGCGACCTGCTGGCCCAGGCGGAGCACGACGCCCTGGCCTCGCCCATCCTCATCACTACCTCTCTGAAGGTGGCGCAGGCCGTGGCGCGCCAGGTGGAGGAGCAGCTCGCGCGGATGGAGCGCCGGGAGATCGCCGCCGCCGCCGTGGAGGGCCAGGGCGCCGTGGTGGTGGTGGACTCCCTGGAGCGAGCGTTCGAGCTGGCCAACAGCTACGCGCCCGAGCACCTGGCCCTGCTGCTGCGCGACCCCTGGTCCCACCTGGAGAAGGTGCGCCACGCCGGCGCCGTCTTCCTGGGGGAGGCCTCCGGGGAAGCCCTGGGCGACTACATCGCCGGGCCCAGCCACGTGCTGCCCACTGGCGGCACCGCCCGCTTCAGCTCCCCCCTGGGCGTCGAGACCTTCCTGCGCCGCATGAGCGTCATCGGGCTCGACGAGGCCACCAGCCGCGCCCTGGCCAAGCCCGGCGCCGTCATCGCCCGCGCCGAAGGACTACAAGGCCACGCAGCGGCCCTGGAGGCGCGTGTGGAGCCACGGGAAAAGAAGAGCTAACTTCCAGACTACAATGGGGGAGCAAGAAGGCTCTACGCGCGAAGGAGGGGAATAGCATCATGAGCGGCGGCCTCAGAGAAACTCATGCCCTGTACCGCTTCGAGGATCAGAACCCTGTCGAGGAGATCAACGTAACCCTCGACTATCAGCGAGAGCACAAAGGGAAGGCCCGCTGGCAGGCGGAATGTCTGGAGCTCGGCACAGCCGTATATGCAGATACCTTGGAGGAAGCCCGCAAGGAACTTGGCGAGGCCATACTACTCCAGCTTACCGAGATCGAGAAAATGGGCTTCATACGCGAGTTCCTCGAGGATCACGGCGTTCGACCTGCCACCCTGCCAACAAGACCTGCCTCCTCCAGAGGAGCTGCTTGGCGGCAACCAGTGATTGCGAGATAGACATTAGCCGTGCAGATCACTGGTCAACAGTTAATACGCTTGCTGGAAGGGGACGGGTGGCATTCTCGTAGTGGCCGTGGCAGTCACGTAGTCCTCGTCAAGCACCTCCCCGGCGAAGGGTCCCCCCGCTCAACTGTGGTCCAGGATAAGCCAGACTCACTGCCTCCCGGGACACTTGCGGCCATCCTTAGCGTGAGACAGACGGGCCTCGGCAGAGAAGGGCTTCAGCGGCTGATAGACACTTACGGACTATAGAGTCGACCCAAAGGCTGTGATGGGAGGTGACCCCGATGCCGACCAGCCTGCGCGAGGGCCAGCAGGCCCCCGATTTCACCGTACTCGACGCCGATGGCAAGCCCGTGTCCTTAAAAGACTTCCGCGGCCAGCCCGTGGTCCTCTACTTCTTCCCCAGGGCCGACACTCCTGGCTGAACCACCGAAGCGCACGAGTTTCGTGACGCCTTCTCGCAATTCCAGAAGGCCGGGGCCATCATGCTGGGCGCTAGCACCGATACCCAACAGGCCCAGCGCCGCTTCCGCGAGAAGCATGGCCTCCCCTTCACCCTCCTGTGCGACACCGACAAGCAGCTCGTCCAGGCCTACGATGTCTACAAGGAAAAAAACATGTACGGCAGGAAGGTGATGGGCACCGAGCGCACCACTTTCCTCATAGACGGGCAGGGGAAGATAGCGAAGGTCTGGGCCAAGGTGAAGCCCGCCGGCCACGCGGCGGAGGTGCTGCAAGCCCTGCGAGGTTTACTTTAGGAGATGCTGCGACGTAAGTCGCCACTGCCCTAGTGTCCTGAGTCGGCGGTCTGGTTGCAGAGCTCCTGGGGGATTGGTAAGGGGCGAGTCCCCTTACCCGGGGTTCTAGGGTGTCCCTAGCTTTGCACGAAAAGGGTATCCTGCCGCCAAATGAGGGAGTGCAGAGGGGCCTCCCTCTGCCGGGGGTCGAAGGGGGTGTCCCTCTTCTCTCCCTTTCGACTACCCCCTTCCTGGCTAGGAAGGGGGCCAGGGGGATGGTCGCGGGCATATTCACGGAGAGAGGCTGAGCGGAGCAAATGCGGCTTTTCGTGCAAAGCCGGGTGTCCCCTAAGGGAATGAATCTACTTCTGCGCCATCATGAGCAGCTTGCGGATGAGATGCTCCTTGGGGGTTGTGCCCTTGGGCACGATGGCGATGGGCACGGGGTTGTAGACGCTGTTGGTCAGCTTCTTGCCGCTCTCGTCCATCTCCCCCATGGTGTACTTGAAAAGCGTGACGGACCCCTCGTCCTCTTCCAGATAGTAGCCCATGTCCTTCTGGAACTGGGTCAGGAAGCCCTCCAGCCGCTGGCCCATGGGCCGGCCTCCTCAGCGCCCCTTGAACTTGGGCTCGCGCTTCTCCAGGAAGGATCTGATGCCCTCCTCACGGTCCTCCGTTTTGAAGGAGTAGTCCAGCCCGTAGCTCTCGAACTCCCGGAAGGTTGGCATATCCATGGTCCAGGCCTGGTAGATCTGGCGCTTGGCGATGCCCAGGGCCACCGGGGCCCCCTTGGCGATGCTGGTCGCCAGTTCCTTGGTGATGGCCATTAGCTGCTCGGCGGGGACGACGCGGACTACCAGGCCGATCTCCTTGGCCTCGGCGGCCTCTATGATGCGCCCGGTGAAGATGAGCTCGCAGGCCCGCTGGGGCCCGACCATACGGACCAGGTTGTAGGCCCCCGCCGACTCGGGCGGGATGCCGCGCAGGGGCCAGACCGCCCCGAAGCGCGCCGTCGTGGAGGCGATGATGATGTCGGCGGCGATGGCCAGGGATAACCCTTGGCCCACGGCGGCGCCGTTGACAGCGGCGATGATGGGCTTCGCCATCTGACGCATGATGTCCGGGAAGAGGTCGAACTGGCGGTTGAGGATGCGCCCAACCGAGGCGGCGCGGTTGTCTGTCTCGCCCGCTGCCGAGCGGTCTTTGACGTCCTGCCCGGCGCAGAAGCCGCGGCCCGCGCCCGTGATCATCAGGCAGCGCACCTGGCTGTCGTCGCGGCAGCGGACCAGGGCCTCGACCAGCTCCCGATGCATCTGCCCAGTGAAGGCGTTGAGCCGCTCGGGACGGTTCAGGGTGATGGTGGCGACGCCCTTGCTCAGGTCGAAGAGGAGGTGTTGATCGGGCATGCCCGCCCCTTTCGCTGGCGTTGCCCGCCAGGGCTATTCCGTCAGGGGCGCGCCCTTGACCAGGCCCAGCAAATTCTTGATGAGGACATCGCGCTTGCCGCGCGTCTTGTCCACCTGGCCCAAGGGGCGGTGGCTCATGGTCAGGACGCCGCCGCTGCCAGTGTGCTGGAACAGCCCCAGCTTATCGTCGGTCTCAGCCAGGTAGTACCCGGCCTCGTCGGCCACAGGCCCCAGGTAGCCCGTGATCTTCTTCCAGCCCCCCTGGAGCGCTGGGTAGTCCGATGGGTCTGCCATTGTGAAACCTCTGCGCGAAAAATCTACACCCAATCTTACTCGCTGCCACCTCAGGAATCCAGGCCTAGGGCAGCTTCCCCTTCGTGACCAGCGAAACCGCTAGGTCCAGGGCCGCCTCCATGCTGGTGGCGTCGGCCACCCCCTTCCAGGCGATGTCGTAGGCGGTGCCGTGGTCCACCGAGGTGCGTAAGAAGGGCAGGCCCAGGTTCACGCTGGCGCTGTGGTGGAAGTCGTGGACCTTGATGGGGATGTGGCCCTGGTCGTGGTAAAGGGCCAGCACCACGTCGAACTCGCCGGCGATAGCGCGGTTGAAGACGGAGTCCGCGGGATGAGGGCCGCGGGCGTCTATGCCCAGCTTCTGCGCCTCGGCGACGGCGGGCTCGATCTCCCGCGCCTCCTCGTCGCCGATGGTTCCGCCGTCGCTAGCGTGGGGGTTGAGGGCGGCCACGGCGATGCGGGGGTGGGCAAAGCCCCATTCTCGGAAGCACCCGCCTATCAGGCGCAGTTTCGCCACGATGTTGGGCCGCGTCACCGCCTCGCAGGCGCGCCGCAGGGAGCGGTGGGTGGTAAGGTGGACGACGCGCAGCCCCGGCGTCAGGAGCATGGTCGCCACGTCCTGGGCGCCGCTGAGCCGCTGCAGTAGCTCCTGGTGGCCCACGTCCTCGAAGCCGCCCATGCGGGTGGCCTGCTTGTTGATGGGCGCTGTCACCATCGCCGCTACATGGCGGTCGAGGCAGAGCTGGGCGGCCTTGGTGGCCCACTCCATGCAGGCTGCCCCCGCGGCCGCCGAGGCGCGCCCTGGAGGAGCGCGCCTGAGGTCCAGGTTCTGCATCTCCAGGATATCCAACACTCCGGGACGGCCCTCGGCGTGGCCTACCGCCTCGATGGGGCGCACCTGGAGCTTGAGCTGCGCCAGGTCCACGGCGTTCTGGACCACGGCCGCGGAGCCGATGACGACGGGGATATAGGGCCGGCGGGAGCGCCGTTTTGCGGCGGCCGCCAGGGCCTTCACCACGACCTCGGGCCCGATGCCGGCGGGATCGCCCAGGGTGACGGCGATGAGGGGGCGGCGGCGCGGGCCGGTCATAGGAACCGACCCACAAGGGGCAGCCGGCGCGCCCAACGCCCGCGCGGAGGGGGAAGGGAGGCCAGGAAGTCCTCCGCCTTGCGGTCCCATTCCCGCGCGATGACATCCACGGTGGTCCCCTCGTGCTCCAGGTCCAACAGCACGCTGATCGTCACGTCGCCACCGCCACCTTCAAACTCTACTCTGGTGAGCTGGCGCTGCCTGATCTTCAGGCCCAGCCCCTGGGGGCCGAAGAACTCCAGCCCTCGCTTCATGACCTCATTGGGGGGCAGCCTGGTGTGGGCCTCCAGGTTCCTCACGGCTCTATCCTGTTACGACTCTTATGGCCCTAACAGGCCTGGCGCGCTCGCCAGCCCCGGCGTACTCGCTCACCAGCATGGTACGCGCACCGGCAGCGCCGGGCAAGCTAGCGGTCAGCGCTGCCAATACTGGGCCTCGCCCCCGGCGTAGTCCTCGCTGTCTTCCGATGGCTCGGCGGGGCCGCGGCGCAGCCTGGCCACCACCAGGATATCGTGCTCCTCGTTGAGGCGCTGGCAGCCCAGAACGGCGAGGCGCCAGAGCTCCCGAAGCTCCTCGTGGTCACTGCCGTCCAGCTCCACCCACAAGTAGGCGTCCTCGTGCTCCGGAGGCGACTCCGTGTCCACGGTGACGCGGGCGCGGTGGAACTCGCGCATCAGATCGTCGGCCAGGGGCTGTGCCAGGGAGCGCAGGGCGCTTTTGTCGGACATATCGCAATCAGTATAGACCCGGCGGCGTGCGGCGTCTCAGGGGGAGGGTGGGTCAGAGCACCTGGGGTAAGGTCTCGGCGCCGCCGGCCGTGATAGTATTCTCTTGGCCCCGATTCCGGGCCGGGTGCCCCGTGGTGTAGCGGTAGCACAGAGGACTTTGAATCCTTTAGCCCTGGTTCGAATCCAGGCGGGGCAGCCAATACCAGCAGAGGTGACAATGAAGACAATCCGGCTCCCGGTGCTCCTAACTCAAGGCGAGGATGGCTTTATCGTTGCCCGAGTTCCTGTCATCCCCGGTGCATCTCCCAAGGCAAGACACGTGAAGAGGCCCTGGCCAACATCTGCGAGGCTGCCCTCCTTTGCCTGGAGGGTCGAGAAGAGGAGGGCTGGGAGCTTCCACGGGACTTCACATTGGAAGGGCTTGAACTGGCCATCTGATGGCGGAGCCGTTCCGCGAACCCCGGCGTGCCCGTAGCATCAGCCCAGCGTCTGTAGTAGGATTAGGCGTCAGCCCACCTGGGCTAACTCGAATCCAACAGCGCTGAGGAGGAACTTTCATGCAAGCAGTCCGTCGCGCCGATGTCACCTGGAATGGCGATCTGGCCTCCGGCAAGGGCGAGGTCAGCGCCAGCACTAGCAAGGCCTTCAAGGCCCTGCCCGTTACCTGGGGCTCCCGCACCGAGGCCGCCGACGGGCGCACCAGCCCCGAGGAGCTGGTCGCCGCCGCCCACGCCAGTTGCTTCGCCATGGCCTTCTCCGCCGGCCTGGGGCGCGCGGGCACGCCGCCTCAGCACCTGCAAGTCAGCGCCACCGTCACCTTCGAAAAGGTCGAGGCGGGCTGGAAGGTCGTCTCCAGCGCCCTGACGGTGAAGGGCAAGGTGGCCGGCATCGACGCCGCCGCCTTCCAGAAGGCCGCCGAGGCCGCCCGCGACGGCTGCCCCATCTCCCAAGCCCTCAAGGGCAACGTCCAACTCAGTGTCCAGGCCACCCTAGACAAATAACGCGGCCCGCCCAGTTCGCCCTGGGCCTGTCGAAGGGGAGCAAGCTAGCCCCAGCCCCGCTCATGGTTCGACAGGCTCGCCACGAGCGGGAGCGCGCCGCAAGGAGCTAGCCAATGGAATTCCGCTTCACGCCCGCCCAGGAGGCCTTCCGCCAAGAGCTCCGCGATTTCCTGCGCGCGGAGCTGGGCGACCTCGAGGCGCGGTCGGTCGACCGCGGCGGCGTCACCGGCGGCCGGTACAGCCAGGAGTTCTCCAAAAAGCTGTCCCGCAGGGGCTGGGTCGGCCTGGCCTGGCCCAAGGAGTTCGGCGGCCAGGGTCTGGGCCACATCGAGCGGCTGGTCTACAACGAGGAGATGACATACTGGCGGGCGCCCACGGGCTGGCACTTCACGGCCGAGCGCCAGATGGGTCCCTCCATCATCATGGTCGGCACCGAGGAGCAGAAGAGGGATCTCCTCCCCGCCATCATCGGTGGCGACGTCTGCTTCTGCATCGGCTACAGCGAGCCCGGCGCCGGCTCCGACCTGGCCGGCGTCCAGACCCGCGCCGTGGCCGACGGCGATGACTTCGTGGTAAGTGGGCAGAAAATCTGGACCAGCGGCGCTCATAACGCCACCCACTGCTGGCTGGCGGTGCGCACCGACCCCGACGCGCCGAAGCACAAGGGCGTCAGCGTCCTCATCGTGGATATGAAGAGCCCCGGCATCATCGTGCGTCCCCTGTATAACCTGATGAACAGCCATGAGTTCAACGAGGTCTTCTTCGACCACGTCCGGGTGCCCCAGCGCAACCTGGTGGGAGGGCTGAACCAGGGCTGGTACGTGGTCGCCAGCAACCTGGACTTCGAGCGCGCCGGCATCGAGCGGGTCATCGAGAATGAGCTGTTGTTCAACCGCGTCCTCAAGTACGCCAGGCGCGGTAAGGCGGATGGCGCCAGCCTCAACGTCACCGACGCTATCCGCCACCGCCTGGCGGAGATGGCGCTGGAGTTCCAGGTGGGACGCCTGCTCTCCTATCGGGTAGCCTGGATGATGAGCCAGGGCAAGGTGCCGAACTATGAGGCCAGCCAGGCCAAGGTCTTCGGCAGCGAGCTGAGCCAGCGGGTGACGGGTCTGTTGATGCAGGTGCTGGGCCCCTACGGGCAACTGGAGGCCCAGAGCGCCTGGGCGCCCTTCGAGGGGTCGGTGGAGCGCACCTTCCTGAGCGCCCTCTCCGACACCATCCGTGGGGGGACTTCCGAGGTGATGCGGAACATCATCGCCACCCGCGGCCTGGGGCTGCCGCGCTAGCCTCACCTGCAACCCCTCTCCGCCAGTGTCTGGGGATGTTCCGGCTTCGCCCGGAATGTCGTGCTAAGCCCGGCGAAGAATCTGGACGCAAGCCAGACCATTGGCTTCGCTCAGGGTGACCGACGCTTTCGCGTGGCCCTGAGCACGGTCCATTGTCCCCTGGGGCTGCTTGTCTATCCTTGCGGCGACTGCGGGGGCCGTGGGGTGACTGCGGATGAGCGTGCAAGTCTAGCAGGCGCCCGCTGGCCGGGTGCGTTTTCTAGAAGGTGGGCGCGCGGTGATTTTAGAGCAGGCCGTGCTTGGTGCTGAAGGCGACGGCTTCCAGGGCCGTGTGCACCCCCAGCTTGCTGAGGATGCTCTGGATGTGGTTGCGGACGGTTGCGAGGCTTAGGTGAAGGGGGTAGTCTGAAAGGGATGGAAGGGGGACACCCCCTTCCATCCCCGGCAGAGGGAGGGTCCCTCTGCACTCCCTCTGCCGGGCAGGATGCCCATCCTAGTACAAAGTTGCAAAGCCCCAGGGAAAACCGCCCGCTGGTGTGGTCATGGGCCGCCCCGCGCGGCCAGGGCCTTGGCGACGGTGTCGATGTCCTTGTCGCCCCGCCCGGAGAGGCAGACCAGTATGGTGGCGGTGGAGGGCAGCCTCGCGGCCATGGTGCAAACGTGGGCTAGGGCGTGGGCGGGCTCCAGGGCGGGGAGGATGCCTTCGGTGCGGCTGAGGAGCTGGAAGGCCTCCAGGGCCTGGGCGTCGGTGGCGGTGGTGTAGGTGGCGCGCCCGCTGTCTTTGAGATAAGAGTGCTCGGGCCCCACGCCTGGGTAGTCCAAGCCGGCGGCGATGCTATAGGTGTCGCTGATCTGGCCGTCGGCGTCCTGGAGCAGGTAGGAGCGAGTGCCGTGGAGGACGCCGGGGCGCCCCGCCGTCAGGCTGGCGGCATGCTGGCCCGTCGCCAGGCCGCGGCCCGCCGCCTCGACGCCGATGAGCTGCACCGGGTCATCCAGGAAGGGGTGAAAGAGGCCGATGGCGTTGGAGCCTCCCCCCACGCAGGCGACGGCGTAGTCGGGCAGGCGGCCCACCTGCTCCAGCATCTGCTGGCGGGCCTCGGAGCCGATGACGGACTGGAAGTCCCGCACCAGGACGGGGTAGGGGTGAGGCCCCACGGCGCTGCCCAGGAGATAGTAGGTGTTCTCCACGTTGGTGACCCAGTCGCGGATCGCCTCGTTGATGGCGTCCTTCAGGGTGCGGGAGCCGGAGGTCACGGTGCGCAGGTCGGCGCCCAGCAGCCGCATGCGGAAGACGTTGACCGCCTGGCGGCGGGTGTCCTCTTCGCCCATGTAGACCACGCACTCCAGGCCCAGCTTGGCGCAGACCGTAGCGGTGGCTACCCCGTGCTGGCCGGCGCCGGTCTCGGCGATGACGCGCCCCTTGCCCAGCCGCTGCGCCAGGAGCCCCTGGCCCAGGGCGTTGTTGATCTTGTGAGCGCCGGTGTGGGCCAGGTCCTCCCGTTTCAAGTAGATGCGCGCCCCCCCGCAGTGAGCGGTGAGGCGGGCGGCGTAGGTCAGCGGCGTCGGCCGGCCGGCGTAGTTC
>SHYM01000055.1 GCA_009692805.1 Dehalococcoidia bacterium | reverse complement strand
ATCAACCGCTCGGTGCCGGAGGAGAAGCTGGACGAGACGGTGGAACGGCTGGCCAGCCGCATCGCCATCCTGCCGACCACCTTGCTCCAGTCCCATAAGCAGTGCATCAACCGCTGGTACGAGATCATGGGCGTGGACGCCATGGTGCGCACAGCCGACGAGTTCGACGCCATAGCCGGCCGGACAGAGGCCGGGATCAGATTCGGAGAGATTGCTCGCAGCAAGGGGCTCAAGGCGGCCCTAGAGGACCGCGATGCCCCGTATGGCGGCGCTTATACCAACTGGTGGGACGGCAGCCTGATGACACCCAAGCTGGTCAAGCCGAAGAAGTAGGGCCTGTACCGCCAGGAAACGGGTGGGGCCACCTCTTAATGGTGGCCCTCCCCGTTTATGGTACGGCCCGCTCCACCTGTCCAAACCGTCTCCTAAAGCCTAGCTTCCCGCGGCTGTCCTCTGGCGGCTGTCCTCGAGTGTGTTCCCAGGAGGCTTGCCTGCGTTGATTCGTATCGGCCTTTCACCTGACCTGCTCCACCTCGGTGGGCTGATGGTCACCTGGCACTCGCTGATCACCGCGCTGTCGATAGTCCTGGCGGTATACCTGATTGACCGTTGGGGAAAGCAGGCCGGACTCGAAGGTAACGTGGTCTCGTCCGTGGCCATGTGGGCCATCCCCGGCGGGATCGTGGGCGCCCGCTTGGTCCACGTCATGGACAACTGGGGTTTCTATTCGGCGAACCCCGGTCAGATTGTGGCGGTCTGGAACGGCGGCATCGCTGTTTACGGAGCGATCGCCGGTGGTGTGCTGGCGGGAGCGGCCTACGCGCTCTGGAAGCGGTATCCAGTGCGCCGGCTCCTGGACCTCTCCGCGCCGGGTTTACTGCTGGCCCAGGGCGTGGGCCGCATCGGCGACCTGATCAACGGGGAGCACTTCAGCACCCCCAGCGACCTACCCTGGGCGGTGGTCTATACCCACCCGGCCAGCCCTGGGGTCGGCATGCCGCCGTCGCACCCCGCCGTGGGCTACGAGATGCTGGCCGACCTGGCGCTGTTCGGGCTGCTCTGGCTGGGGCGTGGCAGGCTGCGGCCCGAGGGGACCCTGTTCGCCCTTTACGCGGCCCTCTACGCCATCGTAAGGCTGGCTTTTTCGCCCCTGCGGCTAGATAGCAACAGCTATGGCCTAGGTCTCAGCCAGCAGGGATGGATTTCAGTGGTTGTCCTGGCGGGCGCAATCGGCGCGCTGCTCTACCTGCGGCCTCGTTTTGGCAAGGCCCAGCCCCAGGCGCGGGTCGCTAGCTGAAGGACGATGCCAATACGGGAGGATGCTCTTACGGACGAGGGAACAGTCGGCCACGGTTCCCATGGGCTGGCCCGGGCCATCTTTATTGGGCTGGTCACCCTCCTCGGGGCATGGGTGGGCTGGTCGGCCTGCGCCGGGGCGGGCCCTGAGCTCGCGCTCACTGCCGAGGAGGGGCGCGGCCGCGTTCTGTACACCCAGTACTGCGCCCAGTGCCACGGTGGGGCCACCGGCGGCAAGCTCAAGGACATCCCGCCTAGGCACAACGCCAACGGCCACACCTGGCACCACCCCGACCAGCAGCTGATTGAAATCGTTCTCAACGGCTTCTCCTTCTCCGTCGAAAGCCAGAAGATGCCGGCCTTCAAGGCTACGCTGACGGAGGAGGACGTGAGGGTGGTCCTGGCCTACATCAAGACCTGGTGGACGTCTGAACAGAGGGAGTGGCAGGCGAAGGTCATCGCACAAGCGGGCCAGTGAGAATGGGGGGCTATCTGTGAAGAACGTCAAGCCACCTGTGACCCGGCGCTGCGAGGGGGTGGCGGGAGCGGCAGCAGGGAGGCGGGCGCTGAAGCCAGGCCAGTGGCAGGTGTTCGGAACGGGCGCCGGGCGGGCCCTCGCTGTGGCAGCGGCGGCCGCGCTCCTAGTCCTATCCTGTGGTGGTGCCTCAGCCACTCCCACGCCTGCCGCCAGGCCGACCGCCCCTCGCGCCGTGGCTCTGGGTGAGCGGGCGCCCGGCTTCGCGCTCGCCGATCACGCCGGCCGGTCCTATTCCCTGGCCGACTACGCCGGGCCGAAGGTGCTGCTGGTCTACTACATGGGATATTTTTGAGGTGGCTGCCGGAGCCAGCTCGGTGAGCTGGCCAAGCGCAGCGAAGAGCTGAAGCGGGAGGCGGCGGTGTTGGCCATCAGCATCGACCCGCCCTCAGAGTCAGTGAAGATGAACAGCCTGCTGAGAGGCGCTTTTCCGCTGCTCAGCGACCCCGATCTGAAGGTCGCCGACGCCTATGGGATGGGGGTCCACTTTGGCAGGGAGGCGATGGCGGCCATGGGCTACGTCATCATCGATGGCCAGAGGCGGCTGCGGCATCGCGAGATAGACCCTCTTTTCGGCGACCATTATGAGCGCATCCTGGCCGTACTCACGGCCCCCTGAGCGCGCTCTGGCGCCACGCCTCTAGGGCCTAGTGTCCCTGGAAGTTGGGCTCCCGGCGCTCCTGGAAAGCCTTCACCCCCTCGCGGTGGTCGGCTGTCCCGCGCAAGATGTGCTGGTGCATGTACTCCAGCTTCACCTGCTCCTCGGCGTCGTTGACGAGCCCCCTGTAGATGGACTGCTTGGTGAGCTGCAAGGCGATGCTGGGCCCGGCGGCGACGCGCCGCGCCAGGGCCATGGTCTCCTCCATGAGCTTGTCGTCGGGCACGACGCGGTTGACGATGCCGTAAGCCAGGGCCTGATCGGCCCCGATGATGTCGCCCGTGAACATGAGCTCGCAGGCGCGAGGGGCGCCGATGAGGCGGGGGAGGAGGAAGGAGATCGCGTTGTCAGGGCCAAGGCCGCGCTTGATGAAGATCGAGGTGAAGCGGGCAGACTGGGCCGCGATGCGGATATCGCAGGCCAGGGCGAGGGAGAACCCCATGCCAGCGGCGACGCCGTTGATGGCCCCGATGACGGGCTTCTCCAGCCGCAGCAGGGTCAGGCCCTGGGCGCCCGGAAGATGGGCGAAGGTCTGGAGGTCCTCCGGGTTGCCCAGATGCGTTTTCCCTCCGCCCAGGTCGGCGCCCGCGCAGAAGCCACGGCCCTCGCCCGTCACCACCAAGACGTTAATAGAGCGTTCCTTGCGCGCGTACTCTACCGCCTTCATGATGCCCAGTCCGATGCCCTCGTTGACCGCGTTGAGGCTCTCTGGCCGGTTGAAACGCAGCACCGCTACCGCGCCGTCCAGGTCGAAGATGACGTCTTTGGTCCCCAGGTCCATGCTCAGACTCCTCATCTGTTAATCAGCACCGATTATAGCAGCCCCGGATGCTGCTCCTGCCGCTGAGAGCACGTTATGTTACAATGGTGCCACGCTCGGCTCGTCCGCCTGCGGGGACGACCGGACGATTTTCGTCAGGCAGAGGGCGCGTGCGAGCCTTCGAATACCGGGCTCCTACTACTCTGAGCGAAGCCCTAAAGCTACTGGCGGAGGCCAAGGGCGAGGTACGGCCTCTGGCAGGCGGGACCGACCTTGTGCCCCAGGTCCGGGAGGGACGCAAGCGCCCGACCATGGTGCTGGACGTGAAGCGGATCTCGGAGCTGCGCCGCCTGGAGTACGACCCCGGCATGGGCCTGCGCCTTGGCGCCGCCGTCTCTTGCAGCGTCATCGCCTCCCATCCCCAGGTGCGCCGCTACTTTCCCGCCCTGGCCCAGGCGTGCGCCCTGGTGGGGTCTATCCAAATCCAGAACCGGGCGACCGTGGGGGGCAACATCTGCAACGCCTCCCCTTCGGCCGATACCGTGCCGCCCCTGCTCTGCCTGGACGCCCGCGCCTTCATCGCGGGGGGCCGCGGCCAGCGCGAGGTGGCGCTGGAGAGCTTCTTCCGGGGCCCAGGGAGGACCATCCTGGCCAGGGACGAGTTGCTGGTGGAGGTGGTCGTGCCGCCGCCGCCCAAGTTTAGCGCTGCCTCCTACATGCGCTTCATACCTCGGAGTGAGATGGATATAGCCGTCGCCGGCGTGGCGAGTCTCGTCGTGCTCGATGGCGGCCGCCAGTGTCAGGAGGCCAGGATCGCCCTCGCGGCGGTGGCCCCGCAGCCCTCGCGCGCCCCCGAGGCGGAGGCCGCCTTGCAGGGACGTCCCCTGGATGCCAAGGCTCTGGAAGAGGCGGGGGAGCTGGCTGCCAAGATGGCCAAGCCCATCACCGACATCCGGGGTGGGGCTGAGTACCGCCGTGAGCTGGTGAAAGTCCTTACCCGTCGCACCCTGGAGCAGTGCCTCGAGGCCCTCAAGCGGGGACCCAGGTGAGCCGATGAAACAGCCGCTCACCTTCACCCTCAACGGGGAGGAGCGCGTCCTCTACGTGGACACCAGGGCGACGCTGCTGGAGGCCGTGCGTGACTACCTTGGCCTCACGGGGACCAAGGAGGGTTGCGGCAACGGGAACTGTGGCGCCTGCACCGTCTGGCTGGATGGTGAGCCCGCCTACTCGTGCCTGGTGCTGGCGGTGGAGGCGCAGGGCGCGCGGGTAATGACCGTCGAAGGGTTGGCTGAGGGAGGGCGTTTAGACCCCTTGCAGCGGGCCTTGATTGAAGAGGGTGGGCTGCAGTGCGGGTTCTGCACGCCGGGGCTATTGATGATGGCGCGCTCGTTCCTGGACCGCCACCGCCGGCCGACGGAACGCGAGATCAGGGGAGCCATCGCCGGTAACCTCTGCCGCTGCACCGGCTACGACAAGATCGTCCGCGCCATCCAGCGGGCGGCCCGGGGCCAAACGCCTCCCCAGGCCGAGGGCTAATTCTCGCGCACGACTAGGTGGAAACCGTGGCCACTTCTACCAAGACACGCCAGTTTGGCCCGCCGCTTAAGCGAGGGTCCGTGGCCCCCAAGCGGGCGCAGGCGCCGCCCAAGAAGCCCGCCGCGACCAAGGCGCCTGGGAGCGTGGCGCGGGCCCCCAGCGCCGCCACCCGCCAGCAGCAGAGCACTCCCAAGCGGGCGCAGACGCCGCCCAAGAAGTCCATCGCCCCGAGGCAGCAGAGCGCTCCCAAGCAGGCGCAGACGCCGCCCAAGAAGTCCATCACCCCGCGGCAGCAAAGCGCTCCCAGGCAGGCGCAGACGCCGCCCAAGAAGTCCACCGCCCCGCAGCAGCAGCGCGCTCCCAAGCCAGCGCAGGCCCCGCCCCAAGCGCCCGTCCAGGCTGTCCCTCCCACACCCAAAGCCCAGCCCCAGCGTGTCAACGGGCGGACCTTCAGGGTAATCGGCCAGCGCACGGAGAGGGTGGACGCCGTGGAGCGGGTGACGGGGCAGGCCGCTTTTGGGGCCGATATCACCCTCCCGGGCATGCTCTGGGCGAAGGTGCTCCGCAGCCCCTATGCCCACGCCCGGATCAAGGGAATCGATACCGCGGCTGCCCTCCGGCACCCTGGCGTCCTGGCGGTGGTCACCGCCGCCGACCTGCCGCCTTTAGCGTCCAAGGGCCCGGTCCAGCTCGGCGAGCTGTCGATAGATGTCGCCGCGCTGCGGGAGCTGGTGCTGGCGAGCAAGAAGGTGCGCTTTCAGGGGCAGCCGGTGGCGTCGGTCGCGGCCATTGACCCCTATACCGCGGCCGAGGCGCTGGAGCTGATCCATGTAGACTACGAGCCGTTGCCGGTGCTGGAGAACGCTCTGGATGCCATGAAGCCCGGAGCCCCCGTTGTCCACGACGATATCTTCATCCAAAACCCAGGGGAGAGGCGGTCGCCGAGCAACATCGCCGCCCACATCGAGTTCGAACGGGGGGATGTAGAGGCGGGATTCGCCCAGGCGGATGTGGTAGTGGAAGAGTCCTATGAGAGCGCCATGGTGCATCAGGCATACCTTGAGCCCCAGGCGGCTGCCGCCAGCGTCGACGCCGGGGGCCGGACGACGGTGTGGACCACCACCCAGGGCGCTTTCACTATCAAACTGCAGCTGTGCGCGCTCCTGGGGCTAGGCCAAAACCTGGTGCGCGTGGTCCCGCTGGAGATTGGGGGCGGCTTCGGGGGCAAGATCAACGTTCTGGTGGAGCCTCTGTGCGTGCTGTTATCGCGGCGCACGGGGCGGCCCGTGAAGCTGGTGCTCACGCGGGATGAGGTGCTGCGGGCCACCGGCCCGGGCAGCCCCTCTTTCATCACCCTGAAGGTAGGCGCCAAGAAGGATGGCACCTTGACCGCCCTGACGGGACGGCTGATATACGATGCCGGCGCTTTCCCCGGCGCGCCGGTGGCGGCGGGGTGCGTCGTGGGTCTCGGCCCCTACCGAGTGCCTAACCTTAGGCTCGACGGCTACGACGTGGTGACTAACAAGCCGCGGGTCCAGCCCTACCGCGCTCCTGGGGCACCGCAAGCCGCCTTCGCCTTTGAGTCCAGCATGGACCGGATAGCGGAAAAGCTGCGGCTGGACCCCCTGGAGTTCCGGCGCCGCAACGCCATCGCTGTCGGGGAATCGCTGGCCGATGGCCGGCCCCTGCCCCCGGTGGGCTTGAAGCAGCTCTTGGACCGGGTGGCCAGGCATCCCTGCTGGACGCGGCCCCTGGAGCAGGAGCGAGGACACGCCCGCGGCCGCGGTCTGGCGCTCGGGTGCTGGCTGGGGTCTACCTTGAGCTCGGCCTGCCACCTGATGGTCAACGCCGACGGCAGCCTGACCCTAGTTCTAGGCGGCGTGGACCTGACGGGCACCCGCACCGCCATGGCGCAGATAGCGGCAGAGGAGTTCGGCCTGGAGCCGGGCCAGGTCCACGTCAGGGTGGGGGACACCGACAGCGTAGGATACACCGACGTTTCGGCGGGCAGCCGCGTCACCTATGTGATGGGGGCGGCGGTGCAGCAGGCCTGCCAGGATGCCCTGGGGCAGCTCGGGGAGCGGGCCGCGGAGCAGTTGGGGGCCGGCGCTGGCGAGGTGGAGTTCAGGGCCGGCGTGTTCAACCTGCGGGGCAGCAAAAAGAAGGGGATCCCCTACCTGGAGCTGGCGAGGACTAGCCTGCGGCGGGGTGGCCCCGTGGTGGGGCGCGGCACGGCGAGCGGGCTGCCCGTGGCCCCCGCCTTTGCGGCCCACGTGGTGGACGTCGAGGTGGACCGGGAGACGGGCAAGGTCAGCATCCTCAAGTACACCGCCTTCCAGGATGTGGGCCGGGCCGTGAACCCGACTCAGGTGGAAGGTCAGATTCAAGGAGGCGTCGCGCAAGGCGTGGGCTTGGCCTTGACAGAGGCCTATATCTGGACCCGCGGCGCCCTAAAGAACGCCAGCCTGCTGGACTACCGGCTGCCCACCGCCCTGGACCTGCCCTTCATCGCCACCGAGCTGATAGAGGCGCCGGCCCCAGATGGGCCCTATGGGGTGCGCGGCGTAGGGGAGGTGCCCATCGTCCCAGCCGCCCCCGCCCTCGCTAACGCCATCTACCGGGCGGTGGGGGTCCGGATGAAAGCGCTGCCCATGACCCCAGAGGCGGTCTTCATGGCTTCGCACCCCCGGGCGCCGGTCCAGGAGCCAGCGGCCTCCCCGGTAGCCGGGCGGTGAGCTTGCGGTCGCTGGAGGTTTGCTGTGCCCGATAGGCCGACGAAGCCGACGAAGCGCGACTGGCCGGTGGCTATTTTCTGGCTAGCGTTACCCATCGGCTCCCTGGCGATATACAGCGTCTCCCAGAGTTTGGTCGCCGGGCTGGCGGTCTTCGTCCTGGGGTTCGTGGCCTTCGCCATCTGGGCGAAGCGGACCGGCCGGCTGGACCGGATTGAATAGGGCCGGTTCCCTTTATAATGGCGTGGAGGGAGTCTAGCATGAGGGATATCTTCAGCGAGGCCCAACGGCTCCATCACTCCCGCCAGCCCTTCGTCCTCTGCACCCTGGTGCGCACCCATGGATCCACCCCCCAGAAACCAGGGGCCAAACTCCTGGTGCGGCCCGATGGCACCATCGTGGGAACCTTGGGCGGGGGTTGCGTCGAGGCCGAGGTGTGGCAAGAGGCCAAGCAGGTGCTGGAGCAGGGCGGCCAGCCGGCGGTGCGGGAGTTCGTCCTCAGCGATGAGCTGGCCGCCGCTTCGGGCATGGTGTGCGGCGGCACGATGGATATCTTGATCGACCCCGTGCTGGGGGAGCGGCCCCTGCTGGAGCACGCCGGCGAGGTCATCGCCGCCCTGGAGGGAGGCCGCGGCGTCGCGATCGCCTCCCGCGTGGCGGGCGGGCCCCTGGGGGCCTCCTTGCTGATACGCGAGGACGGCACACGCGCGGGCTCCCTGGGGCGTGAGGCGCTCGACGCCCTGGCGGCCAGGCATGCTCGGGAGCTGATGGCCTACGGCCGCTGCGCCCTGGTGAGGGCTGATTCCGGGGAGGAGCTTTTCGTGGAGAGCTTCACCTCACCGCCCCAGCTGGTGGTGGCGGGAGCGGGCCACATCGCCAGGTCGCTTGCCCCCCTGGCCAAGGGCCTGGGCTTCAGGGTTGTGATAGCCGACGATCGACCGGAGTACGCCAACAGCGAGCGCTTCCCCCAGGCCGACGAGATCCATGTGGCCCACTTGGTGGAGGCCATCAAGCAGATGCACATCACCCCTAACACCGCCATCGTGGTGGCCACCCGCGGCCACAAGCTGGACGACGTGGCGCTGCTGGAAGCGGCCCGCTCCCCGGCCGGCTTCGTGGGCTTGGTGGGCAGCAAGCGCAAGACCCTGCTTATCTACGAACACCTCCTAGCGGGAGGGGTACCCCTCTCCCGCATGAAGCAGATCCACGCCCCGGTAGGGCTGGACATCGGCGCCCGCACCCCTGATGAGATCGCCCTCAGCATCATGGCTGAAGTAGAGATGGTGAGGCTGGGCGGCGGAGGCGGCTCCCTGAAGCTCGATGGCAGATTGCTCCAGAAGGCGCTGGAAAAGTCAGTACAGAGAGCGGAAGCGCCGGCCCTTGGCTGAGGCCCAGGGACGCTCCTCCGGCGACCGCCTGCGCTCTTCGCGCAGGCGGTCTTCTTCTAAGGGGGCGCGCGCGGAGGGGCCGGTACTGCTGTTGCGGACAGCTCACGGCCTCCCCCTGTCCGGAGCGGCCGCCGTGCTGCTGGCGGCCGGGGAGTCGACCCGCATGGGGGAACTGAAGGCGCTGCTGCCCTGGGAGGGCAGGACGCTGCTGGAATACCAGGTCGCCCAGCTGCTCCAGGCGCCCCTGGCGGAG
Source organism: Dehalococcoidia bacterium (assembly GCA_009692805.1). GTDB lineage: Bacteria > Chloroflexota > Dehalococcoidia > SHYM01 > SHYM01 > SHYM01. The sequence continues at coordinate 1,153 of SHYM01000055.1, read as the reverse complement.
GTGGCGGTGGTGCTGGGCCACCGCGCCCCGGAGCTGCGTTCCCTCCTGCCCCGCCACGAGCCCCGGCTACGGGCTGTCAATAACCGCCGCTATCGGCGCGGCAAGAGCACCTCGGTGATCGCTGGGCTGGAGGCGCTGACCCCGGGCTGGCAAGCGGTCCTGGTCCTGGGGGTCGATCAGCCCCGCCCCGCTTGGGTCCTGACGCGACTCCTTGACGCCCACCGCGAGGCGGGAGCCCTCCTGACGGTGGCCTCCCACGCCGGCCGCCGCGGCCATCCCGCGGTCTTCGCCGCTGCCCTGGGGCCCGAGCTCCTGGCTATCACCGAGGAGCAGCAAGGGCTGCGGGAGGTGGTGCAGCGCCATGCGGGTGAGATAAACGAGGTGGAGTTCCAGACCCCCCTGGTCCTGGTGAACCTGAACACCAGGCAGGACTACGCCCGCGCCCGCGGCCTGCTGGGAGCGGAGCCGGAGCCGTAGCCCCGCGCCCGTCCTGGCAAGTCGTTTCACCCTCACCCCTCCCTCTCCCTTCAAGGGAGAGGGTTTTGAAATGACCTTAGCCCTTGTTGTATCGCCAGGCGCCGATCTTGCTGCCGGCAGTAGAGGGAGTGCAGAGGGGTACTCCCTCTGCCGCGGGTCGAAGGGGGTGCCCCCCTTCTCTCCCTCTCAAACTACCCCCTTCCTGGCTAGGAAGGGGGCCAGGGGGATGGTCGCGGGCGTACTCGATGGTCGCGGGCATACTCATGGAAAAAGCGTGATCGAGAAAATGCGGTTTCTTGTACAAAGCTGGTCGTGCTAGGAAACGGATGTGGGGGGCCGGCGTCGTTTGGCCTGGGGCTTGCCCGCGAAGCGCTCCCGGTAATCGGGCACGTCGCTCAAGGTGCACAAGACGCTCAGGCTGCCGTCTTTGAGGCGCGAGCTAATCCGCTCGTCTAGCTGTTCCGGCCCGGAGGCGGTGGTGATGACGGTGGGCAGGCGGGCGTTGTAGCGGTGGTTGAGGAGCTGGTAAAGCTTCTCCCGGGCCCAGGTGCTGACGCCCTGGGTGCTCAGGTCGTCCAGGATCAGCAGGGGGCTGGAGCGGACCCGCTCGAAGAGGGCGTCGTAGGTGATGCGGCTGTCGGGGCTGAAGGTGGAGCGGAAGTGGTCCAACAGGTCG
>SHYM01000054.1 GCA_009692805.1 Dehalococcoidia bacterium | reverse complement strand
ACGTTTTCCTTGGGCCCCAAGAGGCGGTCGATGCTGCCTTGGAGAGCGGCCTCGGTGAGGACCCTGGTTGTCTCCTGGAAGGATGCCGCGGCCAGGAAGCTCTCGTTGTTCAAGGAGGCCTTGGTCACACCTAGCAGCACCGTCTGGGCCGTGGCTGGTTCCCCTCCCTCGGCCAGGAATTTGGCGTTGATAGCCTCATACCGGAAGCGGTCCACCAGCTCCCCGGGCAGGAGCTCGGTGTCGCCGGGGTTATCCACTCGCACCTTCCGGAGCATCTGGCGGACGATGACCTCGATGTGCTTATCGTTGATAGAGACGCCCTGGGAGCGGTAGACCCGCTGCACCTCATCCACCATGTATTGCTGGGTCGCTTCCTTGCCCACGATGCGCAGGATGTCCTGGGGGTTGCTGGCGCCGTCCGTGAGCTGGTCGCCGGCCTTCACCCGTGCGCCGTCCTCCGCGCGGATGCGGGAGGTGGCGGGAACGGGGTATTGGCGCTCATCGCTCTCTTCGTAGAAGACCACCAGCTGGCCCTTTTCCACCGCTACCTTGCCCGCCAGGCGGGCGATAACGGGCTGCGCCTCGGCCACGGGCAGCAACTCCTTGCTGCGTGCCTTGCTCGCCAGCTTTTGGGCCATGACCTGCCCCGCCTCCACCTCCTCCCCCTCTTTGATCAGGACGGCGTAGCCCTTGGGCAGGGGGTACTCATCGCGATAGATCTCGGAGCTGAGCACCCGCAGGCGTCGGCTGCCCTCCTCCCGCTCGATGTGGACTTGGCCGTCGATCTCGGAAATGATGGCCTGGCCCCTGGGCGCCCGCGCCTCGAAGAGCTCCTCCACCCGCGGCAGGCCCGAGGTGATGTCCAACCCGGCGACCCCACCCGTGTGAAAGGTGCGCATGGTGAGCTGAGTGCCAGGCTCGCCGATGCTCTGAGCGGCGATGACGCCTACCGCCTCCCGCATGTTTATCAGCCCCCCTCGGGCCAGGCTCCGGCCGTAGCAAAGCCGGCAGACGCCGCGGTGGGCCTGGCAGTTCAGCGGGGAGCGCACGTAGGCCTCTTTGATCCCGGCCTCCTGCAGCTTCCTGATCTTCTCCTCATCCAACTCCTGATTGCGGTCGGCCAAGACCTCGCCCGTCTCCGGATGGACGAGGGGGCGGGCGGCCATGCGCCCGATGATCTTCTCGGCGAAGGTGCCTAGCAAGGCCCCTTCCTGCGGCTCCCGGACCCACATTCCGTCGGTGGTGGAGCAGTCTTCCTCCAGGACGATCACGTCCTGGGCCACATCGATGAGGCGCCGGGTCAGGTAGCCTGAGTCAGCCGTGCGCAGGGCGGTGTCCGCACCTCCCTTGCGGGCGCCGTGGGTGGAGATGAAGTATTCCAAAACGGTGAGGCCCTCTTTGAAGGAGGAGCGGATGGGCAGGTCGATGATGCGGCCCGAGGGGTCGCTCATGAGCCCACGCATCCCGGCCATCTGGCGGATCTGGGCGAGGTTGCCCTTGGCCCCAGAGGTGGCCATCATGTAAACGGAGCCCTGGCGGTCGAGGGAATCGGCCAGGGCGCTGGAGATCTGCTCGGTGGTGCGGGTCCAGATCTCGATGGCGCTGTTGTAGCGCTCCTCATCGGTGATCAGGCCGCGCTGGTACTGCTGCTCGATCTCGGCGATCCGCTTGTCCGCCTCGGCCAGGATCTTGGCCTTGTTGGCGGGCGCCTCGATGTCGTGCATGCCGATGGTGACGCCGCTGCGGGTGGCGTACTTGAAGCCCAGGGCCTTGATGCTGTCCAGGATCTCGGCTGTCTGCTCCTCCCCCCCGGCTTTGTAGACCTGGGCGGCCACGTCTTTGAGGAGCTTTTTGTCCATGACCTCGTTGCGGAAGGGCATTTGGGGTGGCAGGGTCTCGTTGAAGATAATCCGGCCCACGCTGGTCTCCAGCCGCTCGTGGATGCCATGGGCGGGGTCCTTGACGTTGATCTTGGCCTGGAGGTCCACGAAGCCAAGGTCGTGGGCCAGGCGGGCTTCGGTGAAGCCGCCAAACGTGGACCCCTCTCCCTTGGCGCCAGGTCGGATAATGGTGAGGTAGTAGCACCCCAAGACCATGTCCAGGGTGGGCGCAACGATGGGGTCGCCGGAGCTGGGAGAGAGCAGGTTATGGGTGGAGAGCATTATCCGGCGGGCCTCGCTCACGGCCCAGATGGAGAGGGGGACGTGGACCGCCATCTGATCGCCGTCGAAGTCGGCGTTGAAGGCGGTGCAGACCAAGGGATGAATCTGAATCGCGGAGCCATCGATGAGGATGGGCTCGAAGGCCTGAATGCCCAAGCGGTGCAGGGTAGGGGCGCGGTTGAGCAGCACGGGCCGCTCCTTGATGACCTCTTCCAGAACGTCCCAGACCTCCGGCCGCACGCGCTCGGTGATGCGCTTGGCGCTCTTGATGTTGTGGGCTAGTCCCTTCGCCACCAGCCGCTCCATGACGAAGGGTTTGAAGAGTTCCAGGGCCATGCGCTTGGGCAGGCCACACTGGTGCAGCTTCAGCTCCGGGCCCACCACGATGACTGAGCGGCCGCTATAGTCCACCCGCTTGCCCAAGAGGTTTTGCCGGAACCGGCCCTGCTTGCCGCGGAGCATGTCGCTCAAGCTCTTCAGCTTGTGGTTGCTGGTCCCCGCGATGGCCCGGCCCCGGCGCCCGTTGTCTATAAGGCTGTCCACGGCTTCCTGCAGCATCCGCTTCTCGTTGCGGATGATAATGTCGGGGGCGCCCAGCTCCAGCAGCCGGCGCAGGCGGTTGTTGCGGTTGATGCAGCGGCGATAGAGATCGTTCAGGTCGCTGGTGGCGAAGCGGCCGCCATCCAGCTGTACCATGGGGCGCAGGTCTGGCGGCAGCACCGGCAGGACGGTAACGATCATCCATTCCGGCTTGTTGCCGCTCTTACGCAACGCCTCCACCACGCGCAGCCGCTTGGTAGCTTTCTTGCGTCGCTGGCCGGAGCTAGACCCTATTTCCTGGTAAAGCTGGTCGCGCAGGCTCTCCAGGTTCAAGTTGTGGAGGATCTCCAGCACCGCCTCGGCGCCCATGCCACCCTTGAAGAGGCGCGGGTAGGCGTCCCGCAGGGCGCGGTATTTCGCCTCGGCGAGAAGCTGCAGGGGCGCCAGCTCCTCCAGGTCATCGAGCCGTTCAGCGAAGGGGGTCTGGAGGAGCTGGCGCTGCTCTTCCAGCTCTCGCTGGATGGTGGCCGTTTGCTCCTGCGCCTCGCGCTGGGCCTGCTCCATCTGGGCCTGGAGCAGATCTTCCTGGCCCTGGGCCTCCGCGCTGATGGGGCCCTTCAGCTCCACCAACTGCGCTTCGAGGAGGCGCTGGAGGGTTTGAACGGAGCCCTTCTTGATGATCTCGCCCTTGGCCACCACTGGCTGGTCCAAGAAGAGCAGCGCCTCGGCGGCCTTCTTGCCCCTCCGCGCCGTCAACTCCTCTTGGAGGACGGCGGCGTCCGCCCGGAGCGCCGTGGCTTCCTCGGAGTCGGGGCTGGCGGTCTGGGCGAGCTGGTCTTGCAGCTCCTCCATCCGGCGCTCCCGCTCCGCCTGGACCTGGGCCAGCCGCTCCCTGGCGGCGGCGGCGGAGGGCTCCAGGAGCCGCTTTAGCTGCTCCTGGGTCTCGGCCAGGGCCTGTGTCTTGGCCTCCTCGTCCACGGAGATGACGAGGAACTGGGCGAAGTACAGCACCCGCTCCAGGCTGCGGGGCGACATGTCCAGCAGCAGCCCCACGCGGCTGGGTGCCCCCTTCACAAACCAGATGTGGGAGACGGGGGCGGCCAGCTCGATGTGGCCCATCCGCTCCCGTCGGACCTTAGCCCTTGCTACCTCTACCCCGCATTTGTCGCAGATGATGCCCCGGTAGCGGACCCGCTTGTATTTGCCGCAGTAGCATTCAAAGTCCTTGGTAGGGCCAAAGATGCGCTCGCAGAAGAGCCCGTCCTTCTCCGGCTTCAAGGTGCGGTAGTTTATGGTCTCGGGCTTGGTGACCTCGCCGTAGGACCAGTTCCTTATTTGCTCCGGCGAGGCCAGGGAGATGCGGATGGCGCTGAAGTCGTTCACTTCCAGCATGGCTGCTTTTTCTCCTCGGGCATAGAGCGGCGGGTGAGCGGGCGGCTAGATGCCTGGGCGTTCAGTGCCCTCGCCGCCCAGTTCGCTGATGCGCGTCTCGAAGCCAGCCAGGTTGATGCCCAGCTCGGGGACATCGGTGCTGGTCTCTTCCAGGAAGGGGACACGCTCCTCCTCATCGTTGAGGACCTCCACCGCCAGGCCGAGGCTCTGCAACTCCTTCACCAGCACCTTGAAGGACTCGGGCACCCCGGGCTCCTGGATGTTCTCGCCCTTGACGATGGCTTCGTAGGTCTTCACGCGCCCCACTACGTCATCGGACTTGACTGTCAGGAGCTCCTGGAGGACATGGGCGGCGCCGTAGGCTTCCAGGGCCCAGACCTCCATCTCCCCGAAACGCTGGCCGCCGAACTGCGCCTTGCCTCCCAGGGGCTGCTGCGTGATGAGGCTGTAGGGCCCGGTGCTACGGGCGTGGATCTTGTCCTCCACAAGGTGGATCAGCTTCAACATGTAGATGTAACCCGTGGTCACGGGCTGCTCGAAGGGCTCGCCGGTACGCCCATCGTAAAGGGTGGTCTTGCCGAAGGTAGGGGGTACCCGGCGGGTCTCGTTGTAGACCCGCTTGACCTCGGCCTGTAGCGCCGGCCACTCCTTGCCGGCGGGCTCTACACCCTCCTGCTTGAGCCAGAGCTCAGTGGCGACCCTGCTGGCGTAATGAGGCTTGCGCTCGGAGAAGACGGCCTGTCCGTCGTAACCCTGCTCCACGACCCAGGCCCGGGCCCTCCCGAGGTCCGCCGTGGCCTGGGGGCCGCTGGCAGCGTCAGTGGCGATGGTCAGGGCGCCGGACGTGCGGACGATCCAGGCGCGGGCCAGGGCGTCTTCGATGGTCTCCACGTCGGGGCCATCGAAGACTGGGGTGGTGGCTGTGAAGCCCAGGACCTGGGCCGCCCACCCCAGGTGGGTCTCTAGGATCTGCCCTAGATTCATCCTGGAGGGGACGCCGATGGGGTTGAGGATGATCTCCACCGGGGTACCGTCCTCCAGGTATGGCATATCCTCCGCGGGCAAAATCCGGGCTATTACACCCTTGTTGCCATGGCGGCCCGCCATCTTGTCGCCTTCGCTGATCTTCCTCTTCTGGGCCACCCATACCCGGACTAGCTGGTTGACCCCCGGGGGCAGCTCGTCGTTCTTTTCCCGCGTGAAGACCTTGACATCGATGACCTTGCCCCGCTCCCCGTGGGGGACCCGCAGGCTGGTGTCCTTCACCTCTCGGGCCTTTTCGCCGAAGATGGCGCGCAGAAGTTTCTCCTCGGCGGTGAGCTCGGTCTCGCCCTTGGGGGTGATCTTACCCACCAGGATGTCGCCCGGCCCCACCTCGGCCCCGATACTTATGATCCCGCTCTCGTCCAGATCCCGCAAGGACTCTTCTCCCACGTTGGGAATATCGCGGGTTATCTCCTCGGGGCCCAGCTTGGTGTCCCTCGCCTCTACCTCGTGCTTCTCGATGTGGATGCTGGTGAACTTGTCTTCGCGGACCAGGTTCTCGCTGATGACGATGGCGTCCTCGAAGTTGTAACCCTCCCAGCTCATGAAGGCCACCAGGACGTTCTGGCCCAGGGCCAGCTGGCCGTGGTCTGTGGATGAGCTATCGGCCAGGGGCTGGCCCGTCTGCACCCGGTCTCCTCGGGAGACCAGGGAGCGCTGGTTGATGCAGGTCCCCTGGTTGCTACGGACGAACTTCATGAGCGGGTAGCGCCGTTCACTGCCGCCGTCCTCCTGGACTACGGCCTCGCGCCCGTTCATCAGGGTGACTATGCCCGCCTTCTCGGCGTAGATGACCTGGCCGCTATCCATGGCGGTGCGAGGCTCCATCCCGGTGCCAATCAGAGGGGTTTCCGGTCGCAGCAGGGGCACCGCTTGGCGCTGCATGTTGGAGCCCATGAGCGCCCGGTTGGCGTCATCGTGCTCCAGGAAGGGGATGAGGGAGGTGGCGACGGAGACGATCTGTTTGGGCGAGACGTCCATGTACTCCATGCGCTCCGGCGACTCCTCGACGAAACGGCGGCCGTGACGCGCCTCAACCTTGGTGGGGATGAACTGTCCCTTGGCGTCCAAGGCGGTGTTGGCCTGGGCGATAATGTGCCGCTCCTCCCGGTCCGCCGAGAGGTACTCTATCTGTTCCGTGACAAAAAGGGCCACCGGCACTGGCCCCTCCGGCAGCGCCGCCAGCTTCTTGGCCAAGGCTGCGTCTATCACCTGGCCGGCGGGAGCCACCACGCGGCCACGCCCATCCTTGACCGGCTCGCGGAGGGCCCGTCCCACCAGGTCCGGGTCGCGGTTGGGGAGCTCCCGCTTGACGACCCGGTAGGGGGTCTCGATGAAGCCGAACTTATTGACGACGGCGTAGGTGGCCAGGGAGCCGATGAGGCCGATGTTGGGGCCTTCTGGGGTCTCGATGGGACAGATGCGACCGTAGTGGGAATGGTGGACATCGCGCACGTCGAAGCCCGCCCTCTCCCGGGAGAGACCACCGGGGCCCAGGGCGGAAAGGCGCCGCTTGTGGGTTAGCTCTGCCAGGGGATTGGTCTGGTCCATGAACTGCGAGAGCTGGGAGCCCCCGAAGAACTCCTTCATGGCCGCCACCACGGGGCGGATGTTGATCAGGGTCCCAGGGGTCGCCGTCTCGGTGTCCACAATGGTCATGCGCTCTTTGACCATGCGCTCCATGCGGAGCAGCCCGATGCGGAACTGGTTCTGGATCAATTCCCCCACCGAGCGCACCCGCCGGTTGCCCAAGTGGTCGATGTCGTCTTCCGGCTCCTTACCCTGGTTGACTAGGATGATGTGTCGGCCGATCTCCGCCAGGTCTTGGGAGGAGAGGACGCGCTGCTCTCGCGTTATGGTCTCCAGGTCCGGGTGGCCCAAGCGGCGGTTGAGTTTGTAGCGGCCCACCCTGCCCAGGTCGTAGCGACGAAAATCGAAAAATAAGGACTTGACCAGGGAGCGAGCGTTATCCACGGTGGGCGGGTCGCCCGGCCGCAGCCGGCGGTAGAACTCGATCAGGGCCTGGGGCGTGTCGGTGACCTCGATGTCTCGCTCCATGGTGGGCCGCACGTAGGTGAACTCTGGGTCCACCTTCTTGAAAAGCTCTAGCAGATCCTCATCGGCGCCGAAGCCCACGGCCCGCAGGAGGGTGGTAAAGGGGATCCTGCGCTTGCGGTCCACCTTGACGTAGATGACGTTCTTGTTGCTGGTCTCGAACTCCAGCCAAGCGCCCCGGTTGGGGATTAGCTTGGCGTAGCAGAGCTCGCGCCCTGTCGTGGCGTCTTCCTCCACCGTGAAATAGGCCCCGGGGGAGCGCACCAGCTGGCTCACCACCACCCGCTCGGCGCCGTTCACCACGAAGGTCCCGTTGCGGGTCATGAGGGGAAAATCGCCGAAGAAGAGCTCGGTCTCCCGGATCTCGCCCCGCCCTTCGCCCTGTCGGATCTCCAGTTGGGCCTTGACGAAGAGGGGGGCGGCGAAGGTCATCTCCCGCTCGCGGCACTCTTGCTCAGAGTACTTGGGCGCGCGGAACTCGAACTCCCCGAAGCGCAGCTCCATCTTGCTGCCGGTGAAGTCGACGATGGGCGAGATCTCATCTAAGAGCTCTCGCAGTCCCTCGCTGCGGAACCACTCGTAGGAGTCCAGCTGAAGCCGCAGCAGGTTGGGTACGGCCAGCACCTCAGCAGTGCGTCCGTAGGACTTGGTGGAGCCGTTGCCGGCGCCATTGCCGGGGTGGCTGGGTCCGCGGAGGGTGGGTACGGATATAGAGGGACGTTGAAGGGAGGACTTTGTGGCCAACGCAGTCTCCTTTGGGGCGGTTGAGGCTAGCGCGGGTTGGAGGTTCCAGGGCGCACTTCGCACTGGGCTCGCTGTACGGGAAACTGGAGGGATGGTTGGGGCTCCATTCAGCAAGCGTGGATTATAGCGCAGTTTCCGCCCGCTGTCAAACCCTGACCTGGCGTGCCGCTAAACGGCCCGGCCCGCCTCGTACTGGCGCGCGAGGGCCAGCACATCCTCGGGCCCGAAGAAGCTGGTGCGATAGTCCACCCAGCGCCTGCTCGCCTCATCGTAGCGGCCATCGTAGGCGTCCTGGATGTGGTCGTAGACGTACTTGGCGACCTTGCTGGCGGTGGTGTACTTGCCAACCTGGCCCGTCAGCTTCCCCACCTGGCGGTTCAAGACCGAGACGATGCCGTCCATGCCCGAAAGGGAGCCGATCCGGGCGTGCTCTTCGCTCTCTCGGCCCAGGAGCTCGGGCCCGAAGGGCAGGTAGATGAGGCCACCCTCAGCCTTGCCTTGGCGCTCCAATCCGCTCTGGTGGATTCCGGCCTGGGTGCCGAAGACATCGCCGATGATTGGAGATTTGTCGGAGATGGGGACAACCTCCATTTCGATGAGCCCCTTGATCTCCATGAGGACTTCTAGCTTGAACCCCGGGTCGCCGTAGAGGCGGATGTAATGGGCCAGGATTTGCTCCAGGGAGGTGTTGCCCGTGCGCTCGCCTAGGCCGGCGAAGGCTGTGTTCACTCGCTTGGCGCCGTGGCGCCAGGCGGCGAGGCTGTTGGCGGTGGCTAGGCCGAAGTCGTTGTGGCCGTGGAACTCCAGCTCCGCTCCGGTCTCCTTGGCCAGGATGGCCATAAGGCGCGGGATACCGTAAGGCAAGGGCGCCCCCGGATCGGGCAGCCCGTGGCCCATGGTGTCGCAGACCCGGAAACGGGCGGCGCCGCCCGTCTCGTCCAGGACGAGCCGCATGAATGGTATGACCCAACCGTCGATGTCTGCCTTGGTGGCATCTTCCAAATGCACCCTGGGCCGGATGCCGTTCTCCCAGGCCGTGAGGATAGGCGCCAGGTACTTGTTCGCCGCCTCTTCCTTGCTCCTGAACCCCAGCTTGTCGAAGATGTGGTGGTCGGAGGCGGAGGCCAGCATCCCCGTCTCCTTCACCGCCCCACCCGAGACCTCTAGGAGGGTCTTGATGTCCTTGGGCGTCGCCCGGGTCCAGGTAGTCACCTGAGGGTACTGGTACCCACGATCCAAGAGCTTCTCCAGGCACCAGACGTCCCGCTTCTGGTAGATGAACACCTCCACGGACTCGATGATGCCGGTGCCGTTGTCCAGCTCGTGGAGCAGGTCGAAGTAGCGCAGCCGCGCCTCCACGGGGAAAAGGGCGAAGCGGGGGTCCTGAGCGCCGTCCCGCAGGGTGGTATCGGTGATCCGCTTGGGCATGGTCTGGGGCGAATCCTGCGGCAGGGAGAGGGGCTCCAGGTCCACGGTTACGCGTGGGAACTTACCGTGGGTATCGAAGAAGACCTTCTGGGGGTTGATGCGAGGGCTGGTCATCGAGCACTCCCGGCGTGGGCTGACGGATGATTCTATCACGACTGGCTAGGCAGAGGGGCCCTGCGGCCCCGAGTTCGGCAGGCCCTGCCCGTCAGGCGCTTTCCGCAGCCACGGGGGCCGTGGCGCGGAGGGCGGTGGGGAGCAGGGAGGAGAGCTTGAACTCCGGGTAAGCCAGCTCCCCGAGCTGGCGGCTCACGTCCACCTTGGCGCTGATGAGGTTAGTCAGGGCGCTGCTCTCCCCCGCCAGGTTGATGAGGGTGGCGCCAATGATAACCGCATCCTTGATCAGCAGGCGCCCATAGCGGCCCGAGGCGGCGCTGCCCCGGCTTACCACCTGGCTAGCCCGCGCCGTGTCCACCTCGCCCACGAAGGTGATGTTGTAGTTGAAGAAGTTGGTGGTGTAGGAGGTGACAGCCCGGTAGACCAGCCCCTTGCCTACCATGTTGGCCCCGGCGACGCGGCCCTGCTTGGCCGCGTTAGCCCAGCTGCCCATGCGGTGGTAGTAGCCGTACATGAGGTCGTAGAACTCGGCGCAGTCGCCGGCGGCAAAGACGCCCTTGGCTCTGGTCTCCAGGTGCGCATCGGTCACTATGCCGCTACGGATCTCCAGTCCGGAACCCCGTAGGAAGCCGAAGTCGGGTGAGATGCCGATGCCCACGCCCACGATGTTGCAGGGCAGGCGTCGCCCGCCCCGCGTCACCACCTCCTCCACCTCGCCCTCCCCCAGCAGCTCCGAGGCGACGTCGCCGGTGATGGTCTCCACGCCGTTCTCCTCGAAGACCCGCTGGACCAGGAGGCCCGACTCGCGGTCCAGGAGGTGCCCGAAGAAGTAGGGCTCCCGCACCAGGGCCACCGTCTGGAGGCCGGCCCCGCGGAAGGCGTGGACCATGTCGACGGCGATGAGGCCGCCTCCCACGACCACCCCTGCCTTCACGTGGGGCAGGCTGAGGCGGTGCTTGATCTTGCGGCTGTCGTCGAAGGTCTGCCAGGGGTAGACACCGTCTAGCTTGGCGCCCCGGACGCCCCAGAAGTTGGGGTAGCCGCCGATGGT
>SHYM01000053.1 GCA_009692805.1 Dehalococcoidia bacterium | reverse complement strand
ATGGCGAAGGCCTTCGAGAACCCACCCAGCAGCACCGTGCGCTCGCGCATGCCTGGAAGCGCCGCCGCGCAGGTGTGGTCGCCCTGGTAGGTGAGGCGGGCGTAGATCTCGTCCGAGATCACCAGCAGGTCGTGGCGGCGCGCGATGGCAGCCAGCGCCTCCATCTCCCCTCTGGTCAGCGCGGCACCCGTGGGGTTGTTGGGGTAGCCCAGCAGCAGCGACCGGCTCCGGGGAGTCACCCGCGACTGTACATCGAGCGGCTGCGGCTTGAAGCCCTCGGGCGCCCTGGTAGGGACGGCGACAAACTCGCCACCCGCCAGGGCTACGGCGGGCAGATAGGCCACGTAGGAGGGCTCCGGGCAAAGCACCTGGTCGCCAGGGTTGGTGGTGGCGCGCACGGCTAGGTCCAGGCCCTGGCTGACGCCCACGGTAATCAGGACCTCGCTGCGGGGGTCGTAGCGGACGCCGTAGAGGCGCTCCAAGTAGTCCGCCACCGCCTCCCGCAGCTCCAGGAGTCCCCAGTTGGAGGTGTAGTGGGTCTCGCCGCGGCGCAGGCTGGCGATGGCGGCCTCGCGGATGGGCTCCGGCGTCACGAAGTCGGGCTCGCCCACGCCCAGGGAGATGACGCCCTCCATGCCGGCCAGCAAGTCGAAGAAGCGCCGGATGCCCGAGGGCGGGATGTTTTGGGCGCGCTCCGATACGAAGCGGGAGGGATCCTTGGTAGGCTTGGTGGCTGTCACATCAACTCTCAAACGCGGTTCAAAGAAACTATAGCACAGGCAACCCGGAGGAATGCCCGCCAGCGCGACGCAGTGAGCTATGGCTGACAAGTAGCCGTTGCTACATCTCGCCCGTTCACCTGCACCGCGAGCGTCAAGGTTGATCCCGTGCCGACGCTATGGAGGCCTTGGATACTCCAGGTTGTGCTCTCGGGGTCGTCGGCCAAGCGTTTCGCGCCTCCCCTACCTGGCCCTGTCCAGCCGACGGTGAAGCGCTCAATGTCGATCGGGATAGTCCCAAAACTCTGGCTCCCCACTCTAAGGAATATTTGCATCTCATCATCCTGGTTGCCATTGACTATCCCCGATGCGGTGTACGTTACACGCAAAGTGCTTGAAGTTCGCGAGCAGGACAAGGATGTGATGGTGCCAGAGGGCGTAATCCTCTGGGGTAGGGGCGGCGCAGTTACGGTCAGACTTGAATTAGCAGTCTTCCCAGCGTTGTCCGTGGCGGTCACAGTATAGGTGCGAGCGGCTAGCTGAGTGGAGACAACGATGTTTGCTGTAAACGTGCCGTCGGCTCTAACGGTGACCGCTGCCGCCGGGAGGTGGGAGAGGCCCCCGACGGTGAGCGCTGTGATCGTGCCGTTGGGCGTGAAGCCTGCGCCGCTAACCGTAATCGCGGCGCCCAGCTCTGCCGACGAAGGGTTCACGGTCAACGTCGCCAGCACTGCAGCGGTTACAGTGATGGAAACGCTGCGGCAGACGAAATCTGCCTTCAGGTCGACGGCGCAGACTGTGAAGGTGTAGGTCTTGCCCGGGATTCTCGGATCAGGCGTGCCGGTGAGGTGCCCGTCCTTGGGGTGCGGGTCGGCGTGGGTGTGGGACTCGGGGTGGGGGCCGGTGTACCTGTTGGCGTGGGTGCGGGACTCGGGCTAGGCGCTGAGGTAACGGCAGGGGTGAGGGTGGGTGCCCTGGTGGCAACCTCTTCCACGGCTTTGTATACGTAGAAGCTGGTGGCCGTCGGGGTGGGGACTGGAGTCGAGGTCGGCGCCGGCTGGGCGCATGCGCTCAGGGCGCTCAGGAGGGCCAGCGCCCCTGCTATCCCCAACGCCCATGCTATCCGCGTGATGAAGATTGAGCGTGGCACCGCGCGCCCTCAGGTGTCTTTCTGGTGCGCTAATGGTGGCCACTGTACGGAGCCCGGCCCTCGCTGTCAACGAGGTGGAGCAGCCGTACTCCCTGACCACTCGGTTGTGGTCGACGGGACGCAGGATGACACTAGGCGCTCCCAGCCCTACAGCTTAGGCCTTCTGCGGTGCCAGTCCTGGGTCTGCTCGTAGGTGTAGCCGACGCGCAGCACCGTCTCCTCGGCGAAGGGCCTCGCCAGTATCTGGATGCCGACGGGCTGGCCGTCCACGAAGCCGGCTGGCACGGTGAGGCCCGGCAGCCCCGCCACCGAGGCCGGCAGGGTGAAGATATCTGCCAGGTACATCTGGACCGGGTCCTGGGTGCGCTCGCCGATCTTGAAGGGCATCGTAGGCGAGGTCGGCGTCACCAGCACGTCGTGATTCTTGAACGCCTCCTCGAAGTCGCGCCGGATCAACGTCCGCACCTTGAGCGCCTTCAGGTAATAGGCGTCGTAGTAGCCCGCCGACAGCGCGTACGTCCCCAGCATGATGCGCCGCTTGACCTCGGGCCCAAAGCCCGCCGCGCGGGTGCGCTCCATCGCCTGCCACATGTTATCGGCGCTGCGGTCGGAGTAGCCGTACTTGACGCCGTCGTAGCGGGCCAGATTGGCGGAGCACTCAGAGGGGGCGATCAGGTAGTAGACAGCCAGGGCATACTCCGTGTGAGGCAGGCTCACCTCCCAGTCCACCTGGGCGCCCAGCGCCTCCATCTGCTGGACGGCGCGCCGGACCACGTCGGCTACTCGCTGGTCCATCTCCTTGACGAAATACTCCTTGGGCACCCCGACGCGCATTCCCTTCAAAACCTGCCCTGAGCCTGCCGAAGGGTCTGGCCTCAGGGCACGGGTGTAGTCGGGCACGGGTACGGGATGGGTCGTCGAGTCCTGGGGGTCGTGGCCGGCGATGATGTTGAGCACCATGGCGCAGTCGGTCACGTCCTTGGTGATGGGGCCGACCTGGTCCAGGGAGCTGGCGAAGGCTACCAGACCGAAGCGGCTGACGCGTCCATAGGTGGGATCGAGGCCCACGACGTTGCAGAAGCCGGCGGGCTGGCGGATGCTGCCGCCGGTATCGGAGCCCAGGGACCAGATGCCCTCGCCGGCGGCCATGGCCGCGGCCGAGCCGCCGCTGGAGCCGCCCGGCACCCGCGCCAGGTCCCAGGGGTTATGGGTGGTATGGAAGGCGGAGTTCTCGGTGGAGGAGCCCATGGCGAACTCGTCCATGTTGGCCTTGCCCAGCATCACCAGCCCGGCGTCCTTCAGTCGCCGCACCACGGTGGCGTCGTAGGGCGGCACGAAGTTTTCCAGCATGCGCGAGGAGCAGGTGGTGCGCACGCCCTGGGTGCAGATGACATCCTTGATGACCCCAGGCACGCCCGTCAGGCGGGTGGCGTCGCCCGCCCGCAGCCGACCGTCGGCGTCCTGGGCCTGGGCTAGCGCCAGCTCGGGGGTGAGGGTGACAAAGGCCTTGACGCGCTCCTCGACGCGGTCGATGCGCTCCAGGGCGGCGCGAGTCAGCTCCACGGACGACACCTGGCGCGCGCGCAGCAGGTCGCCGGCCTCGTGGATGGTCAGGTCAAATAGCTCCATCAGGTGTATTCGTCCCTATGCCGTGGGTTCTATCCCACGGTAATAGTGGCCTAGTCCGCGGGATGAATCCCGCGGCATCTAGTCCGACATCCCTCCTCTGCCCTCTCCCCGCAAGGGAGCCTTGCACCAAGAGTCTCGTTTTCTTCGGCCTGGCTCTCCCCTGAGGATGCCCTCGACCATCCCCCTGGCCCCCTTCCTGGCCAGGAAGGGGGTAGCGTAAAAGGGAGAGAAAGGGGGACACCCCCTTTGGCCCCCGGCAGAGGGGAGGACCCTCTGCACTCCCTCTGTTCCAGCAGAAGCCACTTTTGGTGCAAAACCTGCAAGGGAGAGGGTTTGAAACAACCCCTAGTCCTCCAGCACGGCTCGGACGCGGAAGAAATCCTCCTCTCGCCGCGGCGCGTTGGCCAGCACCTGCTCCTGGGGCAGGCCAGGCCCCACCTCGTCGGGACGCACCACGCCCGCCAGCTCCAAAGACTGAGCGGCGGGCTCCACGCCCTCGGTATTCACCCGCTGCAGCGCCTCCATCTGCTCCAGGATATGCGTGAGCTGGGAGCGGTAGCGCTCCAGCTCCTCCTCGCTGACAGCGATGCGACAGAGGGCCGCGATGTGCTGCACTTGCTCGCGACTCAAAGGTTCCATGGCCCCTCCAACGGGACGGATTTCTCGAAGACAGTCCGGTAACTATAGCAGACCGGGCGACCGCCTTCTCCTAGCTCGTGCCAAGGCCTCCGCCCGAAGCTGGTCCAGCACCAGGCGGTCGGTGGGAAAGGCCAGCGGCTCGGGCAGGGCGTCGAGGGGGAAGTACCCCACCTCGTCCAGGTCGTCCCCGGCCCGCAGCGTCCCGCCGACGACGGTGCCCCGGAACCAGATACCCACCGTCAGGGAATCAGGGTCGTGGAAGTTGGAGTGGACAGCGTAGACGGGCCCGACCTCCACCTCTAGGCCAGTCTCCTCCAGGAGCTCGCGGCGGGCGGCCTCCCGCACGTCCTCGCCCCACTCCACATAGCCGCAGGGGATGCACCAAGCGCCCCGGTAGGGGCCGCGAGCGCGGCGGCCAAGCAAGACTCGCCGCCCTCTGCGCAGGACCACCGCCACCCCCACGACGGGGTTGCGGTAGAGGACGAAATCGCACGCCTGGCATATCAGCCGCCGGCGGCCAGCGCGCTGCCGGGCCCGCAGCCCCGCGCCGCACTTAGGGCAGAAGCGGAACACAGAAGGCATCCTCGCGCTCCTCCGGCTTACCCTACGGAGTATAACCCGGCGAGCACTCCGCCCCCACGGGGAAAATCCAATGGCGGTGTGCATCCTTGAGTCCTCACCCCAAGTTACTAGGCTGGAAGAAAGGCGGACGGCAGACGCAGATGCTCCACGACCTAACCAGGAGGCAGCCATGAGCACGCAGCCCCAGACCCTGGCGCAAGCCCCCGAGCTCCCGCCCGCCGACCTGCTCAAGATGCACTACCTCATGCTCCTGGCGCGGCGGCTGGACGAGCGCATGTGGCTCCTGAACCGCCAGGGCAAGATCGCCTTCGTCATCTCCTGCCAGGGGCACGAGGGCGCCCAGGTGGGCACCGCCTGGGCCCTGCGTCCCGGCATCGACTGGGTTCTTCCCTACTACCGCGACCTCGCCCTAGTGCTGGCCCTGAAGATGACGCCCCGCGAGATCATGCTGGGGGCCTTCGCTCGCGCCGAGGACCCCAGCTCCGGCGGCCGCCAGATGCCGTCCCACTATGGCTCGCCGCGCCTGAAAATCGTGTCGGGGTCCAGCCCCGTCGCCACCAAGATCCCCCACGCCGCCGGCGTGGCCCTGGCTTGCAAGCTACGCCACGAGGATGCGGTGACCGCGGTGTACTTCGGCGAGGGCTCCACCAGTCAGGGGGATTTTCACGAGGGCCTGAACTTCGCCGCCGTCCAGCGTCTCCCCGTGGTCTTCGTCTGCGAGAATAACGAGTGGGCCATCTCCACGCCCCTGTCCAAGGAGATGGCCATCGAACGGGTGGCCCAGCGGGGGAGCGCCTACGGCATCCCCGGCGAGACCGTGAACGGAAGCGACGTCGTCAAAGTCTATCAGGCGATGAAGCAAGCGGTAGCCCGCGCCCGCCAGGGGGAAGGCCCTACGCTCCTGGAGGTGCTGACGGTGCGCCTAACCTCCCACTCCAGCGACGACAATCAGTTCTCCTACCGGCCCAAGGAGGAGCTGCAAACCGAGCAAGAGCACCACGAGCCCCTAGCCGCCTTCGCCCGCTACCTGCGACAGGCCGGCGTCCTCGACACCCCTAAGGAGCAGGAGCTGGAGGCGAGGGTGGCCGCAGAGGTGGACGACGCCACTGCCTATGCCGAGCGGGCCGCCCCACCGGCGCCCGAGAGCCTGCTGGACCACGTCTACGCCGATGCCGAGCCGCAGCAGTGATTCCGGCCCCATAAGGAGAATCGGCCGTGGCGCAAAACAATGTTCTGGAGGCGGTGCGCGAGGCGCTCTTCGAGGAGATGGAGCGTGACGGGACGGTGGTCCTGTTGGGCGAGGACGTGGGGGCGCGGGGCGGTGTCTTCAGGGCCACGGAAGGGCTGCAAGCCAGGTTCGGGCCCGAGCGCGTCATCGATACGCCCCTGGCCGAGTCCGGCATCGTTGGGGTGGCCATAGGGGCGGCCCTGAACGGGCTTAGGCCGGTGGCCGAGGTCCAATTCGCCGACTTCATCCTTCCCGCTATGAACCAGCTCATCAGTGAAGCGGCGAAGATGCGCTACCGCTCCAACGGCGCCTTCGGCTGTCCCCTGACCGTGCGCACGCCCTACGGAGGCGGGGTGCACGGCGCCCTCTATCACTCCCAGAGCATCGAGGCCCTCTTCTGCCATATCCCAGGCCTGATGGTGGTGGCGCCCTCCACGCCCTACGACGCCAAGGGCCTGCTGAAGGCCGCCATCCGCGACCCCGACCCAGTGCTGTTCCTGGAGCACAAGCGCACCTACCGTCTGATCAAGGGCGAGGTGCCAGAGGGCGACTACGTCCTACCCATCGGGAAGGCCAAGGTGAAACGAGAGGGCACCGACCTCTGCGTTATCACCTACGGCCTGATGGTGCACTACAGCCTGGAGGCGGCGGAGGCGCTGGCGCGCGAGGGCGTCTCCGTGGAGGTGCTGGACCTCCGGACCCTGCTGCCCCTGGACAAAGAGGCGGTCCTAGCGGCGTCCAAGAAGACGGGCAAGGTCCTCATCGTCCACGAGGACAACCTGACGGGCGGGCTGGGCGGCGAGGTGGCGGCCCTTATCGCCCAGGACGGATTCGAGTCCCTCGACGCCCCGGTGATGCGGCTGGCGGGGCCCGATGTGCCGGCGATGGGGTTCGCCAAGACCCTGGAGGACGCCTACCTGCTGAGCCCAGAGAAGATCGCCGCCGCGCTGCGCAAGCTGGCGGCGTACTAGGTCCCTGTTCGTGGCGAGCAAAGATCCCCCCTCCCCCGCTGGGAGAGGGTAGTCGAGGGCGATAGAGAGCGTCATGCCCACCACTATCACAATGCCCCAAATTGGCGAGACTGTCACTGAAGGCACCATCCTGAAGTGGCTGAAGCGGCCGGGCGACCGCGTGAAGAAATACGAGTCCCTGGTGGAGGTGATGACAGACAAGGTCAACGTGGAGGTGCCCTCCCCTGCCGAAGGCGTGATCGTGGATCTCATCGCCAGGGAGGGCGAGGTGGTGCCCGTGGGGAGGCCCATCGCCGTGCTGGAGGAGGTCGGCGCCGGGGTGGAGCCGCCCTCTCCGGCGGCTGCAGCCAGCCCAACGGCGGCGGCCCCAGGGGTGCCCGCGCAGCAGGCCGGGGCAGGCGAGGAGCGGCCGCGCCGGGCATCGCCCTTGGTGAGGCGCCTTGCCCGCGAACAGGGGCTGGACCTGGGCCAGGTCCAGGGCACCGGCCTGGCCGGGCGGGTCTCCAAGCAGGACCTGGCGCGCTATCTAGAATCGGCCCTGACAGGCCCCGTTTCCACGCCGCCGACCGCCGGGGCCGCGCCGGGACTATCGCTACCCCACGAGCTGGTGCCCCTGACGCCCCTGCGCCGCGCCATCGCCCAGCACATGGTGCGCAGCGTGCAGATCTCGCCCATGGCCTGGACGATGGTGGAGGCCGACGTGACCGGGATGGTGAGGCTGCGCCAGGAGGTGGCGGAGGCGTTCGTGGCCAAGGAGGGGGCGCCTCTCACCTACGTGCCCTTCGTGATCAAAGCGGTCTGCGGGGCCCTGCGGGAGCACCCGGCGGTCAACGCCCGCTGGACCGAGGCGGGGCTCGCCCTCCTGAAAGCGATCAACATCAGCCTCGCGGTGGCCACCGACGCCGGGCTGATGGTTCCCGTTATCCACGACGCCGACCGCCTGGGCATCGGCGCTCTCGCCCACGCCGTCGCCGATCTGGCCGCGAGGGCGCGCTCGGGAAAGCTCGCGATTCAAGACGTGGAGGGCGGCACCTTCACCGTCAACAACACCGGCGCCTTCGGCTCCATCGCCTCCCAGCCCATCCTCAACCAGCCCCAGGCGGCGAACCTCACCATGGAGGCCATCGTCAAACGCCCCGTGGTCCTAGGCGACGACGCCATCGCCGTGCGCTCGATGATGAACTTGTGCCTCACCTTCGACCACCGCGTCCTGGATGGCCTGCAGGTGGGACGTTTCTTGCAGGGCGTGAAGCAGCGCGTTGAGGCCTACAAGCCAGGGGACGCGATCTAGCCGCCGGCGAGCAGCCGCGCAGCGCGCTCCGCCAGCAGCGCCGCCCCAGCGCGTTGAAAGATGCCCAGCGCCTCCTCCAGCATGAAGAGCCCCCGGCGGGCATCCCCGGCCCCCGGCTCGCGCACCAGCATCGCGCCGAAGGCCAGGTCGGTGCAGGCCACGCCCAGCCGGTCTTGGAGCCGGACGAAGGTGCGTAGCGCCTCCACGAAGGCGCCGACGGCGCCGGCGTAGTCCCCGCGGGAGCGCAGCACCTGCCCGCGCAGCCGGCGCTCGTGGCCGCTAAGGCGCTGAAAACCCAAAGCCTCGGCCATCATCTGGACATCGACCAGCCAATCCTCGGCCTGCTGGAGCTGGCCCTCCGCCAGGGCGGGCTCGGCGGCGCCCAGGAAGGCCGCCGTCCTCAGGTAGGGGAGCCGCAGGTCCGTAGCAAGGGCGGCGGCGGCCGTGAAGTCGGCGATAGCGTCGCGCTGGCGGCCCAATGCCGCCTGGAGGAGGCCCTGGCAAAGACGGAGCTCCGCCGCGCCCAGGCCGCCGACGAGCGGAGCGCCCGCCAGCAACTCTCGTGCCTCCTGCAGGCGTCCCAAGAAGATGGACAGCCGGGCATGGCCGGCATTCAGGAGCGCCTGGCCCAGCGCCCAGCCCTCAGGGACGACCTCGGCCGCCCGCACCAGGTGGCCCTGGGCCCGCTTGGGCTCGCCCAGGGCCAGGCAAAGGCGGGCGGCGGCCAGCCAGGAGAGCGCGGATATGGCTGCATCGGCGGGGTTCTGGCTCGCCGCCTGGAGCGCAGCGCGTCGCGCCGCGGCCAGGTCGCCCTGGCACTCCTGGCAGCGGGCCGCTGCCCAGAGCTGCGCTGTCTGCTGCGCTGCAGGCCCAGTCCCGACGCCCGCCAGCGCCAGGGCGGCCTCCTCCAGCCACCCCGCCTGGGCAGCGACCTCGGCGTCCAGGATTGCACGCTCGTCGATTATGGCCGTTCACACGGGTTGGAGAGGGCCCCGGGCTTCAGGTAGCCCTCGCTTTGCATAAACAGACTCATTTTCTCGATTAGGCTCGTCTTACCATGATGCCCGCGACCATCCCCCCAACCCTTTCTTGGCCAGGAAGGGGGAGTATCAAGGGAGAGAAGGGGGACACCCCCTTCGACCCCCGGCAGAGTGCGGGCCCTCTGCACTCCTCTGTCCGTAAGAAGGGGGGAAGAGCGCCCCAGACTTCAGAATCCCCTCTTGTCCTGGAACTGGGGCATCACCTTGGCGGCGAAGTCCTCCAGGGAGGCCAGCAAGCGCTGATAGTCCAGGTGGGAGAGGTCCAGCGCCAGATGCGAGACCCCGACCTTGGCCAGGGCCTCGACCTGGCCCGCGACTTCGCTGGCGCTCCCCGCCAGGGCAAACCTGGGGGGCGGGCCGGGACGCTCGCCCCAGCGCAGGCCGCAGCGCATGGTGAGGGCCAGGGGCTCTTGCCGCCCCTGCCGCTGGGCGGTCTCCCGCACCTGCCCCCACTCCACGGCCAGGACATCGGGGGCCATGCCGGTGGGGTGCCAGGCCTGGCCGAAGCGCACCGCCCGCTCCTTGGCCCGGGGGCTGAGCCCTCCGATCCAGATGGGCGGATGAGGCCTCTGGAGGGGCTGCGGCGAGGCTACCATCCCTTGGAAGGAGTAGAAGCTGCCCGCGACGGAGGGCTGCGGGGTGTCCCAGCAGGCCAGGATGGCCTGCAGCGCCTCGTTGGTGCGGGCGCCCCGCTCCCGGAAGGGGATGCCCAGGGCCTTGAACTCCCCCTCCATCCAGCCGGCGCCGGCGCCTAAGACCACCCGCCCCCCGGAAAGGACGTCCGCCGTGGCTACTTGCTTGGCGACGATGATGGGGTGCCGGTAGGGCAAAATCAGGACGCTGGTGCCAATCTGCACCCGTCGCGTGACAGCCGCCAGGTAGTTCAAGAAGGCCAGGGCATCCAACATGTGTTCCCGATAGACTATGTCCAGCCCCTGGGGCACGATGATGTGGTCGGTGACCCAGATGGAGTCGTAGCCCAGGGCCTCGACGCTGCGGGCCGCCCCGGCCAGGGCCTCCATATCCAGAGGCCGGCCGTAATGGGGGAGACATACGCCGAACTTCATAGCCCCTCCTGTCTAAATGAGGCTGCCCCCACCACGCAGACTACCAGCGCCCGTATCCGTTCGCCCTGAGCCTGTCGAAGGGCGAGCCACGTGGTTAGACAGGTTCACCACGAACGGGAAAAGCAGGCGCTGCCGTCGGCCTACGCTCTGCCTACCGCCCTTGGAGCGCAGTTAAGGGTTCCCCGGCGGCGGTGATGGCCATGCCGTTGGCCGTGGTCATCGCCACGCCCACTCCCTCCACCACCCTGGCCAGGATGAGCCACAAGGGTCCTTGGGCGCTGCCCGCCAAGACAGCGCCGACGCCGAAGAGG
>SHYM01000052.1 GCA_009692805.1 Dehalococcoidia bacterium | reverse complement strand
GCCGACCTGGAGGCCGGCAAGATCATCGGCGCCGCCGTCTACGGGCCCACCATAGTCGCCGTCAAGGGCTCCTACGACGAGGTGAACCGCCTCTGCTCGGAGCTGGCCGACCGCTATCCCTGGGCCTTTGTGAACATCAACGTGCGCCCCTACTATTCGGAGGGCTCCAAGACCCTGGCCTACGAGGTGGCGGAGCAGCTGGGCTGGCAGACCCCCGCCCACGCCGTGGTGCCGGGCGCCTCGGGCTCTCTCTTCACCAAGATCTGGAAGGGGTTCAACGAGTTCCACCGCCTGGGCCTCATTGGGCCAGTCAGCACCCGCATGCACATCGCCCAGGCCGAGGGGTGCTCGCCCATCATCACCGCCTACAAAGAGGGCAGCAAGTTCATCAAGCCGGTGAAACCCAACACCATCGCCAAGTCCCTGGCCATCGGCAACCCAGCAGACGGCTTCTACGCCCTCAAGGTCATCGGGGAGTCCCAGGGCTCCGGCGTGGCCGTCAGCGACGAGGAGCTGGTGGAGGGGATGAAGCTGCTGGCGCGGACCGAGGGGATCTTCGCCGAGACGGCGGCAGGCGTGGTGGTGGCGGGGCTGCGCCGTCTGGTCCAGGCGGGCCTCATCAAGCGGCGGGAGCTGACGGTGGCGTATATCACCGGCAACGGCCTCAAAACGCTGGAGGCCGTGGCGGGAAACCTGGTGCAACCCCTGACCGTGGAGCCCACCGTGGCCGCCTTCGAGGCCGCCCTCAAGGAGCGCGCCGCGGGTGGCTAGTTATTGCTAGCCCAGTGGTTCGACAGGCTCACCACGAACGGGAAATATCAACCGCTCACCCTGAGCTTGCCGAAGGATGAGACTACCGTCCCGAGTCAGAGATTCGCTGGATACGGAGTGCAGAGGCAGAGCCCCTGCCGGGGGGTCTGGGGGGTGTCCCCCTGATTCCTATGCCTGACCCCCTCTCCTTGAAGGAGAGGGGGTCAGGGGGTGAGGGCTCAGGTCTTACAATGGCAGGAACTGAAGGCTATGATCAGGTTTCGTCAGCGGATTAACAACTCAGGACACCAGGTGGCGACAGGCTATTGGCCGCCCAGCGCCCGGCGGGCCTGCTCCAGGTGTTCGCGGCCGTGTTCCACGTAGTGGCTAGTCCCCTTGCTGGCGAGCTCTTCGCGCTTGCCGTCGTGCTCCACCAGATGGCCCAGCAGCTCCAGGGCCGACCACTCGTCGGGGCCTGGCCGCCGGTCCAGGGCCTCCGCTGGCGCCGCGTCCAGCAGGGCCAGCCAGTCCCGGCGCAGGTCCGCAAGCTCGGAGGCGGCGTCCTCGCCGCTGGCGGCGACGAGCTGGCGATGACTGCGCTCCAGGGAGCGCACAAGCTTGCGGGCGAGGTTGTGCAGGTCGCGCGGCATCGCACGGAAACTATAGCAGACAGCCGGAGAGTCACAGCGTTATTAAAACTAACGTTGGCGCAGGCCAAGGCTCCGTGCCCCCGCGGCGCATTAGAATCATGCTTCCCGAGGAGAGCATGCTAAAGTCCCGGCTCCTGGGTGCCATGGTAGGCATGCTCGCTGTCGCCCTGATCGGCTGCGGGCTAGCGGCGCCTGCGGGCTAGCGGCGCCTGCGCCCAGTCGGACCGCGCCGCTTGCGCTAGGTATTACCGCGGCGCCTGCCGCTACACCTTCGCTGGCCGCTACGGCCATCCCCTCACGTGCCGCCACCCCTACGCCCACTCCCCTGCCCCAGCCCACGGCTGCCCTGGCGCTGCTGCCTGGCGAGGTGCGGCTGGAGATCGCCGAGGGCTCCGAGGCGGCCTACTCGGTCCGTGAGCAACTGGCGGGTCGCAGTCTCCCCAGCGATGCCGTGGGCACCACCAGGGCGGTCAAGGGCATGCTCATCCTGGGCTCGGACAACGCCGTCCGGAGCGAGCGTTCCAAGATAACCGTAGACCTGCGCACCCTGACCAGCAACGAGGACCGCCGCGACCGCTATGTCAAGGACAACACCCTGCAGACTAGGCGGTTCCCCCTCGTGGAGTTCGT
This sequence comes from Dehalococcoidia bacterium, assembly GCA_009692805.1. Classification (GTDB taxonomy): domain Bacteria; phylum Chloroflexota; class Dehalococcoidia; order SHYM01; family SHYM01; genus SHYM01. The sequence goes on along the minus strand of SHYM01000052.1, from coordinate 8,680 downwards.
GCCCCAAGGGCTGCTGGGGCTGCCGTTTCCCTTACCCTCCAGCGGCGAGGCCGGATTCAGAGTGGTGGGCGACATGACCCTCCACGGGGTTACCAGGCCGATCACCTGGGAGGTGAGCGCGCGCTTCGTCGGCGACGAGGTCACGGGACGCGCCACCACCAGTTTCAAGTTCGGCGACTTCGGGATGACGGTCCCCAAGCTGTTCGTAGTCCTGAGCGTTGACGACAACATCCAGTTGCGGCTCGACTTCCGGCTGTCCCGTTCGAGCTGACAGGCGGTTGGCCCCCAGCGGGCCAACCTGTTAGAATGTCGCCAGGCGTGCGCCGGAGGGGAGCATGGTGAAGCAACGGGTCAAGTTCACCTTCCTCGAAAACCTCATAAAGGAGCCCATCGTCTACCAGTTGGGCCATAAGTTCGCGGTCGTTACCAACGTCCGGCGGGCCGATGTGGACGAAGCGAAGGGCTGGATGGTGCTGGAGCTAGAGGGGACCCAGCAGGCCATCGACGACTCCCTGCGCTGGGTAAAAGAACGGGGGGTGCTGGTCGCCCCGGTGACGGGAGACGTCATCGAGGGCTAGCTTCGCCAGGCCCAGGAGACGCTGCTGATGCCAATCAAGGTACGCATCCCCACGCCCTTGCGCTCGGCGACCAACGGGCGCGATATCGTCGAGCTGAGGGCCGGCAGCCTGGCCCAGCTCCTCGATTCCCTGGAGGCTGCCTACCCTGGGATCAAGGAGCGCCTGGTGGGCGACGATGGCGACATCCGCCACTTCGTCAACATGTATGTCAACGGCGAGGACGTGCGCTTCTTGCAGGGGCTCGGCACCACGCTAAAGGACGGCGACGAGCTCAGCATCGTCCCCGCCGTCGCCGGCGGCTAGGCGCAGACTACCCTGCGGTGTTGGACCCCAAGGCCACTTAGCTTGGCCTGTCACCCTGAGCGCAGTGAAGGGTCTCTGACGGATTCTTCGCTCCGCCCAGGATGAGTGCTCGCCACCGACAAACATGGTAGCGCTATGCCAACCTACGTTCCCCCAGCCGTATCTGCTCGAAGACTCCCCTGGTCAAGCGCAGCATGGTCTTTTAGCAGGCTGCTGAGCTGGGAGGCCTGCTCAAGCAGGGTAGCGAGCGTTCCGGCGTAGTGGATGGATAACCCGGCGGGTTTGCGGAGGTTGCAAAGGCGGTTGACGGCCGGACAGAACAGGGCTATTATCGGCGACAATCGGGATCAAGGCCGAGAAGCTCTCCCTCGGACGTTGAAATGGGAGATACCGGATAGAAGGGGTGAACCGTGATTCGATGGTACCGGCATCTGTCTGCAACTGGCCTAATCGTCACTATCTTGGCCACGGCTTGCGGCGGCGGCGCCGCAGCGCCGACCGCCACGGCGACGAAAGCCGTAGCGGCGGTCGCACCGACGGCAACGGCTGTAGTGATACCCAGGGGCGGCACCCTGACCCTCGGGATGATAGCCGTAGCCCCTCCCCTTGACCCGGACTTGAGCAGGGGCTCTAACGTATGGGAGGTGACCAACAACGTCTACGACCTGCTCCTGCACCTGGGCGAAGACCGTCAGGTCAAGCCTCATCTTCTGGAGAGCTGGGACCTAGTGGACGGCAAGGACTACGTCTTTCACCTGCGGAAGGGCGTGAAGTTCCACGACGGGACGAATTTCAACGCCGTGGCCGTCAAGGCCAAGTTCGACCGCATGATCAAGATGGGCGCCCTTTCGCGTGCCCGTGGCTACCTGTCCGAGCCCACTGGAGCAGCGGTAGTCGATGAGTACACCCTGAAGGTCACCCTCTCGACTCCTTCGGCGGCCCTCATCTCCTTCCTCACCACGATGCCCGGCTTCGTCTACTCACCGGCGGCCCTGGCGGCCCAGGGAGGCGAGGCTATGGAGAAGCCGGTCGGAGCGGGGCCCTTCCGCTTTGTGGAGCTGGTCCTTGACAGCCACATTACCCTCGAAAGGTCCCCAGACTACTGGGAGAAGGACGCGGCGGGCCAGCAGCTCCCCTACCTGGACCGCGTCCGCTACGTCATGATCAATGACCCAACGGTGCGGCTCGCCAACCTGCGGACCGGGGATGCCGATGCGTCCCTCTACATGAGAGCCCCGGAGTTCCCCCGGATCGCCGCTGACCCCAACCTGCGCCTGGTCCGGGCGGCCCTGGAGGACCCAACCGTCGAGCTGCGGATCTGGCGCGGCCACGCCCCCTACGACAACCGGTTCAACATCAAGGCCTTGGCCTTCGCCATCGACCGCGAGGCCATCGCCCAAGGGCTGTACCAGGGAGCCTACCTGCCCGCCAAGGGCTACATAACTCCCGGCCAATGGGCTTACGACCCGGATTTCAAGGGGTACTACCTAGACCTCGCCCTGTCTAGGGGCTTCCTGACCGAGGCTGGGAACCCGACAGGTTTCAAGAGCAAGATCGAGATCGGCGCCGGCGATCTGCCAGGGCTACGCGTGGCCGAGGCCATTCAGAGCCAGGTGGCCAAGGTCGGCATCGTGCTGGACATAGAGACCGTTGAAGCTGCCGCGTTGACCAAGCGCACCCAGGATGGTTCCGCCACCCTGGTTGTCTCGCGCAACGTGGGCTTCGGACCCGATCCGGCCTACCTGATGAAGCAGCCCTTTCACACCAAGGGCGGTTTCAACGTCCATCTGGGAGGCGCGGGAAAGCCCTACACCACCCCTGGCTATGACGAGCTTATAGATAAGGCGGGTGAGCCCCGCACCACTGCTGAGCGCACCCAGCTTTATCGCGAGGCCCAGCGGCTCATCTTCGACTGGGGCACCAACCGCGTCCCCATCGTGTACGGAGGCGAGTCCTTGGCCCACCGCGTGGGGGTAGTGGGAGGCTTCAGCTTCGCCCCAGGCGGCCTGCTGCTTCTGCACCGCGTCTGGGTCGACCGGCGCTAGGGGCTAGGAGACCTCCAAGGCGTGCCGAGATAATCCTTAAGTAGGGGGGACGGGGCGGCGCTAGCCGCCCCGTCCCCCCTACTAAGGCGGCTCTCCAATGACGGCGTACATAATAAGGCGGCTACTGCTTACAGCGCCGGTCGTCGTCCTGCTGAGCGTCATCATCTTTGTTGTGCTCTATGTGATGCCGGGGGACGTAGCCCTGGCTGTCCTGGGGCAATTTGCCAGCCCAGCAGAGCTGGCCGCGATGCGGGAAAAGCTTGGCCTCGACAGGCCGGCGGTTGTACAGTACCTGAGCTGGGCAGGCAAAATATTCAAGGGTGACTTCGGGACCTCGTTTTTCTATGGCGAGGGGGTACCGGTGCTGCAGACCATTTTGCAGCGCCTGCCCGTCAGCCTGCAACTGGGGGCATCCGCCATCGTCCTTGGCATCGCGCTCGGCCTGCCGTTAGGCATAATCGCCGCCCTCCGCCGCAACTCCCTCATAGACCTGGGCGTTACCTCCTTCGCCGTCTCGGGCCTGGCGATGCCCAGCTTCTGGATGGCGATACTGCTCATCCTGCTATTCGCCGTACGTCTGGACTGGCTGCCCCCATCTGGGTTCGTACCCTTCGCAGAGGACCCCATCGGGAACCTGCGACACCTGGCCCTGCCCGCCTTTGTCCTGGGCGTCGACATCGCCGCAGTGGTAGCCCGGCTTGTCCGCAGCGAGATGCTGGAGGTGCTGGGCCAGGACTACGTGAGGACGGCGCGGTCCAAGGGTCTACGAGAGCACGTAGTAGTGCTGCGCCATGTCCTGAGAAACGCCCTCATACCCGTGGTCACCCTGCTGGGTCTCTTGGCGGGACGGCTGGTATCGGGGTCTGTGATAATAGAGACCATCTTCGCCTTGCCCGGCGTGGGGCAGCTAACCGTCAGCTCCCTGTTCAACCGAGACCTGCCCCTGGTGCAGGCGACTCTATTCCTGATAACGATGGGGGTGGTCTTCGGGAACCTGCTGGTGGACCTAGCCTACGGCTATCTTGACCCACGGATAAGACATGCATAGTCAAGAGACCGCGGTTGCGGCTAGCGCGACCGTACCCCAGAAGAACGCTCTCATAGCGGGCCTGCGGCGTTATAGTCGCAGCCCCACTGGGCTGGCTGGCGCCAGCCTGGTCCTCCTGGTCTTCCTGGCGGCTATCCTGGCGCCGTGGCTGGCCCCGTGGGACCAGCGGGAAGTGGACCTGCTCAACGTGCTGGGCAGCCCCTCACGGGCCCACCTGCTGGGGACCGACGAGCTCGGGCGCGACGTCCTGAGCCGCGTTATTCACGGGGCGAGGCCGGCTTTAATAGTTAGCCTTAGCGCCGTGGCGCTGGCCATGCTGATAGGCGTGCCCCTGGGCATGGCGGCGGGGTACTTCCGTGGCAAGGTGGACACCGTCATCGGACGTGTCGTTGACGCCTTCCTGGCCTTCCCTACCCTGATCCTGGCCCTGGCCGTCAACGCCATGCTCGGCGCCGGCCTGGTCACCACTATCGTGTCCCTCGGCGTCGCCTCCTGGCCTGGTTTTTCTCGCCTGGTGCGAGGTCAGACCCTCTCCCTGCGGGAGCGGGATTGGGTGACGGCGGCCAGGGCCCTGGGGTCCAACTCGCCCCGCATCCTCTTCCTGCACATAGCGCCCAACCTCGTGTCCGTGATCATCGTCGTCAGCTCCATAAACCTGGCCGGCTACATCCTCGCCGAAGCGGGCTTGAGTTTCCTGGGCCTGGGCGTGCCTCCGCCCGCCGTGAGCTGGGGGCGGATGCTGCGCACGGGCTACCCCTTCCTGGAGAGCTCCTTCTGGCCTGCGGTTGTGCCGGGAATGGCCATCTTCATCACAGTACTGGGGTTCAACTTGCTGGGCGACGGCCTGCGAGATTTCCTGGACCCGCGCCTGCGGCAGAAGTGACGAAGTCCATAGTCGTGCCCTGCTTGCGATGCCTGTTGGGAGGTCAGTTGTCAGGGACCGTGCGTCAGTGATTCAGCGGTCCTGGCTTGCGGAGATACAGGGGATTGACGTTAGCACGCGGCCATGGCCGCGACGGGGGGTTGTGATGGACGCTTTACAGAAAGACGCTGAGATGGCACGGCTGTGGGAATCGCTCACGGTGGGCCAGGTGCTAGGGCCGGTGTCCTACAAAGTGACGGACCGAGTGGTGGATGCCTTCTGCCAGGCCACCGAGGAAATGCACCCCTGGTATACCAAGGGCTCGCCCTTCGGGGGGCGTATCGCCCCGCCCGTTCTCACCGGTGGCGACTATTCGAAGCTGATGGCTGACATGGGTTACAACCTGGGCTACCACGCCCGCCACCATGCAGAGTCCCTGGCGCCGCTGCGGTTGGGCGACGAGCTGACAGTCACAGGGCGCATGAAAGACAAGTTTCAACGGCGCGGCCTCCGCTACTTCGCCCTGGACTACCAGGCCACCAACCAGCGTGGGGAGGTAGCGTATCGCCGGACCATCACCACTACTGTCGGGGTGGTGCGCGATCCAGCCGCTATGGGCCAGTACCGGAACACCGCCCTGGGCGCGCCTCCCATGAAGCCCGGCGAAGTGGTCCTGCTGAAGCGGGACCTGACCCAAGAGGCGATCACGCGGTACTCTGGTCAGGGCAGCGTCCTTGCGGGGCGTGAGCCCGTGGTGCAAAAGGGCTTTCACACCGACGCCGAGTCTGCCCAGAGGGTGGGGCTGCGGACCAACATTGGGGTGGCCCTCCACTACGTAGCATGGCTGGACGAGACCATGACGGAGCGGCTGGGGCGCGGATGGGTGGTGGGCGGTGTTCTCGACATCGCCTTCGTTAACACTGTGGAGCCGGGAGACACCCTCACCATACGCGGCTTGGCCAGCGGAGGCCAGGCCGGCGACGGTCGCCAGAGTTTCGAGATCGTGATCCAGAACCAGCGCGATGAGCTTGTCGCCATCGGGGAGACTTCGGGGGCGCCAGCGTCCCACTAGTGTCACCGCCCAGAGGCGCGGAGGAGCCTGCCCGATGGGGGACTCTATCCAGTGTCCCATCCTCGCCGGCGTGCGGGCGCTCGAGATCGGCGGCGATATCCGCGTCGCCTTCTGCGGACGCCTCCTGGCTGCCATGGGTGCGGACGTGGTCAAGGTCGAGCCCCCGCAGGGAGACGAGCTGCGCCGGCGCGGCCCCTTCGCCCCCGCCGACGATGCCCGGGAGCACGGCGGCCTCTTCCTGTATCTCAACGGCGACAAGCGCAGCGTTGCTTTGGACATGGCTAGCACCGACGGCCGCCAACGCCTAGGGCGCCTCATCGAGGGGATGGATGTGGCTCTAGTGGGCCTGGCGCCCCTAGAGCAGGAGCATCTGGGGCTCGGCGCTGAGGCGCTCCGGGCCGACCGGGAGGGCCTGATCGTCACCTCGCTGACTCCCTTCGGCGTCTATGGTCCCTATAAGGACTACCGAGGCTACGACCTGACGGCCCTCCATTGGGGCGGGATTGCTCACGCCACGCCGCGCTCCAACGCTGATCCAGAACAGGAGCCCCTGCGGCCCGATGGCTATCTGTCGGAGTTCCTAGCGGGCCTCCACGGCGCCCTGGCAACCACGGCGGCTGTGCTGCGCCGCGATCGGCTCGGCGCCGTCGGTGCTGCCATAGATATCTCGGCCTTCGACGCCGTGGCCTACACCCAGTTCATCAAGATGACCGGGCGAGATTATGATAAGCAGGCTGCCGCGGGCCCACGCGCGCGGCGTGCGACGATGGCCCCCCTCCACTTCGTACGCTGCCGGGACGGCCACGTCCTCATCATGACGCCGGAGGCCCACCAGTGGGAGGCGCTAGTGGACTTCATGGGCAGGCCCCAGTGGGCGACGGCCGAATACTTGCAAGACAGGACAGCCCGCGCCGACGCCTGGGAGACAATCGAGCCGCTGATCGCAGCCTGGGCCCAAAGCTACACCGCCGAGGAACTGTACCAGCAAGGTAGTGTCGCGGGCGTCCCCTGCGCCCCGGCCGCCACCGTCGCCCAGTTCGTCAGCGCACCACACATGGTGGCGCGAGGCTTCTTTACCACAGTCGTGGAGCCCGGCCTGGGAGAGGTAGGGGTCCCGGGCCCTGCCGTGCGGATGACGGCCACTCCCTGGCGCTTCGCGCGGGGCGCTCCGCGACTCGGTGAGCATAACGGCATGGTTGTGGGCGCTGATCCGGGGATGCGATCACGTCGTGCCCAGACCACAGCACCCGCTGGTGGGCAGGCGGGCACCGCCAGTCTGGCGCTGGATGGTGTCCGCGTACTGGACCTGACCGCAAACTGGGCGGGCCCCATGTGCACCCTGCTGCTAGCCGACATGGGCGCCGACGTGATCAAGGTTGAAAGCGAGGCACGCCCTGACCTCACGCGGCGGTTTGGCCCCTTCGCAGAGGGTGAGCCAGGACTAGAGCGGAGCGGCTATTTCGCGGGCCTCTGCCGCGGCAAGCGCAGCCTAGCGCTCAACCTCGGCACCCCACAGGGCCTCGCCTTCCTGAAGGGCCTGGTGCCGCTGGTGGACGTAGTGGTGGACAACTTCTCGCCGCGGGTAATGCCGAAGCTCGGGCTCAGCTACGAGAATCTACGGTCGCTGAAGGGCGATATTATCATGTGCTCCATGTCGGGCTACGGGGCCACCGGCCCTCAGCGTGACTACGTAGCCTACGGGCAGCCTCTGGAGGCGTTCACCGGATACGACCGCCTAATCGGCTACGCGGATAGCCCGCCGATGGCGCTGGGCGTTCCGCTTGCGGACCAGCTCACGGGCCTATATGGCGCCCTAGCCGTTGTTGGCGCCCTGCGCCACCGCGCCCGCACCGGTCAGGGTCAATTCATTGATCTTTCAGAGTGCGAGGCGCTGGCATCAGTGATGGTGCTACCGTTCATGGAGCTGTCCCTGACCGGCAACGTGCGCCGTCCCCAGGGCAACCGCGACGACGTGATGGTCCCCCATAACTGTTATCGCTGCGCCGGCGAGGACGCGTGGGTCACCATCGCCGTGGGCACCGAGAAGGAGTGGCGAGCGCTCTGCGCCGCCGCCGGCCATCTCGAGTGGGCGACCGACCCCTGGTTCTCGTCGCCCCTGCAGCGGCGGCGGAACCAGGATGCCCTGGACGCGCTGCTGGCAGAATGGACCGCGCGGCGCAGCTCGGCCGAGATCACCGCGCTCCTCCAGGGTGCTGGTGTGGCCGCGAGCCCCACCGCCTCCGGCGATTCCCTGATCCAGGACCCTCACCTGGCGGCGCGGGGTTTCTTCGCCACAGTGCCGCACCCGGTCGTGGGGCCCCGGCTTGCCGTGGGCCCCTTCGCGCGCACGGAGCCCGCCTTGGCCGCTGTGCGCTCCGGCGCTCCTTTGCTCGGCGAGCACACCAAGGAGACCCTGGGCGAGCTGTTGGGCTTGCCGGCCCGCGAGCTGCAGCGCGTGCAGCAAGAAGGCATCGCCCGGTGACGCCTAACGGCTTTCTATAGCCACCGGGCTCACTAGCCGAGGGTGAGCCAGCAGTTCCCGTTTTTCAGCTGAGACCGCGGTCGGTACCACGAGGGGGCCAGTAGTAGCCCGCGTGGAGGGAAACTAGATCGGAGGGTGTACATGTCGGTACAAGAAGGGACCTGGCTAGAAGAGGTTGAGGAGCTTCAGCGAAGACGCGCCCGAGCCCTGGAGCTGGGCGGCGAGGAGCGCGTGCGGCGCCAGCACGACCAGGGGAAGCTCACTATTCGGGAGCGCATCGACAAGCTGAT
>SHYM01000051.1 GCA_009692805.1 Dehalococcoidia bacterium | reverse complement strand
GGTCTCCCAGGCGGAGCTGCTGGCGCTCCAGTCGGCGGTGGGCCTGGTCAAGGTAGAGGACTCGGTGCGAGACTATGTTGTGCAGGTCAGCAGGGCGACTAGGGGACACCGCGGCGTGGAGCTGGGCGCGAGCCCGCGCGCAACCCTGGCCTTGTACCGCTCCAGCCAGGCTTGGGCTGCTCTTCACGGCCGGGACTACGTCCTTCCTGACGATGTCAAAACGCTGGCGCCCTCGGTTCTTACGCATCGCCTTATGCTCGGCGCCGAGAGCCGCCTGCGGGGCCACGCGCCGGCCGACGTAATCCAGGAAGTGCTGGGCCAGGTGCCAGTCCCGGTGCTGTCACAGGCCCTGCCAGCACCCGGCGCGGGCGAGCAGGTGGCGGAGCAAGTTGGCTTCCGTCGTCCCCCCCGCCAACGATAGGGGAGTGCAGAGGGAGCCTCCCTCTGCCGGGGGTCGAAGAGGGTGCCCCCCTTCTGACCCTTTGAAACTACGCCCTTCCTGGCCAGGAAGGGCGTCAGGGAGATGGTCGAGGAAAAGAGATTCCTTGTGCAGAGCCGGGCTCACCAAGAACGGATATGTTGTGTTCACCAGGAGTGGAACATGAGCCGTTCGCCCTCAGCTGGTAGCGCCGTGGCGAACCCCTCAGGAGCGCCGTGATCTCCAGCGCCCTCTACTACTCGCCCGAGCATGGGGTGCGCGGCGACCTCACCCTGGACGAGGTGGCGGAGCTGGCACGTCGAAAAGAGGGCCTGCTCTGGATCGACATGCAGGGCACATCGCCCGAGGATGTTCCCCTGCTGAGCGAGGTCTTCCCCTTCCACCCTCTTGCCATCGACGACTGTCTATCCACGGCGCTCCACCCGCCCAAGGTGGACGAGTTCCCCGACCATATCTTCATCATCGTCCACGGGGTGAGCTACGATGGCGGCGCGCCGGTGGTGCGGACCACGGAGCTCTGCCTCTTCCTGGGCGAGCACTTCGTGGTCACCGAGCACGACCTGCCCCTGCCGGTCGCCACCGAGCTCGGCCAACGCTGCCGGCAGGATGGCGGCATCATGCGCCGCGGGCCTGATTTTCTGGCCCACGCCCTCATCGACGGCGTGGTGGGGCAATTCCAACCTACGCTGGACCGCTTGACCCAGCGGGGCGACGAGCTGGAGCAGGCGGTGGTGGACGATCCCAAGCCGGACCTGCTGCGCGAGGTCAGCACGCTGCGCCGCAGCGCCACGGCGCTGCTGCGGGTCATCGCCCCTCAACGCGAGGTATTGCGCCGCCTGAGCCTGGGGGACTACCCGTTTGTGGCCCAGACCACCAGGGTGTACTTCAGCGACGTCTACGACCAGCTGTGGCGCATCGAGCAGGAGGTGCTTTCCCTGCGGGAGTTGGCGGAGAGCGCCCTCAACATCTACCTCTCCTCCATTTCCAACCGCCTCAGCTCGGTCATGAAGGTGCTCTCCATAATCGCCACCATCTTCCTGCCGCTGACCCTCGTCGCCGGCATCTTTGGGATGAACTTCAGTTACATACCGGGGCTGGGGCTCGACCACGGCTACCTCGTGGCCCTGGGGATCATGGTGGTCATGGCGCTGGTGATGCTGTACCTATTCCGGCGCCGGCGCTGGCTGTAGCTCGTCCCCTGCCAGGCGGGTGTAGCCAGGTGCGCCGGGTACACACCAAGGGGGCGATCAAGTGGCGCGGCGCCTTGATCTATGTGAGCGAGGCCCCATTGGGGAGCTCGTGGGTATCGCGGAAGCGCCCACCGGCTGGCTCGTGTCCTTCGGCCCGATCCCCCTGGGCCTCATTCGCCGAGGCCACCAGGTCTTGGACCGGTAGCTTCACGGACCCCAGGATGCACACCAACGCCCTTGATTTAACTGAAGCTGCGGCAAATGTGTAACCTGTGTCCTCGCTTGCACAGGGATGGTGGACGAGGCCCTCTTAGCAGCGGGCGCCCGAGGGCGTATCATGACGCGGGCGGTCGCTGATAGGCCGACCAGCGGGCTGGCGCCGCAAGGAGCTTGAACATGGCCGTTATCAGGGAAGTTACCCTCGCCACCAAAGACGGCAAGGTCCATTTCTCGATGGGCGGGCTGGGGCGCGAGGCGGTCCTGCTCCTGCACCCCATGGGCTCCTCCTGTCGCGCCTGGAGCAAGGTCATGGACGCCCTGGCCGATAGGTATCCGGTCTACGCCCTGGACATGCTGGGGCAGGGCGATTCAGCGAAGCCGCGCCGCGTGTACAGCATTGAGGACTACGCCCGCAGCGTCCTGAATTTCATGCAGGCGACGGCGTTGCCCCGGGCCACCATCATCGGCAACTCCGTGGGGGCCATGCTGGCCGCCCAGATGGCCGTCCTGGAGCCCAGGAAGGTCCGCAAGCTGGCCCTGGTGGGCGTCCCCGCTTGGACGGATGAGGAGCGCAGCGAGCGCCGCGGGCTCATGGACCAGAACCTTAACCCCGACGGCAGCGCCAAGTCGGCTACCCTAGAGGACCTGAAGGCGTCCTGGGTCCACCCCACGCCAGAGCTACTGCTGCAGATAAACAGCGATCGGGCCAAGGTCGGGACCTGGCACCAGAATGCCATGGCTGCGATCCTGGACTGCGACATCCGCGCCGTCTTGCCGCAGGTCCGCGCCCCCACCCTGGTGGTCTACGGCGAAAAGGACATGCTGCGCAACCACGAGCAGTTTGTACTCCAGTCCATACCCGGGTCGCGGCTGGCCCTGGTGCCCGATGCCGGCCACGTCCCCCAGATGGAAAACCCCAAGGGATTCCTAGAGTTGGTCCTGCCCTTCCTGGAGAAGGCCTCGGCGGAGGCCGGGGCCTGAAGGCGCCGCGGCCCGCCCTTGGTTAAGACCAGCACCCTAGCCGCCGGATTCGGGCGAAGCTAGCCCGAACCCCAGCGCCACCGCCTCATACGAAAGGGCGGGGCCGTCCCGACGTGTCGGGATGGCCCCGCCCCTGTTCCTGAACTCTTTGGCGGCGCGGGCTTAGGTTAGGACTGGCAGCAGCCTGGTGCTGGCGACGCTGACCCGGGCCGCCACCGTCTCAGCCAGCTTGCGGAAGGCGCGGCCCTGAGGCGAATCGGGGTCCGAGGCCACGATGGGATAGCCGATGTTGCCGCCGGTAGCGACGGAGGCGTGCAAGGGGATCTGCCCCAGGAGGGGTATATTGAACTTGGCCGCCATCTCGTCGCCGCCGGAGCCACCGAAGATATCGGTCTCCCGGCCGCAGTGGGGGCAGGCGAAGCTGCTCATGTTCTCCACCACGCCTAGGACCGGCGCGTTGAGCTTCTCGAACATCTTTATTGCCTTGCTCACGTCCATGGCCGCTGCGTTCGAGGGCGCCGTGACCATGACCACGCCCGTGACCGGGACCGATTGGGCCAGCGTCAGGGAGGCGTCGCCGGTCCCCGGCGGCAGATCGATGACCAGGTAGTCCAGATCGCCCCAGGCGATGTCGCTGAAGAACTGGACGATGGCGCTGTGGACCATGGGCCCGCGCCAGATCACCGGCTCGTCCTGCTTGACGAAGAAGGCGATGGAGATAACCTTCACGCCGTAGTTCTCGGGTGGAGTGATCTTGCCATCTATCTGGCTGATCTGAGGGTCGCGGAGGCCCATCATAAGCGGCACGTTGGGGCCCGTGACGTCGGCGTCCAGGAGGCCGGTCTTGGCCCCGAGCTGGGCCAGGGCCACCGCCAGGTTTACCGCCACTGTGGTCTTGCCCACGCCGCCCTTGCCGCTGGCTACCGCCACTATATTCTTGACGCTGGGGGCCAGCTTCTCATCGCCCAGCCGCCGGCCGGCACGGACCTCGGCCTTCATGGTGACAACCACCGTCTTAACGCCAGGCAGGCCCAGCACCAGCTGCTCCGCCTGGGCCTTCATCTGGTCCCGCACCGGGCAGGCCGGGGTGGTGAGGACGATGTCGAAGGCCACCTCGCTACCGTGGACCTTCAGCTCCTTGATGAAACCCAGGGAAACGATATCCCGGTGCAGGTCGGGGTCCTGAATGCCCGCCAGGGCCCGCAAGACATCCTGTTCCGTCGCCATACAACCTTCTCCTTAGTTGCCTAAACCGGGAGGGGGTGTTCTGGTAGAATGGCCTCTCACGCGATTACTGGAGTCGCCATCCCTCATATCATACCATACATAACTGGCTCACAGAAGGTGTCCAGGTCCGGCGCCGGAACGGGGCAGAGGTTGACTTTAGGTTTGGGCCTATGCTAGGCTTAACCACCTAGGAGCAGGCCCTGAAATGTGAAGGGAGGCCACTAGTGTCAGAGCCCGGAATCCAATTGATGCCCGGTCAGATAAGCCCCAAGATCGTGGTGAGCTACGAGCGCTGCACGGTGCCCTTCGAGTGCAAGAAGTGCCTGCGCATCTGCCCCACGGCGGTCTTCAATGTCGCCTGCATGAAGCAGTCCCGGGGCTTGGAATCAAACAAGAAGGAAGCGGGCACCTACAAGGTTTATGCCCAGTACCGGGAGCGCTGCACGGCGTGCATGCGCTGCGTGGAGATCTGCCCCGTGGACGCCCTGACGGTAAGGATGCCCACGCCGGAAGAGGCGCGCGAAGCCCGTGAATCGAGGGCCCCGAAAGCCCCCGAGGCCAAGGCGCCCCAGGAGGCCAAGGCATGACCACACAGCCTAAGACCCCTGCCCCAAGCCAGGCCCCGCCTCAGCGGGACATGACCCAGTTTTCCTTCGACCTCGACGAGTCGATGATCCAGATCATCCACGGAGAGTTCGACCCTGAGAAGGTGAGCGCCGCCTACGCCGAGCTGGTCAAGGCGACGCCGGCGGAGAAGCTCCCGGCGGCCGCCCAGAAGTTCTTCGAAGACTGGGGGACGCGGTGGATGAACCGCTCCCTGGAGCTGGGTGAGAAGTACTCGGACCGGACCTACGATATGCTGCGCGAGGCTGCCGACAAGACAGGCGTGCTCGCGTTCCCTCTGATCCCGGAGCGCTTCGTCGAGATCGCCTACCTGAGCACCCAGCCCATCTACACCGTCCCCATCGTCGAAAACGGCGCCCGCGGGCTCACCTTCAAGATGGCCTTCTGCGACTACTATAAGGGCTTCCGCGAGAAGGTGGGCGAGGAGATCGCCGACAAGCTGCACTGCAAGCACATGTGCCTGTCCGCCTGCCACACCGCCTTCGAGGCCTTCGGCTTCAAGGTGACGGCGGGCATGGACTACACCATGCCCGAGGATGGATTCTGCCAGTTCAGCATCCGCCGCGCGGAGCCCACCATCTCTCACACCTAGCCGCTACCCTGTCGAACCCAGCGCGCCGCGGGTTATAATAGACCTGCGGCGCTTCGTTTTACGGCCGGAATCGAGGGACCCATGCACGACCTGATGGTCCATGAGTGCCAACACTGCATCAACTTTCGCTACACCTTCAGCGAGGATGGCGAACTGGCGGAGTGGGGCTACTGCTCCCTGGAACGCAAGGACAAGCTCACCCCCTCCGAGGAGGAGGCCCGGGGTATAGAGGAGGAGGCCAAGCAAGGAGACCGGCGCCGCCTCCTGGATGGCCGCTTCGGCCTCTACAGGCTGGAGGCCGACGACGGCTGCGACCTCTTTAGCCCTCGCGACGAAGAAGAAGACCACGACGAAGACGAAGACCACGCCTCCGAGGACCAGATGCCATACGTCGGCCGCGGCGGGGTCTGACTACCGTTCACTAGCTTGTAGGGGCTGCCCTTCCGGGCAGCCTTTTTTTGTTAAGTTAGGTCAGGGGCCGGCGGGCGTGGACGATAGCCCTCCCCAGCTCCCGCCAGGGACAGTCCACCTCCACAAAGCCGGCCCGGCGCAGCCGCGCCAGGTATTCCGTCACCGTGACGCCGTGTCCGCCCCCGTGTCGAGCCCGTCGGGCCATCTCCCGGTCATGGTCCCGCACCTCGACGCCTTTATCCGCCAGCGCCCGTCGCTGGGCGCCCCAGTAGAGGTCCCGCAGCGCCTCGCCCGGCGGCCAGAAGGGCTCGGCGATTATCACCTGGCCGCCGGGGCGTAGCAGGCTGAAAAGCCGGCCCCAGAGCGCCGGCTGCCGGGCACGCGGGACGTGATGGATGGCGTTGGCGGAAATGACCGCGGCGTAGGGCCCGCCCGCCAGCCCGGCGCTGAAGTCGGCCTCGATCAGCCGCACTCGCTCCCCAAAGCGGGCCAGCTTGCTCCGGGCGCGCGCCAGCATCGCCGGCGAAAGGTCGTACCCCGTGACCTTGGCCCCTGGGAACTCGCGCAGCAGCAGGCGGGTCTGGTTGCCCGTCCCCACCCCCAGCTCCAGGATATGGGCCGGGCGATCACGCGGGAGGTCCAGGAGCCACACCATGGCCTGGAGAAGCCGTCGGTAGCTGGGGTCCCTCCGGGCCCTCTCTTGGTCGTAGTGGGGTGCCGACTCGTCGAAGTGGCGCCGCGTCCGCCGCGCGGCGCGAGAAGGGGCACCTTCCATGCGCTCCTACCTACCTTTAAAGACCGGCTTGCGCTTCTCGCGGAACGACTGGACATACTCCATGTGGTCCTCCGACTTGAAGCACTCAGCCAGGCCCATGGACTCGAAGGTGAGAGCCGCGTCCAGGTCGCTCACTGAGCCCTGGTACAGCCCCTTCTTGGCCATGGCTACCGCCATCGGAGCGCACTCCAGTATTTGGTCGGTCAGCTCTTTGACGGCCTCGGGGAGCTTGGCCAGGGGGACCGCTTTGTTGACCAGCCCCAGCCGCTCGGCCTCCTTGCCATCTATGGTGCGGCCGGTGCAGCACAGCTCCAGGGCCCGCCCCATGCCGATGAGGCGGGGCAGGAGATAAGTGGAGCCCAGCTCCGGTATGAGGCCCGCGCGGGTGAAGAAGAGACTTATCTTCGCCTCCTCGGCGGCGAGCCGCATGTCGCAGCACAGGGGTATAGTGAAGCCCATGCCGTAGGCGACGCCGTTGATGGCGGCGATCACGGGCTTGCGCATCTGCCGGATGAGCTTGGCCATGGGGAGGGCGATGGCGGCGCGGCCCGCCGCTCCACTGCCGCGCTGGGCCCCCGCCTCCTGCATGTCCAGGCCCGCGCTGAACCCCCGCCCAGCGCCCGTGAGCACGATGGCGCGGACCTCCGGGTCGCCCTCCAAGGCCAGGAAGGCCTCGCCGACCTCGGCGCTCATCTTGCCATTAAAGGCGTTGAGCCTTTCGGGCCGGTTCAGGGTCACCGTGGCCACGGCGGCGTCTTTGGTTACCAGGACAGTCTCGTAAGGCATGGGACCTCCTTGCTTGCTCAGCCAGTCTGGGCGTATTCTACACCCACTGCCAGGGTAGGGGAACCGGCCCCAGGAGGGCACCGATGGGCACCAAAGAGGACATGGCCGAGCTGGAGAGCAAGCGGACTTGGGCGCTGGCCATGGGTGGGCCGGCGCGGGTGGCGCGCCAGCACGCCCGGGGCCGGCTCACCGCCCGCGAGCGCATCGAGAAACTGATGGACCCAGGCACCTTCTTCGAGACTGGCATGCTGACCCACGCCCCGGAGCCGGAGTGGGCTCAGCGGACTCCCGGCGACGGGCTCATCTGCGGCTACGGCAAGATCGGCGGCCATATCGTCGCCGTCTCCGCCACCGACTCCACCGTCCTGGGTGGCTCCGACGGCAGCGAGGCGGCAGGCCGCAAGAACGGACGGGTGAGCAGCTTCTCCCACGACCAGGGCTATCCCCACATCGAGCTGGGCGAGGGCGGCGGCGGCCGCATCCACAACCTCATGGGCTGGGCCATCGCCCGCGGCACCGGCGGCGGCGGCGTCGGTGGCCAGAAGAGCGGGCCGCCCGAGAACCGGGTGCCGCTGCTCACGGCCGTCCTCGGCAACAGCTATGGGGGCTCATCCTTCCGTGTCGGCTCCTCCGACTGGGTGGTGATGACCAAGGGCTCCAGCATCTCTATCTCCAGCCCCGGCCTGATCGAGGCCTCCATCGGGGAGAAGGTCACCAACGAGGAGCTGGGGGGCTGGGAGCTTCACGCCCGCAGGACGGGGCAGGTGGATATGGTCACCGACACCGAGGAGGAGGCGCTGCTGGCCGTGCGGGAGATGGTGGGCTACCTGCCATCCCGCGCCTCCGAGTCGCCCCCGGTGTGCCGCACCGGCGACGACCCCAGGCGGCGCGACGAGGGGCTGCTGACGGTGGTGCCCGAGAACGCCAATCGCGCCTTCGACATGACGCGCATCATCAGACGAGTCGTGGACGACGGCAAATACCTGCTGATCAAACCGGAGTTCGGCAAGTGCCTCGTCTGCTGCCTGGCACGCCTGGACGGCCACACCGTCGGTATCGTAGCCAACAACTCCCTCTACCAGGCGGGGGCCATAGACGTGGACGGCGCGGTCAAGATGGCCCGCTTCGTGACCCTGTGCAACACCTTCAACGTGCCATTGCTCTTCTTCCACGACGTGCCAGGAGTCCTCATCGGCAAGAACCAGGAGGCGGCGGGCGTGGTGAGCAAGATCATGGACGTTATGGGCGCCCTCTCCGCCTGCAAGGTGCCGAGGCTGGCGGTGATCATACGCAAGTCCTACGGGTTGGCCTACGTGGCGATGTCTGGCTCCTGGGCCCGCAATACCTTCACCTTCGCCTGGCCCTCGGCGCGCATCGGCTTCATGGCGCCCGAGGCCGGGGTGCGGGTGGCCTACGGACGCCAGCTGGCGGAGCAGGGGCTAAGCAAGGAGCAGTTAGAGGCCAAATACCAGGAGCTGATGGGCGACTGGGAGCGCACCGGCCTCCCCTGGGAGGCTGCGGGAGCGGGCTACATAGACGACGTCATCGACCCCCGCGACACCCGCTGGACGCTGGTCCGGGCGCTAGAGGTGGCGCTGGGCCACCTCTACTAGCCAGCACCAGCGCCTGCCATGAGCCCGCCGCAGGCGGGCCGAAGGGGCCGGGGAGAGAAGGGGGTGTCCCCCCTTCTCTCCCTTTCAGACTACCGGCTTTCCTGAGCTTTGCACACAAATGGCATCCTGCCGTCGATTGAGGGAGTGCAGAGGGTCTTCCCTCTGCCGGGGGTCGAAGGGGGTGTCCCCTTTTTGACCCTTTCAGACTACCCCCTTCCTGGCTAGGAAGGGGGCCAGGGGGATGGTCGAGAGGTTTGTCACCACCCTCTTAGGGCAGGGTGGTGACCGGGGGTTCGGCCTTGGCTAAGTTGCCGCCGCCATCTTGCGGGCGCGACCGCGCCGCCCGCGGCGTAGCCGCCGGCGGGCTCTCTTCAAGGGTACGGCGCCGATGTCTTTCTCCTGGATCTGCCCGAAGGAGCGCTTCAGCGTCTCCAGGCTTATCATGGTTTCCGTCCGCCTGACGCCCGGAATTTTGCCCACCCCATCAGCTATAAACTCCCGCAGCTCGGCGGTGGAGTGGACCAGCGCCCACAGGAGATAGTCGTAGCGGCCGCTGGTGAGCCCAAGGAGCTGCACCTCTGGCAGGGCCTTCAGCCCCTCCCCCACCTCGGCCAGCTTATCCACGTCCGCCTGGACCCCCACCCAGGCGCCGACCGTAAGGCCAAAGTGCTCGGGTGAGGGGATCGCTCCCACCTGGATGGCGCCGTCGGCGAGCAGCCGAGCCACGCGGCGCCGCACGGCGGCGTCGCTGATGCCCAGCCTCTGGGCGAGCTTCACGCTGGACTCGCGGCCGTTCCTCTGGAGATCCAGCACCAAGCGGTAGTCGATTTCGTCCATGTCTAAGCCTCACGCTCGCTAAACTTGTTGACTACAGTATAACCGTTACCGTCGTTTACGACCATATGAACGCCGATTTTGTGAGTAGTAGGCCACGCCGCCAGGGAAGACACCTCGTATACGCACCCAGGAGGGACGGCCGCCCGGGGCCGTGATAACATGGCGACGGCCCGAGGGCCTCTCACCATTGTGGCGAGGAACCGGGGAGCCAGCGCGCCTCATCCTCGACGCTGGGGCAGCAGACTCCAGTAGTCAAGACAGCACCCGCGGGCGGGTAGCAATGGAGGGGTCCGCTACTGCATACCGTTGCGATGCGCGATATCCCAGGCAAGCCGACGGTCCTGCTGCTAGACGCCACCCGCAACAGCGGAGGGTGGGAGTCCGAGCTGACCGACCGCTGCTTCAAGGCGATGCGCCGCCGCCAGGTGCGGCTTAGCGGCGATGGCCCTTGGCGCCCCACCCGCGCCGAAGATCTGGAAGGAGTCCTGAGCGCCGCCGACGACTTCAATTGCCTCTTCCTGCTCGCCCACGGTCGCGGCGACGGCACCCCGCCATCTTCCGACGGGAGGAGCTACTGGGGCCGCTTGCTGCTCCATCCCGAGCTCTCGGAAAAGCTGCTTGCCCTCTGCGTATTCCAGCCCCACGATGCGTCCCTCAGCCAGGAGGTCCTGCAGCCGGGGGCCTGGGGGCGCATCGCCCTCGCCCCCACCGCCGAGATTACGGCGAGGGATGCCATCATCTTCTTCGTGAAGTTCTTCTACGAGCTCGATCTCCATTCCCGCAGCAGCATAACCAGCGCCATGGCCCAGTTCGCCTACTTCAAGGCGGGGCGGTTGGTGAAGAATAAGGTGGCCCTGCGGCGTTGACTGGGGTGTGTGGCGTTGTCGACCAAGAGTGCAGAGGGGGCATACCCCTGCCTGGGTCGAAGAGGGTGTCCCCTTCTGACCCTTTCAAACGATCCCCTTCCTGACTAGAGCCTGCCCTGAGCCTGCCGAAGGGAAGGGGGGCCAGGTGGATGGCGCGGGCATACTCGTGGAGAGAGCCTGAGCGAGAAAATGGGGCCTTTCG
>SHYM01000050.1 GCA_009692805.1 Dehalococcoidia bacterium | reverse complement strand
CGAGGGGCCTACAGTCGCGATCCTCGCTATATCGCCAAGAAGGCCGAGGCTTATCTAACGAGCACCGGCATCGCCGACGTCAGCTACTGGGGGCCCGAGCTGGAATTCTTCGTCTTCGAGGACGTGCGCTTCGACTCCGGGGTCCAGCAGGCCTACTACTTCATTGATTCTGACGAGGGCATCTGGAACAGCGGCCGCGAGGAATTCCCCAACCTCGCCAACAAGATCCGCCACAAGGAAGGCTACTTCCCGGTGCCGCCCGCCGATACCTTCCAGGACATCCGCAGCGAGATGATCCTGCGCATGATGGAGTGTGGGCTGGAGATCGAGAAGCACCACCACGAGGTGGCCACGGCGGGTCAGGCGGAGATTGACTTCCGCTACGATTCCCTGGTGAAGACGGCGGATAGGGTGATGATGTACAAGTACATCGTCAAGAACGTGGCCCACAAGCACGGCAAGGTCGCTACCTTCATGCCCAAGCCACTCTACGGCGACAACGGCACCGGGATGCACACCCACCAGAGCCTGTTCAAGAACGGCGTGCCCCTGATGGCCGATAAGAAGGGATACGCGGGCATCTCCAACCTGTGCAAGTGGTACATCGGCGGGCTGATCAAGCACGCTCACGCCCTGATGGCCTTCTGCGCCCCCACCACCAACTCGTACAAGCGTCTTGTGCCGGGCTACGAGGCGCCGGTGAACCTGGCCTACTCCGCCCGCAACCGCTCGGCCGCCTGCCGCATCCCCGTCTACAACGAAGACCCCAAGGGCAAGCGGATCGAGTTCCGCCCGCCCGACCCTTCGTGCAACCCCTACCTGGCCTTCTCGGCCATGCTCATGGCCGGGCTTGATGGCATCCAGAACAAGATGGACCCTGGCGCGCCCCTGGAGAAGAACACCTACGAGTTGAGCGCCAGGGAGGCGCGGCGGGTGCCCACGGTGCCCGGCTCCCTCCAGGAGTCGCTGCGGGCCCTGGACCGGGATCACGACTTCCTGCTGAAGGGCAACGTCTTCACCGAGGACGTAATCGAGGCCTGGCTGGAGATGAAGTACAAGGAGATCCCAGCGGTGGGCATGCGGCCCCATCCCTACGAGTTCCACCTATACTTCGACGTCTAGCCTCGCCGGGCCGCAAACATAAACAGAGAGGGCCACCCCGCGGGGTGGCCCTCTGCTATTCAGCCTAGCCGTAGTTCCAACGGGGTGCCTTCCGGACCAGGAAGAATACGGGCCCGGCAAGATTCGCCACAGCAAGTGGGCCAGCAAGACCAACCTGGGAGCGCTTTGCAGTAAAAGGGCATCCTGTCGGCCCGCCTGCGGCGGGAGGGAGGGCAGAGGGTCCTCCCTCTGCCGGGGGTCGAAGTCCCGACCCCCGGGATTCTCTCCCTTTCAGATTACCCCCTTCCTGGCTAGAGCCTGCCCTGAGCCTGCCGAAGGGAAGGGGGCCCGCCGCAGGCGGGTCGCGCGCATATCCATGGAGAGAGCCTGATTGAGAAAATGTGGCTTTTCGTGCAAAGCCACCTGGGAGTAACATACGGCGCGGCTTCCAACTGCTTGGATGGGCAGGGCACGTCAGCGTAGGAGCAGAAGACGCAGCAGTCCCCCGCTTTTGGCCACAACAGCGCCCGGCAGCTAGCGCAATCGTAGAAGAACTGGCAGGCGTCGGTAGGCATCTCCGCATCTTGCACGACGCCACACTCGGGGCACTTCAAGCTTGCTCTGGTCAGCACTTTCATCACTTAACCCGCAGGCAGGTGGGCCGCTTTCGGGAGTGGTGGTCCGTAGTCCATCTTACCCCGGATACCAGACTGGTAGAATCCTACCACCGGAGGGTCAGGCGCATCTTAGGATGAGGAGAGAGAACATGCCCCTAGGACTATCGGTACAGGAGCTGGGCCACGTGGCCCGCACCATGGCTGAACGCTTGGAGCAGCTCGCGCACACGCCGGAACCAGGGGCGGCGGGACCGAGGTCGCCGCAGCCAGGCGACCTGCGCATCGCTACCGACAAGGGGCCGCGCACGATCCCCGCCGATGTGGTGGCGCCCTTTCTCCTCGACGCCATGCTGAACCTCATCGCCCTCAACAACCAGCGCCTGGGCGAGCAGCTTCGAGAGCGCGGGATCGACATCCGTTGAGGGCCTGGGTGTCCCTTTCACGCCCAGATGCGCGCAAAAATCAGGGAGTTCCCTGAGTGGCCTCGGCAGGTCATCGGCGCCTCTAACCTTGACCCTCGCTTCTAGCCTCTGCTACAATCGCTCTGAAAATGGCGCCCTGAAAATGGCCAGGTAGGCCAAGGACTCGCAGCCGACCTAGTCAGGCGCCCTGCCAGCGCCTGGGAGAGGGATGCTTGAAAGCAAGGCGGTAGCCCCAAGTTCGGAGAGCCAGCTCCCGCCGTGGCGACGCAAGGTCTTTCTGGGCGGAACGGTGCTGGCCCTGGCCCTGGGCTATTTGCTGTACGTGTTTCTATCCGCTTCCAGCGGGGCGCGCTATTATGTCACGGCAAGCGAGCTGAGGGAGCTAGGGCCACGGGCCTACGGGGCGACGATCCGGCTGAACGGCGACGTGCCGGCGGGGTCCATAGTTGCGGAGAGGGAGAGCAAGACGCTACGCTTCGTGATCCAGGACTCCAGCGCCAGCATACCGGTGGAGTTCCGAGGGGTAGCCGGAGACTTTTTCTATACCTATAGCGCCGACGTCGTCCTGGAGGGCACCCTGCAGCCCAACGGGGTCTTTCTGGCGCACTCCCTGATCACCAAACATCCGACGAGCTTCGAAGGGACCCGCTGAGGCAGCAGCAAGGAGCCAGTCATGGGCCTAGGTGAGCAGCTCGGGAGGGGTAAGGCTCAGGCCACTGCGTTGCCGCCGGGGCTCGTGACCCTCTCGATCGATGGCAAGGTGGTCCAGGCCAAGGCGGACCAGTCCATCGTCGAGGCTGCCCGGGAAGCCGGCATCTACATCCCCACGCTCTGCTCCCACCCCAGCATGAAGTCCTTTGGCACCTGCCGGGTATGCACCATCCAGATCGGCGATGCCGGCACCTTTGTGCCGGGCTGCGCTACGCCCGTGGCCCAGGGCATGGTGGTGCACACCAGCTCCCCCGAGGTGAGGAAGGTCCAGCGCGACATCGCCAAGTACTATATCGACGAGTGCCTCCACCCCAACGCCTGCCTCATCTGCCATCGCCGGGAGAAGTGCGAGCCCTACCAGGTCTGCCTGCGCCAGGTCCGTTGGGAGGAGGCGGACTCCTGCCTATATTGCCCCCGCAACGGGCGCTGCGACTTGCAGAAGGTGGCGGACTACGTGGGGGTGGAGGAGGCCACGGCGGGCTTCCCCAGCAAATGGCAGGGCGTGGCTGTAGATAGCCGCGACCCCTTCATCAACCGCGACTATAAGCTCTGCATCGTCTGCGGCAAGTGCGTCCGGGTCTGCGAGGAGGTGCGCAGCCTCAACGTCTATATCTTCACCTACCGCAACGGGCTGCCGGCCGTGGGCACCCCCGAGGACAGGAGCCTGGTGGAAGGCGGCTGCGACCACTGCGGCGCCTGCGTGGACGTGTGCCCCACCGGCGCCCTCATGGACAAGTTCTACACCACGGGCGAGCCGCCCCTCCCCAGCCAGGAAGGCGCCGTCTCCACCGTCTGCCCCTACTGCAGCGTGGGTTGCAAGCTCTCCCTGGAGGTCGAGAAGGGCAAAATCCTGCGCAACAGCCCCGATGTGCTGGGGCCTGTCAATGAGGGCACCGCCTGCGTGAAGGGGCGCTTCGCCCTCAACTTCGTGGCGCATCAAGACCGCCTCACCCAACCCCTGGTCCGCCGCGGCGACCGCCTCCAGCCCGCGACCTGGGAGGAGGCCCTGAGCCTGGTGGCCGAGCGCTTCGGTCAGGTGGAGGGCCGCCAGTTCATGGCCGTCGCCTCGGGCCTGAACACCAACGAGGACAATTATGTCCTCCAGAAGTTCGCCCGAGTGGCCATGGGCAGCAACAATATCGACAGCTCCGCCCGGCTCTCCCACGGCGCGACCCTGGCTGGGCTCACTGAGGCCTTCGGGCTGCCTTGCATGACCACCTCCATTCGGCAGCTGCGCCAGAGCGGCTGCGTCCTGGTCATCGGCTCCAACGTGACCGCCGACCAGCCGGTGCTGGCGGACCAGATCAAGATTGCCGCTCGCCAGGGCGCCAAGCTCATCGTCATCAACCCCCGCCGCATCGACCTCTGTCGTCAGGCCGACCTCTGGCTGCGCCCCCGGCCGGGCACCGACATGGCCCTTTTGGGGGGCCTGGCCCGGGCGATCCTCCAAAACGGCTGGGCCGACCTGGCCTTCGTGGCCACCCGGACCGAGGGCTTCGAGGCCTTCGTCACCTCCGTCCAGCCCTTCACCCCCGAGCGGGTGGAGGAGCTGACGGGCGTCCCCGCGGGCCAGGTGGTGGAGGCAGCGCGGCTCTACGCCGTGGCCGCCCAGGCCGCCATCGTCTACGGGACAGGCATCACCCAGCATGCCGACGGCGCCTCCCGGGTCCAGGCCCTCGCCGGGCTGGCCCTTCTCGCCGGGCAGGTGGGGAAGGCGGCGGCCGGCGTGGTCCCCGCCCTGAAGCAGGCGAACCACCTGGGGAGCTGGGATATGGGCTGCGCCCCCGAGCTGCTGCCCGGCTATCAGCGGCTACCCCCGGCCTCCGCCCGGTTCCGCGAGGCGTGGGGAGTAGAGCCCCCCGTCACGGTGGGGCTGTCGCTCTTCGAGATGCTGGACGCGGCCCGGCGGGGGGAGATTAAGGCGGCCTACATCTGCCGCGAGGACCTGCTCCGCAGCCTGCCCAACAGCGCCGCCGTGGACGCGGCCCTGAAGAAGGTAGGCTTCCTGGTAGTCCAGGACTCCTTCCTAACCGAGACCGCCAGCAGGGCGGACGTGGTGCTGCCCGCAGCCGTCTTCGCCGAGAAGGACGGGACCTTCACCAACCTGGAGCGGCGCATCCAGCGCCTGCGCCGGGCCCTGCCCTCCCCAGGCCAGGCCCGGGGAGACTGGGAGATTACCGCGGAGCTGGCCCGCCGCCTGGGAGCGCCCGGCTTCGACTACCGGGACGCCGCGCAGATCATGGACGAGGTCGCCCGGGTGGCGCCCATCTACGCCGGGGTGAGCTACGCGCGGCTGGAGAACGACGGCGGGCTCCAGTGGCCCTGCACGTCCGCCGAGCACCCGGGCACGCCGCTCCTCTATGCCGAGGGCTTCCCACGCGGCAAGGCCAGGATGGCGCCGCTCGACTACCGGCCCCAGCGCAACGGCGCGGGCGAATACCCCCTCACTCTCACCATTGACCCGTCCCTATATCAGTTCGAGACCGGGACCTGGAGCCGTCTCGCGCCGGGCCTGAACCAGCTCCGGGGCGAGGAGCTGGTGGAGCTGCATCCAGACGACGCCCGCCGCTTGGGTGTGGCGGACGGCGATCGGGTGCGGGTGGTCTCGCCCCGAGGACAGGTGGAGGCCAAGGCGAAGCTCACCGACTGGTCCTTGGCGGGCCAGGTGGCGATGACGGGCCACTTCCAGGACACCCCGGTGCACAGACTAACCAGCGGCGCTCTTGATGCCGTGGGCAAAGGGCCGGCGCTACAGACCACCCACGTGCGGGTGGAGAAGGTCGGGTAGAGGCCATGAGCTACGCGAAAGACCCCCTAGAGCGCTACGAGGTCTCCCTGGTAGACGTGGAGTACTACCAGAAGACCATCAAGTGTCAGTGGGCCTGCCCGGTGAAGACCGATGTCTCGGGCTATGTGAACGCCGTGGCCGACAAGGACTACCAGACCGGATATGTGATGGCGCGGCAACCCAACCCCTTCTCCAGCGTCTGCGGCCGCATCTGCGTGGCCCCCTGCGAGGAGGCCTGCCGCCGCTCCGACATAGACGTGCCCATACAGATCCGCGCCCTCAAGCGCTTCCTCTCCGAGCGCCACGGCGTGGAGTCCAAGGGACCCGGGCCCAAGGGGATCGAGCTGCTGCTGAACAACGCGCCCGGCAACTCCCGCACGGCCGAGAGCGTCTGGTCCCTGAACCGTACCTACAGCGCGCTCAAGGAGCAGAACGGCACCAAGTCGGTGGCCATCGTGGGGGCAGGGGCGGGCGGCCTCACCACCGCCCACGACCTGCGGCTCATGGGCTACAGGGTGACCGTGCTGGAGTCGTTCCCGGTCCTGGGGGGCGCCCTGCGCAGCGCGATCCCGGAGTACCGCTTGCCCCACGATATCCTGGACGCGGAGATCCAGGACATCATAAACATGGGGATGGAGGTCAGGACCAACGTCCTGTTGGACCGGGACTTCACCACCGCCGACCTAAAGCGGGAAGGGTTCAACGCCATCCTCATCGCCACCGGCCCCGAGCGCAGCCGCAAGCACGCCAGCCCCAAGGAGGGGGTGTTCGCCCTGGGCGAATACGGACAGGGCACCATCGCCGTCATCGATACCATCGGGGCCGGGCACCGCGCCGCCATCGCCATCGACGAGTTCCTGCGCAAGAAAAAGGCCCGCATCGTCAAGCGGGGCTGGTTGACTCCCGTGCAGCCGGAGGACTATCTGAGCTTCGGCTACGATTACCTGACGTGGCCGGGGGAGACGCCCCCCCATAACACTTTCGAAACGCCCCAGACGCCGGGGTGCGGCCACGAGCTGGAGGAGCCCTACCCGGAGCTCATGGCGCGGCGCCAGGGGGCCCGCTGCCTCAAGTGTCATATACAGACGGTCTTTCACGGCCAGAAATGCATCCAGTGCAACGGCTGCGTGGACATCTGCCCCTGGGACTGCTTGAAGATGGTCAGCCTCAGCGAGATCGCCGGCGACGAAAGTCTGAACGCCGTCATCCAGGCCAAATACGGCTACGACCTCAAGAGCTTCCAGGAACGGGGCGGCGACGTGGAGTTCCTCTCCCAGGGCTCGGTGATGTTGAAGGACGATTCGACGTGCACCCGCTGCGCCCTCTGCTACAAGCGCTGTCCCACGGACGCCATTACCATGGAGCTGTTCGAGTTCACCGAGGAGATCGTTTTCGAGGATATGCCTGAGGTTCAACTGGCGGCCGCTGTCGCCGCCGGAGGCAGCAAGTCATGATGCTTCCGCCCATCCCCGGGCCCCTGCGGGCGCCCCTGGACAAAGCCATCGAGGTCAACAAGGCGGTTCTGGACCTGATCCGTCAGAGCCCGCCCTGGAAGTCCATCTTCCGCAACCCTTATCCCAACACCGACGAGAACCGGGCCCTGGTCATGTTCAACAGCTTCTTCCTTCACATCATGCCGGTGAAGGTGAAGCGCAACACCCTGAAATGGAACTACACCTTCGGCATGGGGCTGCTGACGTTCTACCTCTTCGTCCTCCTCACTATCACGGGCGTCTTTCTGATGTTCCTCTACGTGCCGGCGGCGGGGCAGGCCTACACCGACATGCAGCGCCTGGGCACCAATGTGGCCTACGGCCAGCTGCTGCGCAACTCCCACCGCTGGGCCGCCCACCTGATGGTGCTGTTCGTCTTCTTCCACATGTGCCGGGTCTTCTACACCGGGGGCTACAAGCCGCCCCGGGATTTTAACTGGGTGGTGGGGGTGATCCTGTTCGTATTGACCCTGCTGCTGAGTTTCACCGGCTATATCCTGACCTGGGACCAGCTGGCGGCTTCAGCCATCACCGTAGGCGCCAACATCGGCGCCGCCAGCCCCATGTACATCGGCGGCCTGATGAAGGCCTTCATCCTGGGGGCCGACGACCCGGGGCCGCCGACGCTCATCCGGGTCTACGCCTTCCACGTGATCCTGCTGCCCTTCGCCGTCTTCACCATGGTGGGGGTCCACTTCTGGCGCATCCGCAAGGACGGGGGGCTGTCGGCCCCGGCCACCGGGCGCAAGGCCCGCCAGGTCATCGTCCCCAGCACCCGCGGCGGCTTCTCCGTGAAAGACGTCCCAGCGGTATCCCCGGAGGCGCCGCTGCCGGCGCCGCCGGAGGAGGTGCGGCGCTGATGGCCAAGGAAGAGACCGTAGTCCAGGACATCAACCCCAAGGACCCCAACAAGACCTACGGGCTGATGGAGCTCATGAAGGGGAGGGCGCCCCTGGTGGACAAGGGGGGCCCCGAGGAGAGCCTTTTCTCCTGGCCCCACCTGATGCTCTGGATCACCGTGGTGTTCCTGGGCCTCCTTGTCGTGCTGGTGGGCATCTCCTGGATCTTCGACGCCCCGCTGCGGGAGCCCTTCGACGTCGACGTGCCAGAGAACCCCGCCAAGGCGCCCTGGTACTTCCTGAACCTCCAGGAGCTCCTCCTCCATATGGACAAGAGCCTGGCCGGGGTACTGGTGCCGACCGTCGTCCTGGGCGCGCTCATGGCCCTGCCCTACATCGACCGCAACACCAGAGACACCGGCATCTGGTACGGCACTAAAAAGGGCTTGCAGATCACCCTCTTCACCACCGTCTACACCCTGGGTTGGATCACCGTCGGGGTGCTCTTCGACGAGACCAACATCTACGGCGGGTTCCTGCGCCTGCTGCCGGGCCTGCAGCATATCACGGTGCCGACGGGGGTCCATTTGGTGGCCGGCGACCTGGCCCTATATAAGGTATCGTTGGCCACCGTCGTCGCCGGCTGGCTGCTGCCGGTGGTGATCATGGTGGGGCTGACCGGGCTGCTCGTGGCTATCGTGGAGGTGCGCTGGAGGCCCAACATCCGCGAGCGGGCTATCGCCCTCTTCACCGGCTTCGCGGTGGCCTATCTCTACCTCATCGTCATAAGCATGTTCTTCCGCGGCTTGGGCATGCACCTGACCTGGCCCTGGGACCTGCCCCCCAACGCGATCCCTTTCTAGCAAGCCACCAAAGACGCTGCTCACAGGGGGCCGAAAGAATATGGCGCTCGGCGGACAAGCGAAACGCAAAGGGCTGACCCGGCGCGAGTTCATCACCATCGGGTGGTGGGCCGCCGCGGGCCTGGTGCTCACCGAGATCTCGGCGGGGGTAATCTACTCCCTCTGGCCCAAGGATAAGCCCAAGGCTCAGGTGCAGGCGTTCGTCGCCGGGACCCTGGACAAGTTCAAGCTGGGGGAGCCGGTCATTTTCAAGAAACAAAGGCTCTACGTCTCCCGCGTACCCGAGGGGATCATCGCCTTCACCACCAAGTGCGCGCACCTGGGCTGCTTCGTCCCCTGGCGCCCCGACGACCCCAGCGAGGACGAGCCGAGCAAGGGGTTTGGCGATAAGGGCCGGTTCAACTGCCCGTGCCATGGCTCCATCTACACCCGCTACGGCGTGCGCGTCCGCGGTCCCGCCCCGCGCCCCCTCGACTGGTTCGACGTGAAGCTGGATGGCGACAAGGTGGTGGTGACCATCGGCAAGCCCATCCAGCGGCAGGGCGCCACCTCCGACCAGATTGCGACGGTGTAGCCGATGGACAAGAAGAGCGTCTTCGGCATCCTGGCTACCCTGCTGCTCGTCCTGATGGTCCCGGCCTACGGCCTCTGGGACGGGCTGGTCCGCCAGCCAGCGGCTAAGGAGCACTTCCTGGACGCTGACGCCGAGCGGGGCATCGCAACCTACGTCCAGTTCTGCGTCGCCTGCCACGGCCCCGACGGCCAGGGCCGCGTGGAGCCCCAGTACATCGGCCTGCCCTTGAACCCCGTCTACCGCAAGCAGCTGGGCCTGGCTACGCTGGACCCGGACGTGGCGCGCAAGACCATCGCCCGCGGGCGACCCGGCACGGCCATGCCGGCCTGGAGCACCGAGGAGGACGGGGACCTGAAGGACTACCACATCCGTGACCTGGTGACCTTCGTCACCAACTGGGAGCGGTCCGAGCACCTGCTGAAAGAGTCCCTGGCCGAGCACGCCCCGACCCATGCCGCTGCCGGCGCTGCCGGAGTGGCTGCGGCGGCAGCGGCGCCAGCGGACGACCCCGTGGCGCGCGGCAAGGCGCTGATCACCGCCCAGGCGTGCAGCGCCTG
Organism: Dehalococcoidia bacterium; assembly: GCA_009692805.1. Classification (GTDB taxonomy): domain Bacteria; phylum Chloroflexota; class Dehalococcoidia; order SHYM01; family SHYM01; genus SHYM01. The sequence continues at coordinate 818 of SHYM01000050.1, read as the reverse complement.
CCACACCATCTCGTCGGTGCCTGGTGCGGTGGGGGCAGTGGGACCGAAGCTAAATGGGGTCGGCACCACGGCGGCGACCCGCAAGCCCGGCCTCACGGCGGAGCAGTACATCCAGGAGTCCATCCGCGAGCCCACGGCCTACACGGTGCAGGGCTTTACGACGGGCGTGATGCCCAAGCTGCCCCTCACCGACGCTCAGATCAGCGACCTGGTGGCCTTCCTGCTTACCCTAAAGTAGACCGGCGATAAGAGATGCCCCCGGATGGGGTTAAGTATTGGAGGAGAAACCTATGGTTAGACCGGTTAGACCAGCGCTGCTCCTGACACTCCTGGGCCTTGCTGCCCTGGCGCTGGCGGCTTGTGGCGGCGGCGCGGCAGCGGCCACCGCCATCCCCACGGGCGCGACCACGGCGCCCGCCCCGACCACAGCCCAGGTGTCGGGGGGCGCCATCAACGTCAGCGGGAGTGATGTGCTACGTTTTGAGCCCAGCACCTTTAAGGTGAAGGCAGGCCAACCCGTCACCATCGTCTTCACGGACAAAGGCGTGCTGAACCATACCTTCACCGTCGCTGATTTGGCAGTGAACCTGGAGGTCGCGAAGCAGAACGACGTGGCCCGCCAGACCTTCACCTTCACCAAGACCGGCAGCTTCGCGCTAACCTGCACCGTGGTCGGTCATAAAGAGGCGGGAATGGTAGGCACCTTCACCGTAGAGCCTTAGGATCAGCCCAGCTCTGCATTAAAAGGCGTCACGCAAAGTCTCTGTCACCCTGAGCGAAGGCGAAGGGTCTGGTTACGCGCAGAATGACATTTAGTG
>SHYM01000049.1 GCA_009692805.1 Dehalococcoidia bacterium | reverse complement strand
CGAGGGGGCGAGAAGCCCATGGACTTCGCCTACCTGAACGCCGTCATCAAGAGCACCTGGTTGCCGCCCTACGACCCCTGGTTCAGCGGGGGCAGCTTGAACTACTACTACTTCGGCCAGTTCACCGTGGCGGCCCTGGCGAAGCTGACGGGCATCGTCCCCGCCGTGGCCTTCAACCTGGCGATACCCTGGCTGGCGGCCCTGGCCGCCGCCGGGGCCTTCACCGTGGCCTTCAACCTGGCCGCCCTGGCCCAACGCGCTCGCTCCAGGGGCGCGGGCCTGCGGCTGCCTTTGGCCGTCGGCGTCGCGGGGGCGCTGGCCGTCGTGCTCCTGGGAAACCTGGACGGGGCGGCCCAATTGGCCCAGGGACTGCTACGCGTCTCCGACGGCTTTCCCTTCCCCCACTTCGACTTCTGGCGCTCCAGCCGCCTCATCCACCAGCCCGACTGTCTCCCGCCCGACTTCGCGCGCTGCGGCTTCGAAATCACCGAGTTCCCCTATTTCACCTTCTTGTTCGCCGATCTCCACGCTCACCTGCTGGCGCTCCCTTACGCGCTCTTCACCCTGGGGGCGGGCCTCGCCCTCATCGCTGCCGGGGCGGGCGCCGGCGCTGCCTTCGTGCCCCGCGGGCAGGGTCAGCAGCGGACCGCGCCCGTCACCCTCGCCGGCGGGGCGCTGTTGCTGGTCTTAGCCCTGGCTGTGAGCGCCCTGCGCGCCACCAATAGCTGGGACTACCCCACGGCCATGCTCCTGGCGGCGGGAGCTATCCTGGTGGCGGAGTGGACGCGCCGGGGCGACCTGGCGCTGCCCACCTGGCTCTGGGCGCTCCTGAAGGTGGCCCTGGTCTACGGGCTTGCCCAGCTCCTCTTTCGGCCCTACTTACTGCACAACGTCCAGTTCTACGACAGCCTGGAGCGCTCGCGCTGGGTGACGCCGCTGTACCAGTACCTGGGCGTCCACGGCCTGTTCATCGTGACCCTGCTGGTCTATCTGATGAGGGAGCTGGTGGGGCTGTTGCAGGCGGTGCGTCCAGTGGGCCCTGCCCTGAGGATGGAGGCGTCCGCCGCAGGCGGACCCCAGGCGGGCCTGGCGTGGGGCGCATTGGCGTGGGCCGCCTACGCCTCGGCGGCGGCGAGCTTCGCCCTCTACATCCTGCTCGCTCGCCACGAGGCCACCGCGGCCTTCCTCCTCCTGTTGCTGGCGCTGCTGGTGGCCGTGGCCTGGCGGGAGCTAGCCCGGCCCCGTCCGGACAGCTCCTGGAGGTTGGCCGGCCTGGGCCTGGCGGGGCTGGCCCTGGGGCTCGGTCTGGGGGTGGAGTGGTTCACCCTCGAGGGCGACATCAACCGTCAGAACACCGTGTTCAAGTTCTATTTGCAGGCCTGGGACTTGCTGGCGGTGAGCGCGGCCTTCACCCTGGGACTTCTCCTGCTCCCGGACTCCCTCCCCGGCGCGGCGCGGCCTCGCTGGCGACGTCTCCTGAGCAGGTCCTGGCGGACAGCATCCCTGGCCGCCATCGGCCTCCTGGCCGTCGCCAGCATCGTCTATCCCGTTGCAGCGACTCCCGAGCGGGAAGGTGACCGCTTCGCCACCGATTTCCGCAGCCTGGATGGGATGGCCTTTATGGCGCGCTCCCTGTACAGCCAGGACGCCCAGGGCCCTATTGATCTGCGCTACGACTACGAGGCCATATCCTGGATGCAGGACCACATTGAGGGCTCGCCCGTGGTGCTGGAGGGCATCACGCCGCTCTACCGCTGGGGTAACCGGGTCTCCGTCTATACCGGGCTGCCCGCAATCGTAGGTTGGGACTGGCACCAGAAGCAGCAGCGCTGGCTCTACCAGCACGAGGTAGAGGCCCGGCGGGGGGTGGTGGACACCCTTTACACCACGGCTGATCAGGCCCTGACGCTGGCCCTGCTGCGCCAGTATCAGGTCAGGTACGTCTACGTGGGGCAGTTGGAGCGAAACTATTACGCCGCCCCAGGGCTGGCGAAGTTCGAGGCCATGGCGGGGCCGGCCCTGGAAGTGGTCTACCGCAACCCCCAGGTCACTATCTACAGGGTGCGGGACTAGGATAGGCTGATGATAAACGGGAGTGCAGAGTCCCGATGCTCGGGATCTGCCGGGGGTCGAAGTCCCGACCCTCGGGATTCTCTCCCTCTCATATACCCCCTTCCTGGCCAGGAAGGGGGTAGGGGCATGGTCGAGAGGTTTTGCATCACCTCCTAGGAGGGGCGCAGCGCGCTGACGGGTGCGACCTAAGGGGGTGTCGCCAAGAGAGTCCAGAGGCCTGCGCGTTGACCCTACGTCCTGCCGCCTGCTATAATCCCAGAGTAAGTCGCTAAACAATCTCCACTATTGGCAGATGCGACCTGGAGGGCCCTGGGCGTGGCAAAGAGCAAGAACCCCTCGATACTCACCCCGGAGCAGATTCTGCGCTACAGCCGTCACATCATCATGCCCCAGGTTGGCGGTCTAGGCCAGAAGCGGCTCATGGCCTCGCGAGTCCTGCTGGTAGGCGCCGGCGGCCTGGGCTCTCCCACCGCCATGTACCTGGCGGCGGCGGGGGTCGGCACCATCGGCCTCGTGGATGGCGATGTCGTGGACCTGAGTAATCTTCAGCGCCAGCTCCTGCATGACACCGACGACGTGGGCCGCCCCAAGGTGGACTCGGCGCGGGAGCGCTTGCAGGCCCTGAACCCCGAGGTGGAGGTGGTCGGCCACCAGGTAATGCTGACCTCCGACAACATAATGGGGATCATCGCCGACTACGATATCGTCGTGAACGGCGCCGACAACTTCCCCACCCGCTATCTGGTCAATGACGCTTGCTACTTCGCCCGGAAGCCCCTGGTTGACGGGAGCATCCTGCTCTTCGAGGGCCAGGCGACGGTTTTCCTGCCGGGCAAGGGGTGCTACCGCTGCCTTTATCCCGCGCCTCCTCCTCCCGGCGCCGTGCCAAGCTGCGCCGAGGCTGGGGTCTTCGGCGCTCTCTGCGCCACCATCGGCAGCATCCAGGCCACCGAAACCATCAAGCTGATCCTCGGCATCGGCGATTCCATGGCTGGCCGCCTGCTGCTGTACGATGCCCTAGCCATGGACTTTCGGATGCTGCGCTATCGGCGCGATCCCAAGTGCCCGGTCTGCGGCGATGCGCCCACCATCACCCGCTTGATCGACTACGAGGCCTTCTGCGGCATGCCCACCCCCGCGGCGGTGGCCCATTAGCCTCAAAGCTCTGACGTGGAGGAAGCATGCCGGTTGAGGTCAGGGTTCCCTCCGTGCTAAGGGCGTTGGTGGCGGGCGCCCGCATGGTGGAGGGGCGGGGCGCCACCGTCTCGCAACTCATCGATGACCTGGAGCGCCGCTACCCTGGCATGAGGGGCCGGCTGCTGTCCGCCTCCGGCGAGCTCTACCAGTTCGTCAACATCTACATCAACGACGAGGATATCCGCTTCCTCAGGCAGCTCGAGACCCCGGTGGCGGAGGGGGATGTGATCTCCATACTCCCCGCCCTAGCCGGGGGCCAGCCCTAGCAGGCGGACAATAGGGGCGGGTCGTCGCCAAGGCAGCCTTGGGCGGCGCCCGAGGCTCTTTTGCCCCCGGGCATGGGAGTGGATGCGACCTGATGCCAGCCAAAGACCTAATCGAAGCCATCGGCAACACCCCCCTGGTCGAGCTGCCCCGCATGTCGCCCAAGCCCGGCGTCCGCCTCTTCGCCAAGCTGGAGGGCCAGAATCCCACGGGCAGCCTGAAAGACCGCATCATCAAGTTCATGATCGAGGATGCCGAGCGCTCGGGACTGCTCACCAAAGACAAGATTCTGCTCGAGGCGACCTCCGGGAACACCGGCATCTCCCTGGCCATGATCGGTCGGCGCAAAGGCTACAAGGTGGTGACGGTGTTGCCCGAGAATGTCAGCGAGGAGCGGCGCCACCTCCTCCACATATTCGGGGCCGAGATCATCCCCTCGGACGGCGCCAAGGGCACCAACGGGGCGATTGAGGTGGCTCAGCGCATGGCCCGGGACGACCCGCGCTATCACATGCTGTACCAGTATGGAAACCCGTCCAACCCCAAGGCCCACTACGAGACCACCGGCGCCGAGATTATCCGCGACCTGCCCCAGGTGGACGTGTTTGTCGCCGGCCTAGGCACCGGCGGGACCCTCATGGGCGTCGGACGGCGTCTGAAGGAGCACAACCCCAACGCAAAGGTTGTGGCCGTGGTGCCCCACCCAGAGGAGCTTATACAGGGGCTGCGCAGCCTGGAAGACGGCTTTATCCCCCCCATCCTTGACCTGCGCCTCCTCGATGCCCGCATCGTCATCCGCAGCCGCGACGCTTTCGAGGCCACCCGCGAGCTCACCGAGAAAGAGGGGATCTTCGCCGGCATCTCCTCGGGCGCCGTGATCCGCTGCGCGCAGCGCTACGCCCAGCGGATGGAGCGGGGCAACATTGTCGTGCTCCTGGCCGACGGGGGCTGGAAGTACCTAAGCACGGGGCTGTGGACCCGCGACCTCGACGAGCTGGCCCACGATATCGGGACGAAAATCTGGTGGTAGCCCCAGCCGCCAGCACTCCAGCACCGGCACAAGGAGGCGCTCATGGCTGAGTACCCTGGCATACTGGTCCAGCCCGACTGGCTGGCCGCGCACCTAAACGACCCCGGCCTGCGCCTGGTGGACGCCGGAGCGCCCCCGCGCTACCAGAAGGTGCACATCCAGGGCGCCACGACGCTCAATCCCGGCCAGCTCAACGACCCCACCAACCCGGTGCCGGGCCAGCTCCTGCCGCCGGCGCGTTTCGCCCAGTTGATGGGCGGTCTGGGTCTCGGGGAGGAGCACCACATCGTCATCTACGACGACACCATCACCCCCGGAGCCGCCAGGGTCTTCTGGGCCCTGGAGTACTACGGCCACGGGGCGGTCAGCGTCCTCGACGGCGGCCTGGGCGCCTGGAACAGCCAGGGCCGTCCCACCGCGAGCCAGCCCCAGCGCTACCCGCCCGCCACCTTCACCCCACGGCCCCGCCCCGAGCGGCTGGCCACCAAAGCCAGCATCCTGGAGGGGCTCAAGCGCAGCGATTTCCTGTGCCTGGACACCCGCACGCGGGAGGAGCACACCGGGCAGCGACAGATGGCGTTGCGGGGCGGCCACATCCCCAAGTCCATAAACAGCGAATGGGTGAACAACCTCCAGCAGCAGGGCCAGGTGGGCTTTTTGAAGCCCCTGGAGCAATTGCGGGCCCTCTACCAGCAGGCCGGCCTGACCCCCGACAAGGAGATCGCCTCCTACTGCCAGGCGGGCGTGCGCGCCGCCCACGGCTACCTGGCGCTGCGCATCCTAGGCTACCAGCGCGTCAGCAATTATGCCGGCTCCTGGAACGAGTGGGGCAATGACCCCACCACGCCCATCGAGCAGTAGCTCCGCCCCATCAGCCGCCCAACCCACGAGCGCGGCCCAAAGCCAGGGAGTTGCTGTCTCACCAGGGCGACTCCACGCCCGTTGCAGCCCCCGGCCTATAGATGTAGGATTCGGGGCGGACAGACATAATGAACCGTGCGCAAGCGACGCCCGAGGGGCCAAGAGGGCTCGGCCATGATTGACATCACCGACGAGATGCGGGAGCTTATCAATAGCGCCCTCGCGAATGGCAACCCCTGCATCCTGGGCACCGCCTCCCCCACGGGGGAGCCCAGCGTCGGTTTCCGGGGCAGCATGATGGTCTTCGACTCCCAGCACCTGGCGTATTGGGAGCGCGCCAAGCGCGCCGGGCTGGCCCACATCAGCGCCAACCCCAAGGTCATCGTGATGTTCCGCGACCCCAAGGCGCGCAAGTCCTGGAAGTTCCACGGCCATGCCACCGTCCATCACGATGGACCCATCCGCGAGCAGGTGATGGCGCGGGTGGTGCCTCAGGAGCTGGTGCCCGACCCCGAGCGCCTGGGCTTTGCCATACTCATCCGCGTGGACCGGATCCTCAGCCCCCGCGGCGAGGTGCTCCAGCAGCGGGAGGATACGGCTGCGGCCCCATGACCCGTACTGAGGCCCTGCGCTGGGTGCGGCAGGCCCTTTCCTCCCAGGGCATCGCGGAGGCCCCCCTGGAGGGGGAGTTGCTCCTGCTCCACGTCCTGGGCTGCGACCGGGCCGCGCTGTACGCCCACGGTGAGGAGCTCATAACCACTGACCGCTCGCGGCGCTTGGCGGCCCTGGTGGTGCGCCGCGCCCAGCGGGAACCGCTAGCCTACATCGTGGGGCACCGCGAGTTCTACGGCCTCGACTTCCAGGTAGACCGGCGCGCCCTGATACCGCGGCCGGAGACCGAGCTCCTGGTGGAGGAGGCGCTCAAGCTCTACCCTCTCCTGGCGCCCTACTTCGAGCGACCGCTGCGCATCGTCGATGTGGGCACCGGCAGCGGCTGCCTGGCGGTGACCCTGGCGCGGCTGATACCGGACAGCCAGGTCTACGCCACCGACCTGTCGGCCGAGGCGCTGGCCCTGGCCGAGGAAAACGCCCGCTGCCACGGCGTCGCCGGCCGCATCACGTTCCTGAAGGGGGACCTGCTCCAGCCCCTGCCGGTCCTGGCGGACCTGGTGGTGGCCAACCCGCCCTATGTGAAGGACAGCGAGTGGGAGTCGCTGGCGCCCGAGATCAGGGCGCACGAGCCGGCCCAGGCGCTGCGGGGCGGCCCCGACGGCCTGGCCGTCATACGCCGCCTCCTGGCTCAGGTCCCGGCCATGGTCGGCCGGCCCGCGGCCCTCGTTTTGGAGCTGGGCGCAGACCATGGCCAGGCGGTGCATGAGCTGGCGAATCAGCTCTTTCCCTGGGGGCCCTGCGAGGTAGTGCGGGAGATCAACGGTCGCGACCGCGCGCTGGTCGTGCAGCTCCCCCCGCAGCAGCCATCAGAGGTCTACTTATCCGGAGGGTGACAGCCGCGTTGCCGGACCCCGTGCGCCTTATGTCGTCTCGGGGAGTCCAGAGGGGCGTAGCCCCTCTCGCGGGGGGCCTGGGGGGTGTCCCCCCAACAGTTCTTTCTCTATCTCCCCTCTCCCTGTCCCTCGGGTTGGAGAGGCGGCAGGCGGCCTCTCCTTGACGGGGCCCAAGGGCGCCCGTATACTCCGCGCGGACTGGGCGGATGGAGGTGGGTCGTGGAGATGAGTCCTTATCCCAAGTGCCAGCAATGCAAGGTCGGGGACTTGGTGCCCTTGTCGGATTTCGGGAACCAGGGGGCGGCGGTCCATTACAAGGCCTGGGTCTGCACCAATCTCGACTGCGGTTTCAACATCAAGATCGGCAACGGCGACGTTTACGTCAACGAGCCCATCGCCAGCGGAGCGCTGCACAGCCCTCGACCGCGGTAAACGGTGGCGGCGGACGCCCTTCCGTGCTACCATCTACCTGGTGTCTCAGCTTGGGGCCGGTGATGGCGCCTGGTGCCCGGGGCCCCGGATGGGGTGGCAGGCCCAGGAGGGTCGGCGCTCAAGGAGCTTCAGCATCATGGCGGTGTACTCCTCCCCCCGGAGCCCCTGGCGACGCTGGGCCGCTTGGGGGCTTCTCACCCTGGGGCTAGCGCTGGTATCGCTGACCGCCGCCCACTTCGTTTTTGCGGCCGTCGCCCGCTCCCAGGTGTACGGCGTGGAGGCCAGCCTTCAGCCCGAGGATTACCGGGCCTGGGCGGTCCAGCCTCCGAGCGCAGGCCCCAGCGCCTCTGACTCTTCTCAGGCTCATGTGGGCCAGGGTTATGCCGGCCCCTTAACCGTCAGGGACTACTCCGCCGGCGGGCACGCGGACCCCTCGGTCCCCTATGAATATGCTCAACAGCAGATGTTCAACGGGCTCTCGGCGGGGCAGTTCCTAGACCTGATCGGCGCCGCGGAGCAGATTGCGGCTCCCGCCGGGCCCGCGCCTGCGCCCGTCGAGTCCGCACCAGCGGCCGCAGTTACGCCCGACGCTGACGGGCAGTCTTCTCTTCCGGCGGTTGTCTCTCCTGCTGCCGCCTCACCCCAGTTCCCCGAGAGGGGCGATGAGATGTCCTCCTCGGCGCGGGATGTCCTGGGCCCGGCAGCGCGAGCCTTCGGGGACGATGCCACTCCCGCCCGACAGCTCCGCATACCATCTATAGCCGTGGATACAGTCGTCGTGGAGATCCGCCCGGTGGCCGATGAAAAGGGGATGCTGGTATGGGAACGGCCCAAATGGGCGGCGGGCCACCTGGCGGGCACTGCCAAACCCGGCCAGGGGAACAACACGGTCATGGCTGGGCACCTGGAGAGCCCGATACGACGCGAAGGGAACGTTTTCGAGAATTTGCCGGAGGTACGGCTCCTCGACTCGGTCTACGTAGACACCGACCAGGCCCGCTACGAGTATCTGGTGGTGCAGAAGCGGGTGGTGGAGCCCAACGATCTGAGCGTTCTGGATGAGACCGCCGACGCTACCCTCACCCTCATCACCTGCGTCCCCAAGGGTGTTTATAGTCACCGGCTGATCGTGATCGCCAAGCTCTTCAAAGTAGAGGCTCTGACTCAGACTGAGGCCTCCTCCCGCCGCTCCGCCACCCCGTGAGCAGCCCCGCCTCCCCGGGCAGCCCACAACCGCACTCTGGGGCGCCGTTCACCGTATGCCCCCAGTGCAGCGCCGCTTATCCGGAGCCCCGCCGCGTCTGCGAGCGGTGCCGCTATTGGGCCACCTCCTCCTCCTGGACGGTCGGTGGCGCGGCGGCGCCCGAGCGCCGGCGCCTCCCCTATTTTCGTTTCGGCATGTTGTGGGCCATCGTTGCGCCGCTCCTGTTCCTGGGGATCCTGGCGCCGCGGGCGTACTTCAGCGTTTTCAACAGCCGTTTGGTGGTCGCTTCCCCTTCCGCCGACAGCACCTCCGATCCCGGCCTGGGAGAGTGGACCATGGAGGGCCGAGACCTAACTCACTCCCGCTTCGCGCCCGAGGCGGCCCCGCCGCTGCAGGGCAAGATCAAATGGAAGGTAGACCTGGGCGAGCCCACGGGCTCCGCCCCGGTCGTGGCTGGAGGGATGGTCTACATTGGCGGCGGCGACTTCAAGGTCTACGCCCTGGATGCCGACAGCGGCGCGCTGCGCTGGACCGTCCCCACCACCGGCCCGGTGCACTCCCAGCCGACCGTGGCAGGGGACCTGGTCTACGCCGGGCTCCTGGATGGCAGGGTCGTGGCGCTGGATCGGGCGACGGGCGCCCAGCGCTGGGAGTTCCAGACCGGCAACCCCATCTACCGCTCCTTCAGCGTCCGGGGCGGTCGGGTGTATTTTGGCTCGGGCGACAAAGTCCTGTACGCCCTGGACGCCGCCTCGGGGCGTCACCTCTGGAGTTTCTCCACGGAGGGCTGGGTGCGCTCCACCCCGGCCTTCAGTGAGGGCCGGCTGTTCTTCACCTCCGATGACCAGAGTATCTACTTCATCGATGCGCGCAGCGGTCGCCAATTGCTTCGCTTCCGCACCGGGCGCTCTCTGGGGAGCTCCCCCGTCGTCGTGGGCGACGCGGTGTACCAGGTAGCCCGGGATGGCCGGCTCTTCGTGTTGGATGGCAAGGCCCATGACTTCCCGCTGGAGTATCAGTTCCGGGTGTTCTGGGGCCAGATGTTCATCTGGGGGCTGGCCCCGCTACCCACGCCCTATAGCGGCTCCAAATGGAGCTACACCAACATCCGGGATATCGAGGCCCCGGCGGCCGTCGTCGGCGACCTGATAGTGGTGGCGAGCACCAAGGGTGGGCTCTATGGCCTCGCTGCTGGCGCCAACGAACGTCGCTGGGAGTACCAAGCGGGTAAAGCCATCAGGCAAGCGCCGCTGGTGGTGGGCGACCTCGTCATCGCCGTGGACGAAGAGGGGGCGATTCATGGGGTGGATGCGAGCACCGGGCGCGGCCGCTTCATCCACCGGCTGGGCGTCCCCTTGGCGGCGTCACCGGCCTATGCCAACGGGATACTTTACCTTCGGGGCGCCGATGGTTCCCTCTACGCTATTCAGTAAGGTGAGGGCCAGGAGGGTGAGGGCTAGCCGCTAGACCCGTCGCCCCGCAGTAGCCGCTCCGAGGGCGTGGAGGTCCGTGGCAGACTCCGGGGCCTGGGGGGCGCTTGTAGCGAGGGCCCGCCGCAGCTCCGCGCTGCGTCCTCTGGTCTCCTCGGCCTGGCCGCTGGCCAGGGCCGCTTTCACCTGCCAGATGGCCTTGACGATCAGCTCGATCTGCCCTGAACGGATGCCAGGGCCCCTGCCAGCTCCGTGTGTCCCTGGGCCAGCGCCGTCCGCACCTCCTGGCGGCTGGCGAGGAGGGTGCCAAACTTCACGGGTAGCACGCTGCCGCCCTGCATGACGCGCTCCACCACCTGCTGGTGGGCCAGCAGGCTACGCACCAGCCTCTCCTTGGGCATCGCAGCGAACTCCTCGCCTCTGTAGTCGCTCACCACACAGTCCAGGCCCTGGTGCGCCACCACCTGCACCGGGCTCGCGCCATCCACTCCGGCGCAGGCCACCCCGGCGCAGGCGAGGGCTGGCGTCCCCCCGCTCGCTACGATCCCGTACAGATAGGTGCGACTCATAGACTTAGCTTCGCGCGTTTCTAGTGAGTGCTAACTGCGCCTGAAAGCCCGTTCCATGGCACGTCAAGCAATAGAAGCCTGCTTCGCTGCTACCGCTACCCAGGCACTGGTGGCACCGCTGATGCGGCGCTTCAACAGGGCGTGCGCCCACGCCGTCGCAGGCGATGCAGGTGAGACGCGAGTTAGGGTAGATGCCCGAGCCGTGGCAAAAAGCACACGGAATAGAGGGCTCCTTCCCGCTCTCGGGCTATCAGCCGGCGCGCGGCGCTCGCGACTTGGGCGTTGCGCAAAGCTAGGTTCTGTTCCTGCCCACGCGGCTCAGACGGGTAGGCTTCCCATTCCATGGAGTCCTCCTTGGCCTGTTGTTCACAAGCTGCGCTGGCTAGTACTCGACCGGGAGGCTCCGCCACTGCTGGGGTCGGGAGCCGTTGCTTACAGGCCCCGGGCCTTCGCTGGTGGTCCGTCCCCTGGGCTGGCCGGCGGCGG
>SHYM01000048.1 GCA_009692805.1 Dehalococcoidia bacterium | reverse complement strand
ACGGCGCGGCGGCTGCTGAGGTCGCCCAAGACCGCTCCCAGAAATCCGTCGGGCGTGACCACCTCCACATCCATGATCGGCTCCAGCAACACGGGCTGCGCCTCCGCCAGGGCGGCCCTGACGCCGATGATGCCGGCCATCTTGAAAGCCAGCTCGCTGGAGTCCACCTCGTGATAGGAGCCATCCACCAGGGTCACCCGGATGTCCACGACGGGATAGCCGGCCACGGGCCCGCTCAGCAGGGCCTCCCGGACGCCAGCCTCCACGGCGGGGACGAACTCCCTGGGCACCGCGCCTCCCACGACCTTGTTCACGAACTCGACGCCCTTGCCCGGCTCCAGGGGCTCCGCCTCCAGCCAGACATCGCCGTACTGGCCCCGCCCGCCGCTCTGGCGCACGAAGCGGCCCTGGGCCCGGGCCTTGTAGTTAATGGTCTCCTTGTAGGCCACCTGGGGCCTTCCCACCCGCGCCTCCAGCTTGTATTCCCTGAGCATGCGGTCGACGATGACGTCCAGGTGGAGCTCCCCCATGCCCGAGATGATGGTCTGGTTTGTCTCCGGGTCCACGCGGGCGTGAAAGGTGGGGTCCTCGTCGATCATGTGCTGGAGGACGTTGCCCAGCTTATCCTCGTCGGCCTTGGTCTTGGGCTCGATGGCCATCGAGACCACGGGCTCGGGGAAGACGATGCGCTCGAAGCGTACAGGTGCGTCAGCCGCGCAGAGGGTGTCCCCGGTGAAGGTGTTCTTGAGGCCCACGGCGGCGGCGATGCCGCCGGCGGGGATCTCATCCACATCCTCTCGGTGGTTGGCGTGCATGAGGACCAGGCGCCCGAACCGCTCCTTGCGCTCCCTGGTGGCGTTGTAGACGGCGGCCCCTGTCCGGGCCACGCCGGAGTAGACTCGCAGATAGGTCAGGCGACCGATGTAGGGATCGGAGACGATCTTGAAGGCCATGGCGCTGAAGGGGGCCTCGTCTTGGGCGGGCCGTTCCTCTTTCTCACCCGTCAAGGGGTTTACCCCAGTCACGGGCGGCAGGTCCAGGGGTGAGGGAAGATAGTCCACCACCGCGTCCAGCAGGGGCTGGATGCCCTTGTTTTTCAAGGCGCTGCCGCACAAGACCGGGACTAGGCGCGCGGCGATCGTGGCCCGCCTTAGCGCTGTCCTGAGCTCCTCGGCGGAGATGGGCCGCCCCTCCAGGTATGCCTCCAGGAGTACGTCATCGGTCTCGGCGATCTTCTCGATCATGTTGCGGCGATATTCGGCTACCTCCTCCAGGTGCTCCGCGGGCACGTCTACTTCCTGGGGAGGCAGGTCCTTGTCATCGACGAAAGAGTATGCCTTGCCGCTGATGAGGTCCACCATCCCGCTGAAGGCGGCTTCCTGGCCAAGGGGGTACTGGATGGGACAGGGGACGGCCCCGAGCCGGTCGGCTATCATCCGGATGGTGTGGGGGTAGTCGGCGCCCAGCCGGTCCATCTTGTTCACGAAGCAAAGCCTGGGGACCTTGTAGCGGTCGGCCTGGCGCCACACGGTCTCGGACTGGGGCTCGACGCCGGCCACGGCGTCGAAGACCACCACCCCGCCGTCCAGCACCCGCAGGCTGCGCTCCACCTCTACGGTGAAGTCCACGTGGCCGGGGGTATCGATGATGTTGATCGGGTGGTCGCGCCACTGGGCGGTGGTGGCGGCGGCGGTGATGGTTATGCCCCGCTCGCGCTCCTGGGGCATCCAGTCCATGACTGTCGTGCCCTCATGGACCTCGCCTATCTTGTAGGTGCGGCCGGTGTAATACAGGATCCGCTCGGTGACGGTGGTCTTCCCAGCGTCGATGTGAGCGATGATCCCGATATTGCGAAGTCTTTCCAGGGCGAACGCTCTCGGCATCGCCTCTCCCCATCCCGCACCCAGGCCTGCCGCGTGGTCTGCGCCCCGCCCATTGTCGGTGGCAAACCTCCTAGCAACAACACGGGCGACGGAACACCCGCCGCCCAGGATGTGTCCTGGCCGTTACCAGCGGTAGTGGGCGAAAGCCTTGTTGGCTTCCGCCATGCGGTGGGTATCCTCCTTCTTTTTCACTGTTACACCGGCTCCTTTGAAGGCGTCAACCAGCTCCGCCGCCAGCCGCCGGTGCATGGGCTGACCCTTATGGGCCCTGGCTGACTGGAGCAGCCAGCGCATGGCCAGGGTGTTACGCCGTTCACTGCGGATCTCCACGGGCACCTGGTAGGTGGCGCCTCCCACCCGTCGGGGCTTGACCTCCAAGAGCGGGGTGCAATTGCGCATCGCCTGCTCGAAGATATCGAGGCCGGGCCTGCGCTCCTGGCGCTCTGCCTCTTCCAGGGCCTGGTAGACGATCTTCTGGGCCACGCTCTTCTTGCCCCGCTGCATGACCTTATTGATAAAGCGGGCCAGGGCGACGCTGTTGTACTTAGGATCGGGAGCTATCACTCGGCCTTCAGGGCGGCTGCGCCGCGGCATGGCGATCGTCCTCCGTCAGGCCGTGGCCTGGTTCTTCTTGGCGCCGTACTTGCTGCGCCCCTGTTGCCGGTTGCGGACCCCGGTGGCATCCAAGGCCCCCCGAACGATGTGGTAGCGCACCCCCGGGAGGTCCTTCACCCGGCCTCCCCGGATAAGTACTACCGAGTGCTCCTGCAGGGTGTGCCCCTCGCCCGGGATATAAGCCGTAACCTCCATGCCGTTGGTCAGCCGGACCCGAGCTATCTTGCGCAGCGCCGAGTTGGGCTTCTTGGGGGTCATGGTCTTCACCTGGGTGCACACTCCCCGCTTCTGAGGGGCGCCCGGGCCCCGCGAGGTCCGGCTCCGCAGCGAGTTGTAGACAACGCGCAGCGCCGGCGCCCTGGTCTTCTTCCGTAGCGGGCGGCGGCCCTTGCGCACTAACTGGCTAACCGTGGGCATGCTGACCTACCTTCCGGACTGCTCGGGACAACAGCACATTAATCTCCACACGAGTATGGGAGGGAGACTAAGGTCGAAGTATATCCAGCGCCGAAGGTGATGTCAAGGGAAGGGTAGGCGCTTCCCTGCTATAATCGCCCCCGGGCGTAGCCCCCTTACTATCCGTGCGGAAGTGCCGGAACTGGCAGACGGGCGAGACCTAGGATCTCGTGCCGCAAGGCGTGAGGGTTCAAGTCCCTCCTTCCGCACCACATTCTGGGACGCTCACTCGGCGGCTCACGTCACCTAGGTCGGATCTACATCGGCCCCGACTGGCAGATCGCTTGCTACGCTCGTCGAGGTGCGCTTACACCTGTTCTGGGGCCACATAGGCAGAGGATATCTATTCACTGACCTCTACAGCATAGCCGGGAAGGTTGCTTTCTGGTGCCAGGCCCATCAACTGTGCTGCCACGAAATTAGGAATTGGTTTTGGACTCTATTCACTTTTCGCGCTTAGCGTGATAGGATGGCGACACGCAGGACGAAGGGGCTTGCGGACGCCATGCACCACCAAATCCACCTTGAGTTAGACCCTCGCCACGAGCCCGAGAAGACCTACGACGTGGCTCTTGCCTTTGACTGTCGGGTTGAGGACTACTTCAGCCTCCGCGTGCGCGAGCGCTGCGTGGATTACGGCCTGAGCTTCTTCCTGGTGGACCACATCTGGGTCGACGAGTTTTTGGAGAAGCTCCGCGCCGGGCAGATCGCGGTGCGATTCCTCCTCGACATGGCCTCGGACAGCACCCGTCCCGATACCGACGCCTTCTACCAGCTTGCCAAAACTGTCAAGGCCAGGGGTGGTCACGTGGTCGATGACCCCGACGCCTCGCTGGTGGCGACCAGCAAGGCCCGCTTTCACCACGACCTGGTCGAGAATGGCGTGGGCGTGCCCTTCACCGTCATGGTGAAACGGGACCAGATCGGCCTCTTCCGCCTGGCGCCGGAGGAGCGTCAGCGCTTGGCTACTCCGTTCGTCATCAAGCCGGGCTCGGACTTCGGCCAGCACGGCGTAATCCTGGACGCCGCCAGCGAGAACGACCTGCTTCGCTCGGCCGCCCAATCCGCGTCAGACACCTTCCTCATCCAGGAGCGCGTCCAGCCCAAACGCCTGGACGGCCATGTGGCCTGGTTCCGTGTATTCTACGTTGCGGGAGAGGTGATCCCTTGCTGGTGGGAGCCACCCCACGCTACCTACCAGCTCGTTACCCCCTACGAGAAGCGCACCTATCACCTCAGCCCTCTCGAGCACATCGTGCGGAAGATCGCCCGCCTCTCGGGCATGGACTTCTTCTCGACGGAGATCGCCCTGACCCAAGACGGGCACTTCCTCGCCATCGATTACCTGAACGACCAGTGCGATATGAACACCAAGTCGTACTACACCAGCGGAGTGCCCGACGCGGTAGTGCGCCGCATCGCCTGGCTGCTGATAAACCACGCCTACCAGCTGATCGGCAAGGGCCCCTTCGAGGATGAGATGGCCGAGGCGGACCGGGAGATGGAGCTGGAGCGCAAGGGCGGGCACCCTCACCCTCTAGCCGCTGGGTGAACGATGACTCGCTGAGCGACGAGCGCGGCCCGGCCAACACACCGCGGGTAGTCCTTTCGCGAGCCTTTAGATAGGTGGGCCAATCCCTCGATGGAGGGTCGACATCGGAGGGTTTCGCCCGGCCCCGCGTTGCGGCGGCCTCCCTGGGCCGGGCCCTCTGGTGGGCTAGCCGATGTTCATGTATGTTCTCGTCTTTGCCGCGGTGACTGCGGCGGGGGCCCTGGTTGTCCTGGGAGCGCTCAATTATTTGGCATGGAGCCGCACCCAGGTCGAGCGCCTGCCCGTCTGGCAACATCCGTCGGACTTCAACATCCTGCACCAGGATGTAGCTTTCCCAGCGCGCGGCGAACGCCTGCTGCTGCGAGGTTGGTATCTGCCGGCAGGGGTGGATAAACGCTGCGTAATACTGGTGCAGGGCGAAGGGCACCACCGCAATAGCCCGGGGATACAGGCCCTGCTCCTGGCGCGGGACTTGACGGTCCGGGGGTACAGCGTCCTGCTTTTCGATCTGCGCGCGCGCGGAGAGTCACAAGGTGCGCGCACCACTGCGGGAGACCGGGAGCGGCGCGACGTGCTGGGGGCCCTAGACTACGTGGTAGGCCGCGGCGTCCCCCTAGGCTGCGTCGGCCTCCTGGGTTTCTCCCTGGGTGCAGCCGTGGCAATACTGGTCGCGTCCCGCGAGCCAGGGCTGCGCGCCGTCGTGAGCGACAGCGCCTTCGCCGATCTCCTGGAGGACCTGCGCCACGAGCTAGTCCCTGGCATCACCCTGCCTCGCTTCTTGGTCGGGATGCTGAGCGCCGTGGGGTCTCTGTTTTGGGGAGCCAAGTTCGGCGCGGTGCGGCCCATCAGGGCCATCTCTGATGTGGCTCCGCGCCCCCTGCTCTTCATCCACGGGACAGCTGACGATGTGATCAGCCCGCAGCAGTCGCGGCAGCTGGCCGCTGCTGCCGCGGGTCACAGCGAGCTGTGGCTCGTGGAGGGGGCTGGCCACGTGGGCGCCTACAGGAGCAGACCTCCAGAGTACGTGGAGCGCGTAGCGGGGTTTTTCGACCGGCACTTGCGTGCTGACTAGCCCGACATCAGCGCCGCTGCCCCCGTCGGCAGCCTTTCGGTCCATCTCCCCGAGCATGGCGAGGCGCGGCTGTGCGCTGTGTTAGGCGCCCGTACACCCCCGTCGACATAGGAGTCCAGTATGTTATCGTGAGGCCGTATGATTCGCGGCCTATCCCCTGATTGGAGGCGCAGGCGCCGCACCGCGCGGCGAGCTCTGAGGTTGGGCCTGTTTCTACGGGGGCTAGCAACGCTGAGGGCCACCCTGGCTGCGAGTCTCCTTCTAGCCGCCTGCACCCCCTCGCCGGCAGCGTCTCCGCCCCCACCATCAGCCGAGCCTACCCGCAGCGCGCGCCTGCTCGTTAGCGACAACGCCCTCTGGGCGGCGCACCCCGCCAGTCGGACGGTGACGCGCCTGGCTCTGCCCTCGGGCAATCAGGTCTGGCAGAGGCCGCTCGGGTGTGAGCCAGCTACCCTCGCCCGCGCTTCTGGCCGGCTATTCGTGACGTGCTTCGATTCCGGGGAGGTGATCGCCCTGGATGAGGAGCGTGGCGCCATCGTGAAGCGGCGCTGGGTCGGCCGCGGGCCCTTTGGCTTGCTCGCGACTACTAGCGGGACCTATGTGACACTCGCCGACGACGGCGCCCTCGCAGTCCTGGAGCCCTCCACGCTGAGGGAGAGGAAGCGCGTTGCCACCGGGCGCCAGCCGCGAGGCCTAGCTCTCAAGGGCGCCCGGCTCTATGTGGTCCACCTCTTGGACGCCTCTGTGTTGGTCTACGACTCCGGCACTTTGGCGCCCCTGGGCAGCATGGAGCCAGGGTTGCAGGCGGCGACGGCCGAGAGCGTGGCCGTCTCCGCAACGGGTGACCGGGCGTACGTCCCGCACCAGCGACTTAACGTGACAAACATGGCCCGGCAGTTCGACAACACCGTCTTTCCCGTGGTCAGCGCCTTCGATACTAATGAGATGCGCCCGGTGCGCCGGGAGACCCTGGCCCTGGACTCCGTCGACACGCCGGTGAGCATGCCCGCGGCCGTCGGCCTCAGCGCCGACGGCTCCCGGCTATTCGTGGTGAATGCGGTGAGCGACGATCTCTCCGTTGTCAACCTCGCAACAGGAGTCGGCGCCGGGCACGTCGTCCTCGGGTCCAGCCCTCGCGACCTCGCCCTCTCCCCCGATGGCAAGCGACTCTACACCCTCAATCTCGTGTCGGACGACATCACCGTCATCGATGCCGAGGCGCTGACCGTTTTGGGGACGCTGCCGCTGGCTGCCGATACGCGTCCGGCTCAGGTCCAGCGCGGCGAACGGCTCTTTAACACCAGCCGGCCAGACAGCATCGCCCGCGACAATTGGATGGCCTGCGCGTCCTGCCACCTGGACGCGGGCTTCGATGGCCAGACCTGGCTCGGCACGGACGGCGGCCCCCGCAACACGCCCACCCTGCGCGGTATCGCCGACACCTTCCCGCTGCACTGGTCAGCCGACCGGCCCGACGTCCAGTCCTTCCAGCAGACCTTCACCACGCTCATGGCTGGCACGGGCCTGTCCGACGCTGATCTGAACGCCCTGGCCGCCTATCTCACCAGCCTGAAGCCTCAGCCCAGCCCGCTGCGCCAGCGCGACGGCTCGCTGTCCCAGCAAGCCACCAGGGGAGCAGCGCTCTTCCAGCAAGGTCAGTGCAGCGTCTGCCACACCCCGGCGCTCTTCACCGACCGCCAGCTGCATGCCGTGGGGACAGGTGAGCCCCTCTATCCGAATCCCACGGGCCCGGGGACAGTCCCCGAGACCGCGGGGCCAGCCTTCGACACGCCCAGCCTGCGAGAGCTCTGGCTGACCGCGCCGTACCTGCACGATGGGCGGGCGCCCACTCTGCGCGACCTGCTGACGACCTTCAACCGCGGCGACCGCCACGGGGAAACCAGCACGCTATCCAGGGACGAGCTCTCTGCCCTGGAGGCGTTCCTCCTGTCGCTGCCCCTCACCGGCGACGAGGTCAGGACCCTGTTCAGGCGCTGAGGCGGCCCCGCAGCCTCACTGGATGCTGGGCGGTCTGCCTCCCAGGGGTGAGACGCCGCGCAGGTTCAGGGACTTGGCGAACCATTGGCCGCTGATGCGGCCCGTCAGAGTGAACTCCAGCGAGTCCGCCCCCAGAACGACGTTCGTGAATCCGTCGGTGTACATGCTGTCCCAGTCCAGCGTGATGGTGACCCGTGTCTGCGACCCCGTGACCGCAACATCGCGGACCACCAGGCCGGGTATGGTCACGGTGTAGAGCAGGGCTTCGGCGCCGGTCGGCAGCTCGAAGGTCACCGCCACGGTGCTCGGCACGCGCGCCTGTCCACCGAGCGGGCGCACGAGGGTGATTTGCGTGTTAACGGTGACGTCAGCGCGGGGCGCCGCCACGGTGAACCGGTAGGTTGAATCGGGCGAGCCCAGGATCGCCGAAAGCGGGGTCGTATAGCCGTGTTGGCGGAGCACCGTGCGCCCGTCGGCGAGAATGGGCGGGTTTGGCGCCAGGCCTCCCGAGGGCACCGCGCGGTCCTGCACCGCAGCGACGTGGACGGTGTAGGCGCCCGGTTCGCTGACGGTAAATGTCTTGCCCTTGGCGTCGATGTACCCGCTGGGGCTGGCCCGGCCGGTGAACATGCGCACCTGTGCCGAGGGGGAGGTGACGGTGATGGTGACGCCGACGTCCAGTGTCGGCCAGGCCTGCCCGCTGAAGGCGAAGGTATTGCCCACCTCCAGCACCGAGCCCGGTCGCGTTCCCGTGGGCGTAATGAACAGGTCGTAGGCCAGCCCTTGGATGGTCAACAGCGGGCCGCAGTTGGCCGGACCCACCCCGGTAGCGCCCTGATAGGGCGGGCAGACGCGGTTGCCCTTCGGATCTTTCAGAGAAAATGTGTTCGTGTTGGGAACCTGGACGGCGCCGGGTGTGATCACCGCCATCGAGGCGTAGGCGACGAACTGGTTCCCTCGCGGGCTTTTGATCACCGCCCCGCCGAACAGGAGCTTGATGTCGCCCTCTTCATCGCCGTTGCGGTCGCCCACTGTGTCGTTGTTCCACGCTTCTAAACACGTGAGCCCGATCTGACAGTTATAGCTGTCGCTGCCATACCAGTGGTTGTGGAAGGAGCGCCGCTCGGAGGCCGAGTGATGGACGTGGATACCGTCAGCCCTGATGCTGCTGGTGTACCAATAGGCCCAGGAGTCGATGGCGCTAGGCCGGTGTTGCCCTCCGCTGCCCGACGAAGTGCTAATGGATAGTGTCTTCATATCCGGGGCATCCACGCAAAAGTTGGCGCAGAACATAGTCCTGGAGGCCACCTGAGGCGCGAGGGAGGTCAGGATGCCGGTGCGGTCCTCTAGCGTGATGGAGGGGCCGATGGGGCTTATGTCGGCCAGCCAGGCTATATCTCCCCTGAAGAACGGATACTCTCCAACGGTCCGCGCTGCGTGTTTACCGATGGCGTCGCAGGCAGCCTCGCCGCAGGTTGGGTCGAAGGTTCGGGTGAAAAACCACGTCCGCAATGCCTTGTCGCCGGCCAGCTCGGCCAACTCGGAGTTGCGCTCTCCGTGGGCGATGAGCGGCGTGTTGGGAGTGGCAACGATGGACGCGCCCGCGCGGGTGCCCATCCAGAGCGTGCCGTCAACGGGGTCGGTGTAGGACGCCGTGACGCGGGCGATGTACTCGCCGTGGGCCTGGGGGCTCCAGGTCTTGTCCGCCGCAAAGTAGCCGAACTGGTTCGCTTTGCCCGAGGCCTGGAAGGACTGTTTCTTGGCGGCGTCGCCATCGACATAGTGATCGATGTTGACCGTCACCTGCGCCGGCACGCCGGGCTCGACCATGACCACCGGGCTCCACTCGTCCCCCACCTCAAGCGGAGTCCCTTCGAACGTGCCGAGCTTGACGTCCAGGGGTTCCGCCACCCAGATCTCGTAGGTGCCGCGGATAGCCATCTCCTGGCCCCAGAGCGTGCGGAGCGTGCCTGTAATTGAAACCGTATGCAGTCCGTACTGGTCGAAGTCAACCAGGAGCGAGCCGAGGCCCGTAGTGACTGCGTAGGTCCTCCCCGGCCCCGCGAAGGAGAGATCCACCGGGTAGGCGTTGGTAGTGGACCCTGAGATGTACGATTGCCGGAGCGGTGCGTTGGAGGCGAGCGGAACCACCCTCCCGTCCGGCTTGGTCAGCGATACCGTGAGCGTCCCCAGCGAAGCCTCGTCGAGGGCGATCAGGGGGATCTGCGGCTCCCGGAAACCGAAGCCGACATATCCCAGGGTGGGCAGATATGGCTCCAACAAGTAACTTATCCGCCTGCCGGACAGCGGGTCTCGCGGGGACGCGATAAAGGGCCCCTGGGCCGCCCGGCGGCTGCCCAGGGCAAAGCGCCCCTCGTCCTCTTTGGCGACGATACCGCGCATCCCGCCCGAACCCCAGCTCGGCGACTCGTTCAAGAGCGTGGCGGGGATACGCGGCGTCTGGGCGTTGCCGACCTTCAACAGGGGCAGGTAGCCAATGCCGGTGTTCGACTCACCTATCCCATCAAAATTGGGAGACTGGGTGGAGTCCCTGAATATGAACTCGGAGTTGTCTGGACCTACCTGGTAGAAGACCAATCGTGCTCGGTACCAGCCTGGCTCCAGCCCTGCTGTCCATCCGGTGAGTTCGTACCGTGAGTTGTCATTTAGGCATTGCTGGCTGACCGGTTTGCCCGGCACGGTGGGCCGCACCAGGGCCCAGTATCCACCGGGGCCCTGATCGGTCTCGATGGGCAGGCCGGTGGGTGTCATGGCTGGGCCATGCACGTTCAGGTTCACCTGTCCTGTGTATTGTCCTTGCGCATCGAAAAGGCGGTAGACGTAGAGCCGCGGCGCGATGCAGCCTTCGTGCCGCCCATCCGGAAGCGTGAATTGCATAAAGGGCACGCCCCCGCCCAGTTCGCCGGATGCCAGCCAATGCCAGATCGTGTTGAACCCAGAGATAGAGAACGGCATGATGGGCGCCCGATAGTCAACGCCCTCGGGGACTCGAAGCACTGCGGCGGCGGAAGCCTCATTCCGAGCCTGGCAGGCTTGTGCTGAGTTGGGGGCTACCAGGATCGTCGTCCCTGGGCCGGCGGGCAGCTGCGCGGAGAAAGAGCCGTCGAGCCCATACTGCGCACAGGTTTGGCCACCCCAGTCCAGCGCCGTGATGCTGAGCCGGTCCTTGCCAACGACTCGCGCGCTTGGAGGGACGGCGCCGGCAGCACCTGTGATCAGGACCGTCCCATCCGCGCGTGGGGCCGAGACGGTGATGCGCGAGACCACTGGGACCTCGTCCCGGTCCTGCACAGTTACGTTGTGGAGGCTTCGTGGGTTGATCCACTCGCTGGACATGTCGGTGATGGAGCCCGCCAGGCTGAGCGGTCGCGGCGTCGGGGTCGGCGTGGGCGCGGAAGTCGGCGTGGGCGTCCGCGTCGGCGTGGCGGTGGGCGCTGGCGTTGGGGTAGGCGTCGGCGCGGGTGCAACCGTAGGCGTTGGGGTGGGCGCAAGTCGTGGCGTGGGCGTCGGAGCGGGCGCCGACGCTGGCGTGGTAGCTGTGGGCACGGCCGCCACAGG
>SHYM01000047.1 GCA_009692805.1 Dehalococcoidia bacterium | reverse complement strand
GTCAGGTCGGCCAGCAGATGCAGCAGCTCTTTCAGGGTGAAGTTCCGGTTGCCCAGGATATAGCGCTCGCCCGCGCGGCCCCGCTCCCAGGCGAGGCGATGGCCCGCCGCCACGTCTTCCACGGCGATGAGATTGAGGCCGGTGGCCGCGTAGACCGGCAACTGGCGGCGCAGGAAGCGCAGCAGGACCATGCCGGTAGGCGTGGGCCTCGCGTCGCCGGGGCCCACTGGCGCGCTGGGGTTCACGATAACAACATCGAGCCCCTCGCTCGCCATCCGCAGCGCCTCCCGCTCCGCCAGAAACTTGGAGCGCTTGTAGTCGTTCACCAGATGGTTGGGGGCAGCAAGCACACTCTCGTCGGCCGCCTGCCCGTCGGAGCGCAGGCCGATGGCGCCCACGGTGCTGGTGTAGACCACGCGGCGCACCGCCGCCGCGCGGGCGCATTCCAGCACCGTCACCGTCCCGCCGACGTTCACCTCGTACAACGCCCGGCGATGCCTGGGGTCGAAGCTGTAAAGGGCAGCCAGGTGGAAGACAGCATCGCAGCCCGGCAAAGCTGCGGCGACGGCTGAGCGATCCCTGATATCTCCGAGCGCCAGATCTATGCCCAGGCCCGCCAGGGGCGTGGTGTCGGCGGTGGGGCGCACCAAGCAACGCACGTCCCAGCCATGGTTCACCAACTCGCGGGCCACGGCGCCGCCGATGAAGCCGGTGGCGCCGGTGACCAGGGCTCTCATGGCGTCACCTTGGCCTGGGAGGCAGCGCTGAGCCGCTGCAGCAGGGCCCCCGTCACCGTGGCCAGGTTGCGCTGGGCGCGCCAGACGTGCCCCGCCAGCCGCATGGCGCCAGGCATATGCCAGGGGTGCACGGACAGCCAGGCCAGGGCGCGCCAGGGGGAGGCGGCAGCGGCGAGCGGGATAGGTGGCACCGTCTCATCCAGCGGGTCGGTAATGACGCGCAGGGCCAGGAATGGCACCCCTTTGGCCCTGGCAGCGGCGCCGATCCAAGCGCTCTCCATCTCCACGGCGTGAGCGCCCGATAAGCGCCCCAGGCGGGCCTTGGCTTCGGGATGCGCGACCACCTTGGGGAAGGTCAGCGCCTGGCCTCGCCTATAGCTGATCCTCAGCGCCCGAGCGACCTCCTCGGCCAGGCCCAGCAAGCCGGCGTCCGCGACTACAGCCTCACCGAGCGCAGCCGAGGCATCCTGGGGCAGGAAGGAGCCTGACAGCTCCGCTGGCCCCAGCCAGGGCAGCACCCGTTCGCACAGCAGGACGTCGCCCGCCTCCAGAGAGGGGCTCAGGGCGCCCGCGAAGCCGATGGAGAGGGCGCTGGCCACCGGGTAATCTCTCAGCACGGCGTCGGCGGCTTCTTGGGCCCGCGCTCGGCCCATTCCCGTCCGGATCAGGAGTATCCCAGGACCCTCCCGAACCGTGGCCGCTCCGAGCCTCCGCGACCCTGCGAACTGGCAGGGCGAATGCCGCCGCAGAGACGCCAGCTCCCCATCGAGGGCCGCGAAGACTGCGATCATGAGCGGGCCGTGGAGGGTCTGTACACCTAGGAGGAGAGGTTCTGGGCCAGCATCTGAAAGGAGTCAACGATGCTGGCGTGGACAACGGTGCTGGCCTCATACCCCACGTGGGCCATGCACTTGGCGCAGCGCGGGTTGCGGCCGTAGCCATATTCCTCCCAGCGGGTGCTGTCGAGCATCTCCTGGAAGGAATCGTAGCGCTGGTCCGTCAGGAGGTAGCAGGGCCCCTTCCAGCCTCCCGGGTCGCGTAGGGGGTTACCCCAGGGCGTGCACATGTAGACGCGCTCGCCCAGAAGGAACTGGATGTACTGCGGGGTGTTGTAATAGCGGATGTTGGGGCCAGCCTTGGAGTGAATCTCGCGAAAGAGCGCGATGGACTCATCCCGACTCATGAAGATGTCGTGGGCCGGGTCCACCTCCTCGTAGCTGAAGGCCGGGGAGACGATGACCCCGTCGACGCCCAGGCCCATCAGGAGCTGAAAGAGCCGGGCGATGTCGTCCGGCGGGCTGGACTTGAAGAGGGTGGTGTTGCTGGCGACGCGGAAGCCGAGCGCCTTGGCCCGCTTGATGCCTTCGAGGCACTTATCGAAGACGCCTTTGCGCTCCACCATGAGGTCGTGGTGCTCTCTCATGCCGTCTATATGGAAGACGAAGGTGAAGTAGGGGCTGGGCTTCATCTTCTTGAACGCCCGGTCGATGAGGAGGCCGTTGGTGCAGAGCAGGGTGAGCTTCTTGCGCTCGAGGCACCCCGCCACAATCCTGTCGATTTCGGGGTGGACCAGGGGCTCCCCGCCAGCGATGGAGACCGCCGGGGCGCCACACTCCTCCACCGCCTCCATGCACTCCTCATAGGACATGGTCTTCCCCATAAGCTCTTCGTCCTGACGGATCTTGCCGCAGCCGGTGCAGGTCAGGTTGCACTTGAGGGTCGGCTCCAGCATCAGCACCAGGGGGAACCGCTTACGTCCCAAGAGCTTCTGCTTAGCCACATAAGCGCCCATGCGCAGCATCACGGGGGCGGGTTGGCCCACGGCAACTCCTCTTGCTACACTCCTGTTAAATCCCGCGGCGCAGGGCCAATGTTGACCCGCGCACCAGACAACTGAGTCTAGTGTATCACCCTCGGCAAGCGAGGCTACGCCTCGCGGGTTAGGAGGAAGCTGGCCAACGCCTCGAAGTCAGATGCGTTCCCCTCCAAAGCGCAGGCACCCAGGTGGCCCAGCGCTTGTTTGTAGTGCTCCTCCGCCAGGCGCTGACAGTAGGCCTGGCTGCCACCCTTCTCCATCACCTTAAGGACCCAGGCCGCCTCGTTCGCGGTCACCCGGCGCTGCTTGTTGTAGAGCTCGTGCAGGCGCCGGGCGTCCTGCCCGCGGGAATGCTCCAGCGCATGGACGGCTGGTAGCGCCCGCTTGCGCCGCCGGATATCTCCCGCTTGAGGCTTGCCGGTGACCTCGGAGCGGCCCCAGACCCCCAAGATATCGTCGCGGATCTGGAAGACGAGCCCCAGCTCCAGCCCCGCCTGCGCCAGGTGTGCCACCCTTGCGGGGGCGGCGCCGCCCAGGATGGCCCCCAGCTCCAGGGCACAGCGCATGAGGGCGCCGGTCTTCTTGGCGATCATGGCCAGATAGTCGTCCACGGTGACCTGGGGGCAGCTCTCGTAGCTCAGGTCCAGGTACTGGCCTTCAATCATCTCCAGGGTGGCCTGGTCCAGCAGGGCAGTCGCCCGCAGGAGGCGTCGTGGCTCCACCCCCAGCGCCTCCTCCCGCAGCAAAGCGAGGCCGGCCAGCTCCCGCATGGCGTCGCCGGCGTTGATCCCCTGGCCGCGCCCCCAAAGGGCCCAGACGGTGGGGCGATGCCGCCGCTGCCGGTCGCCGTCCTGGATATCGTCGTGAATCAGGGAGAAGTTATGGACCAGCTCCAAGGCCGCGGCCGCCGGCACCGCCCGCCGCCAGTCCCCGCCGACGCCTTCACAAGCCAGGAGGCAGAGGGCGGGGCGCAGCGCCTTGCCGGAGGAGGCGCTCGTGGGGCGGCCTTGGGCGTCCACCCAGCCCAGGTGGTAGCTCAACATTGTGTAGAGAGGCAGCCCGCGTGGAGCTGACTCTGGGAGCAGGCGGCGCAGCTCCTCTTCGAGGGCGGGGCGGTAGCGTTCCAGGGCCTCCGGCGGAGCGGGGGCCTCGGTGGTGGTCCGTGCGCGGGGGGGAATCCGCCTGACCGGCATCTATGCCCTCTCCGCAATCTGGAACAGCGCTGTTCCGCCACCCTAGCATGGGCCTTTCCAGGTGTCAAACCGAGCTCGACAGTGCCCTGCTTTGGGCTACATGTTATCCTGCGAAGGCGTTGCGGGCGTTAGGCGGAATTGCATAATACATGGTTGGGCAGACATGAAGTACGTGATCTTCGGCCGGGTTCTACCAGAACGGGCGGGCGTGTGGTTCACGCCCCAAGTGTGGCGATCACCAGCGGGTGACTCCATCACGATCTCGTGCGATGCGTCGCAACTAAGTATTAATGCCGATCTCACCTCAGCTGGAGGCTACGTAGATGCCTTCATTATGGCCGAGCAGGTTGCCCAAGCGGTGGTGAGTGCCCTCGGCTTTGCCCTCGGGACGGGCTACTCAGTAGAACTTCTTCAGGTCGTCACCGAAACCGGCGACCCACATACCTTCGGTTTGCGCCCGGGCAACCTTCAGTTCGACCAAGACAGGCCGGTCTTCTTGCAGGCTGCGGAACTGGCCAGGAAGGACGTGTTCTTCCGGTTGGCGTTGCGTGACTATGTCCAAGCGATAGGCCAGACAATGGATTGCGCACACTATTGCTATCGCGCCATTGAGGCGATCAAGGCTGCCTTCGAGGCCAACGCCCAGGGAGATGGCTGGCCGAAGATGCATGAGACCATAGGCACGACACGCGACGAGATAGACGCGGCCGTAAAGAACTACGCCGATCCTGCGCGTCATGGAAACTGGGCGGCCTTCAAGTCGACGACAGCTGCTGAGCGAAACAAGATGCTGGAGTTCACGCGCGGCATTCTGGCGCGGTATCTCAAGTGGAAGCTGCCTGACAACGGCATAGCGCCAACGCGCTGAAGCGCGCGGCTCATGCCGGGCGTTTAGGCTGCATCGTAGTTCGCTGTAGTGACCGGGGAGGGTCTTAACTGAGGGCGTTCACCAGGGAAGACACGTCGTGCGCCTAACGCAGCTCCACCTGAGCAACTTCCGCAACTACCGCTCCCTGGACTGGAGGCCCGGGCCCGGGCTGACCATCCTGGCGGGCGGCAACGCCCAGGGGAAGAGCAACCTCCTGGAAGCCATCGCTGTCCTGGTCCTCGCCCGCTCCCCTAGGGCTGGCGCCGATCGGGAGACAATCGCCTGGTCAGCCCTGGCCGAGCCGGACCCCGTGGCGCGTCTGGTGGCGCGGGTAGAGAGGCGCCGCGGCCCGGCGGAGCTGGAGGTCGCCCTGCGGGCCCTACCGGAAGTCGCGGGCCAGGGTGACCAGATGGCGATTGTCCAGAAGCGCGTGAGGGTGAATGGGGTCCCCTGTCGCGCCTCGGAGCTGGTGGGGCAGCTGAACGCCGCCTCCTTCTCACCCGAGGATGTGCAGCTAGTCACGGGGCCGCCGGCCCTGCGCCGACGCTACCTGGACATGACCATATCCCAGGTGGACCGCCGCTACCTGCGGGAGATCCAGCGCTACCAGCGGGTGCTCCTGCAGCGCAACCACCTGCTGCGTCGGGTGGGGGAGGGCGCCGCGCCGGCTGCGGATCTGGAGTACTGGGACCAGGAGCTGGCCCAGAGCGGGGCGGCCATCGTAGTGCGGCGCCGTTGGGCGGTGGGACTCCTGGGGTCCCAGGCCAGCCTGGTCCACCGGCGCCTCACCGGCGACGCCGAGACCCTGCATCTTTCGTACCACGAGGCGGGGGAGCAGCCCCCAGGCGCCTCGGGCGATGACGCGGAGGAGAAGGCCGTAGCCAGCGCCCTGCGCGCGGCCCTCGCCGCCCTCCTCCCCCGGGAAATCAGGGCTGGCGCCTCGCTCCTGGGCCCGCACCGGCACGACCTGGCCCTGCTCCTGGATGGACGTCCGCTGGCGGCCTTCGGCTCTAGGGGTCAGCAGCGTACCGCCGTCCTGGCCCTGAAACTGGCCGAGGCCACGTTCCTGGAGCAGGCGACGGAGGAGCGCCCCCTCGTGCTCCTGGACGATGTGCTTTCGGAGCTGGACCTGGCCCGGCGCGAGCAGGTGCTGGAGCTGGCGGCCTCCCTCGAACAGGCATTCATCACCGTCAGCGAGCCCGACAGCGTGCCCCACCGCTTCCTCGCCCAGGCGACGGTGGTAGAGGTACGGGGCGGCGCGCTGAAGCCCCTGGCCCGCTAAGGGCTGGGGCGATGCCGCGTGCGACGACGAACAAGTAGACGCGAAGGAGAGCAGTGCACGCCAAACCGCTGACGGTGGGGTGCCCTGCTTCAGATCCAGGAGGCTGCCTTGCGGCCGGCCTTACCCGCCATAGAAGAAACCTGTCTCCCGGAGCTCCAGCGGTTGCCCCTCTCGACGCACTCCGGCTTCTACCACTTCCCCCAGGAAGAGGTGATGGTCCCCCTCCTCCACGATGCGCACGACCCGGCACTCCCACCAGGCGATGGCGTCCTTGAGGATGGGCTGTCCGGTCACGGGCGCTGGCTCGATGGGATACCCGTTCAGCCTGCCGCCCCTGAGCTCGGCGGGCTTAAAAAAAGCCTGGGCTATCTCCTTGTGCCCCTTCTCCAGGACGCTGACGGCGAAGGCTCCGGCCTCTTTGATGACCTCCCTGGGCCTGGAATCGGCCTTGACCGCCAGCACTACCAGGGGGGGCTTGAAGGAGGTCTGGCTGATCCAGTTCATGGCGCCCGCCGCTACCGAGTCGCCGTGCTGGGCACACACCACAAACAGCCCGTAGGGGATCATCCGGAGCGCCTTGTTCTTTGCGGCCTCGTCCATGGTCCACCTCCCGTTAGTCTGGCAGCACTCTACACGGTGTGCGAATCACCGCCGGTGTTGCCTTGGGGAGGGCCAGGGCTGGTCCTCAGCGCTTTTCAGCTACAATAAGGCGGCCGGAGCTTGGCGGGCAGGCGTTCACCGTCCGCCGCGGCTGGCAGCCGCCCGAGAGGATCAAGACGCACTTGCAGGGAACGAAGATCGATCCAACTCCCTCCAATCCCGTCTCCAGGCGCCGCGTCGTGGTGA
Organism: Dehalococcoidia bacterium; assembly: GCA_009692805.1. Taxonomy (GTDB): domain Bacteria; phylum Chloroflexota; class Dehalococcoidia; order SHYM01; family SHYM01; genus SHYM01. The sequence goes on along the minus strand of SHYM01000047.1, from coordinate 4,454 downwards.
CCGGCCTGGGTGCCATCACACCCTTGGGCCTCTCGGTGGAGGAGTTCTGGCAGGGGCTGGTGAACGGGCGCTCCGGGATCGGGCCCATGACACTGTGCGACCCCTCCGACTTCCCCTGCCGTATCGCCGGGGAGGTGAAGGGCTTCGACCCCCACCTCTACCTGGATAGGAAGGAGGCCCGGCGCTCTGCCCGCTTCACCCAGCTGGCCGTGGCGGCCACGGTAGAAGCCTTGCGCCATGCCCGCCTCACTATCAACAGCCATAACGCCGAAAGGACAGGGGTGCTCCTGGGCAACGGGAACGGCGGCTTTCCCACGCTAGAGGAGGAGACGCGGGTCCTGTACCTGGAAGGGCCGCGGCGTGTCAATCCCCTGCTGATGCCCCTGGAGCTACCCAACATGGCGGCGTGTCAGGTGAGCCTGACCTTCGGCCTGAAGGGCTATAACTCCACCGTTATCACCGCCTGCGCCGCGGCGACCCAGGCTATCGGCGACGCGGCGGAGGTTATCCGACGGGGCAAGGCGGACGCCATGGTGACCGGCGGCACCGAAGCCGGCATCAGCCGCCTGGGGTTGGCGGGCTTCTGCGGCCTCAAAGCCCTCAGCACCCGCAACGCGGAGCCCCAGCGCGCCAGCCGCCCCTTCGACGCCGAAAGGGACGGCTTTATCCCGGCTGAGGGGGCTGCGATACTGGTTTTGGAGAGCCTGGAGCATGCCTCCGCCCGCGGCGCTCCGATCCTGGCGGAGGTGGCGGGTTACGGCGCCTCCGCCGATGCCTATCATCTGGTGGCCCCGGACCCCACCGGCGACGGCGCCGCGCGGGCTATCCGGGAGGCCCTGGCGGACGCCGGGCTACCGCCGGAGGCTATCGGCTACGTCAACGCCCACGGCACCTCGACGCCCCTGAACGACGCGGCGGAGACACTAGCGATCAAGAAGGCCTTCGGCGAGCACGCCTACGCGCTGGCCATCAGCTCCACCAAGTCAATGGTGGGGCATTCCCTGGGCGCCTCCGGCGCCCTGGAGGCGGTGGCCTGTGTGCGGACCATCACCGACGGTATCATCCACCCCACGGCGAACTACGAGCATCCCGACCCAACTTGTGACCTGGATTATGTCCCCAACCGGGCGCGGCGCGCTCAGGTAGCCGCAGCCCTGAGCAATAGCTTCGGCTTCGGGGGACAGAACGCCTGCCTGGTCTTCCGTCGCTGGGAGGGGGCGCAGGTCTAGCCACGCTCTCGCCGATAAAGGGAAAGGCCCCAGCTTGCGCCGGGGCCTTCTTTTCTTAGCCTGGACTCGACTGTGGACGCTTGTCTTATGGTCTAACCACGCTCCTCGTTTGGGCGAGCTACTTCACGATGGCAGGCACCTGCCAGCTCCCCAACACCTGGTCAAAGAGGCTCTGAATCCCCGCGAAGTCGGCCCCCGCCGCGGAGAGGACGATGAAAAAGCCTCGCGGGCTGGGGTAGTCCACGAAAAGGTAGGCCCGCTTAGCCACCGCAGCCTGAGTGTAAGTCGCCTGGATCTTGACGGTCGCGGCCTTGACGTCAGTCGTGTCGGAGATTGTGGTGTAGCCGGTCACCGTGGCCTGGAACGCCGTTACCTTGGCGGTCTTGTAGGCAGAGAGGCTGTCCGTGGTGGCGTCGCGCTCGTAGTTCACGACGATGGAGGAGCTGCCGGGCCCCGTAAAGGTAACGAGGGCCGGGTTTGACTGGGTTATGGTCCAGCCAGTGGGATAGAGCAGGCTGTAGCCGTAAGTCGGGTTCTGATAAGCGGTCATCCCGGCCGGCAGCGGCGTGGCCGTCGGCGTAGGCGTGCGGGTGGGCGTGGCGGTAGGTCCCGGCGTCGGCGTCGCCGTGGGCGCAGGCGTCGGTGTGGGGGTCGCGGTAGGGATGGCCCGGAGGGTCGCTTGGACAGATGCGTCCACGGTGGCCTGGATATTTGGCGTGGGCGCGGCCGTCGGAGCAGTGGTCGGGGTCGGAGCTCGCGTAGCTGTAGCAGTAGGTGCGGGCAGAGGCGTAGCCGTCGGCGTCGCGGTCGGCCTCGGCGTCGGCGTCGGAGCGGCGCAGGCCACCGCACCCACCAGGAGCAGGGCCAGCAACGGCGCGGTCACGCGGAGCTTCATCGAAGAAAGTCCTCCATCAGCATGATATCGAATCTTATAACGCCCCCGCCCCAAACTGTTACCTCTCAGCGCTCCGGCAGGCGCGCTGATCCGATCTACAGCAGGCCCAGGGGTCACCGTATGGCGAACAGAACCTTGCGGCATACGGCATGTTATTGTATCGGCAAGCGCCATGCCACGTCAAGAAGCGTCAAGCCCAATAAAGCAGCGTTTCCAGCGTCTTGTCCAGCATCTCTTAGTGCCGATATCCTAACGGCACGCCGCGCTTTAAGGAAGGTCCGCGGGCGCTGGGATGCCCAAGCCACCGGCAGAGACGGTAGTATGGGCCTCGCGACAGGCGGGGCGCTCGTTGATTGGGCGTAGAATTGGAGCCAGCGAGCGGACTTGAACCGCTGACCGGCGGTTTACGAAACCGCTGCTCTACCACTGAGCTACGCTGGCCGGCAGACAGTATAGCACCGGGCCCAGCCTGGTAATTACGGAGGAGCCAGCTATGCCGGAGAGGCCGCCCCCAGGACCAGTGCAAGGCGAAATCTGGCAGATGATACAGGAGTCCCAACAGCGCCGCTTAGAACGCCGGGGCCGCGCCCCACAGTTCTCGTTTCTGGCGGATCCGCAGGACATCCTCTCCCTCAACATGGACGGCCCTGTCCTCAGCGCCCTAGAAGGCCTCAGCCGGGTCGCGGCGACCCGCGCCTATCGCGACGCTGCCCTCTCGGCCCTCACCATCGCCGTACGCCCCTTCGTCGCCCAGCAGGACCTTCGGGGTCTGGCGCTCTTCACCTACTCAACGGTGTCAGGCCGCACCCGCGTCACTATGCGCGTGGACTCCTACGGCCTCGTCGAGCCTGCCGCGCCCAGCGAGGACTCCATGGCGAATGCCGAGCTCAGCTTTCTCGCCCCGCCGTGGGAGCCTGACCCCGGCTGGCGCGCGGTGCTGCGACAGGCTTACGCTACAATTGAGCCCTTGTCCCCCCATGAGTTCAGCGCCTACTACGTCTCCGCCCGCGCCCGCTTCGCGGGCCGCTGGGAGGCGATATTCCAAGACGGCAAGAGCGGGCGGGAAGCCGTCTTCGAGTGGACGTCTGCCGCCGACCTGACCCGGCGCAAGTAGCCCTTCGACCGTTATCCGCGGGGAGCGGGTCGCCAGCAAGCTCTCCCGAAGAACCGCCTTCGTTCGCCGACGGCTGACTCATGGTGCTGACGTCATTCTGAACGGAGCGCAGACCCCGTCCCCACTTTCAGGCGCGCCCTCCCTGTATAATTGCTGATATCACTTCAGGGAATAGCATGATGGCCGCAGGCACCGCTAAGTCCCGCTCACGCGTCGCTGCTCTCTATCGCCGCCTCGTAGTCAAGCTGGGCACCAACCTGCTCACGGGGGGCAGCGACCGCCTGGACCAGGCGATCATGGGCGCCCTGGCAGACCAGGTGGCCGCGCTGCTGCGGGAGGGCCAGCAAGTGGTGGTGGTCACATCCGGGGCCATCGCCGCCGGGCGGGAAGAGCTCAAGGAGCGGCTGTCGGCCCGGGGGGCGCGGGGCCGGGGCGCCGTACCCATCCGTCAGATGCTGGCAGCGGTGGGCCAGAGCCGGCTTATGCAAAGCTACCAGACGCTCTTCGCTCCCCACGGCATCACCGTCGCCCAGACGCTCCTCACCAAGGCGGACCTGGATGACCGAGCGGGCTATCTGAACGCCCGCAACACCCTGCTGGGGCTCCTAGAGCTGGGGGTAGTCCCCATCGTCAATGAGAACGACGTGGTGGCTACCGACGAGATCAAGGAGGCCAAGTTCGGCGATAACGACAACCTCTCCGCCACCGTCGCCAACCTGGTGGATGCCGATTTGCTGGCGCTCCTCACGGACCAAGACGGGCTCTTCAGCGCCGACCCCCGCCACGACGCCTCCGCCCGGCTCATCCCCAGGGTGGAGGTCATCGACGAGGCCATCGAGGCCCTGGCGGGCGAGGCGGGCTCCCAGCATGGGGTCGGGGGCATGGCCACCAAGATCGAGGCGGCCCGCCTGGCCACCAGCTCGGGCGTCGCCGTGGTCATTGCCAACGGGCGCGCCCCCCAGGTGCTGCTCCGCCTCAGCCGCGGCGAGGCCGTGGGGACCCTCTTTCCGCCGTCAACCTCGAAGCTGGAGAGCCGCCAGCGCTGGCTCCTGGCCGGTCTCTCCACCCGTGGCACCCTGGCGCTGGACGAAGGGGCCGTGCGAGCGCTCCGCCAGCAGGGGCGCAGCCTGCTGCCGGCGGGCGTCAAGGGCGTCGAGGGGCAGTTCCAGCGGGGCGATGTGGTGACCATGGTGGACCCCCAGGGGCGCCGGGCCGC
>SHYM01000046.1 GCA_009692805.1 Dehalococcoidia bacterium | reverse complement strand
CATCGCCGCCCTGATGGAGATGTCCAACGCCCTCGAAGATGTCCCCGCCGGCACGCCCCAGTGGCAGGCCGCCTTCGACCGGCTGCTGCTGCTGCTGGCGCCCCTCGCCCCCCACATCGCCGAGGAGCTATGGAGCCGTCGCGGCCAGCCCTATAGCATCCACCGCCAGCCCTGGCCCAGCTTCGACCCCGCCCTCACCGTCGAGGTTCAGGTCACGCTGGTGGTGCAGGTCAACGGGCGGGTGCGGGACAAGCTCACCGTGGAGCCAGACATCACGCAGGAGCGGGCGCAAGAGCTGGCGCTGGCCAGCGAGCGCGTCCGCCAGCACACCGGCGGTCGCGCGCCGCAGAAGGTGATTTACGTGCCGGGCAAGCTCATCAACCTGGTGGTCTGAGGAGAACTGTGGCCAGAATAACAGACTGGCAGCAGATCGAACAGCACTACAGGGGAGGCACCCTGGTGCTCGGCAATGGGGCTAGCATAGCTGACTACCCCAAGTTCTCTTACCGGTCCCTATTCGAAACGGCGAACGATAATCAACTAATAACTGAGCCCGTCAAGAAAATCTTCTCGCACTTAAACACCGCGGATTTCGAACTCGTGCTACTTATGGTTTGGCATACCTACCATATTAACGAAGCGCTTGGAGTTACCGAATCAGAAACACAACGTGTATATGGCGACATCAGAACCGCCCTCATCAACTCCATTCGCGAAGTGCATGCAGACCTCGACGATGTCAGAGAGCATCTAACCCATATCTATGGCTTCATGCAACGATTTTCAAAGATCTTTAGCCTAAACTATGATCTGATCGTGTACTGGGCGATGCTGAAAGGCAACGCAGGATTTAGGCGGCAAGAACTGGTTCAAAGACGCGTTCCTTCATGATCAAGAATTGCCGGGATCGCCCGCGACATTTCGACACGATTGGCAGTTCTTGGCTAGCCCTCATGGCGACCTCAAGGGATATACGATGGCGTTCTACCCTCATGGGAACCTAATGCTCACGTCAACATTGAAAGGCTATGAGTGGAAGGAGTATCGCGAAGAAAGGTCTAGGCTCCTCGACAAAATCATTGAACGGTGGGAGTCAGGGGAAGGCATACCACTCTTCGTCAGCGAAGGCGACACACGCCAAAAACGCTCGGCCATCTTACGCAGTGAATATTTGAGTACGGTTTATGATTCCGTTTTGCCCGAAGCGGGCCCCGCTATCGCTATCTACGGTTGGTCGATGGGCGATAACGACAGCCACATTCTTCGGCAGATTGGCTGGAAGGCTGAGAGGCTGGCTGTTTCGGTTCACATGGGACGCGCTCCTCACGAAATTGAGGCAGATTGCGCTCGCATTCAGGCTAAGGTCTCAGGTCTTCCCCAAAGACCCAAGTTGGAATTCTTTAGAGCAGACAGCCCAGGTTGTTGGATCTATCCGGAACCAACGTCAGGCCGAACTCACCCAGGAGCACCCTGATGACTGATTCGGGGCTTGAGTAGCAAGCACCACTCGCGCAAAACGGTAGCGGCCCACCCGAGCGGGGGGGGGCCGCTACCGTTTTCGGAAGTGACGGCGCTATTTGCTAGGAGGGCAAGCCGCTGAGCTCGCGGGGCTGCTCGCCGCCGGGAGCGTAGCGCCGGAGGACCTTCTCGGCCTCCTCCTTGGCGCCCAGCTGCACACAATCCATCCAGGTGGAGAAGATCGCCTTGTCGAGAATCTTGGCCATGACGGGATCGGGCGCCGAGCCGCCGTGCTTCAGGCGCTCCAGCTCCTCCAGGCGATGGAGGAAGTGGGGCAGGAACTTCTCCTGGACGCTCAGGCTGCCACCACTCTCAGTGGGAACGGGCTGCTGCTGTCCAACCATGGGTCACCTCCCCGTTAGAGCACCCTGCATCGCACCCACATTATAACGCATCGGCGGGCTGAACGCGGCCCGCCCGCGCCTCTAGCAGCGCCTGCCGGACCTCCTCGCGGACACCGGCGTCGGCCTCAGCGGCCAGGGCCTGAGCCAGGGCGCGGGCCGCCTCCGGCGTGCCCAAGCGCCCCAGGGCCACGCAGGCGTTGCGCTGGAGCCCCCAGCGCTTGGCCCGCAGGACGGCGGTCCCCGCGAAGCGCTCCCGGAAGGAGACGCCGCTGAGGCCCAGCAGCTCTAACAACGGCGGCGCGGCTTGAAAGGGGCTGCGGGGCAGGAAGCCTGCCTCGCAGCTGACGGCCGCTTTGCCGTTGACGGGGCAGGCCTCCTGGCAGAGGTCGCAGCCGAAGGCCCAGGTGCCCATCAACGTCCGCAGCTCGCGGGCGATAGGCCCCCGGTTCTCGATCGTCAGGTAGGAGATGCAACGGCGGTTGTCCAGCTCATAGGGCGTCAGGGCGCCGGTGGGACAGGCAGGCAGGCAGCGGGTGCAGGCGCCGCAGCTCTTCCGCAGGGGCGGGTCCGGGGCCAGGCGCAAGTCCGTCAGCACCTGGGCGAGGAAGACCCAGGACCCGTGGCTAGTCGTCAGGACGTTGGTGTTCTTGCCGAACCAACCGACCCCGGCCCGGACGGCGGCCGCCCGGTCCAGCATGGGGCCTGTGTCCACAAAGGTGCGGGCGCGGAACTCGGCCTCCTGGCGCAGGGCGCGCAGGAAGGCCTTCAGCCGCTGCCGGACCACGGCGTGGTAGTCGCGCCCCCAGGCGTAGCGGGAGACGCGCCCTCGCAGCTCCGACGCCGGCGCCTGGGGCGGCTCGACCGTGCGGTAGCCCAGGGCCAGGGAGACGATGCTTCGGGCCCCGGACAGGAGCTGCTGGGGATCGGCGCCCCGGCGCACCCGATCGGCGTGAAACCAGGGCAGGCCGTCGAGCAAGCCGCGTTGGATGCGCGCCAGGGCGATGGCCGCGTCCTGGGTGAAGGGCTCGGCCCGGGCGATGCCCGCGCGGTCGAAGCCGGCAGCCAGGGCCAGCTGCTTCACCCGCGCCGCCAGCGCAGCGGGGTCAGCGTCAGATGGCTCAGCTGGGCCTGCAACGGATGGAGCGAGGCTGGGCTGTTCCATAGGCCATTCTAGCATCGGCGGCGGCCCTGTTATGATAAACTGTCGCGAAAAGAGCCATGGTTCGGAGGAGATGCATTGTCGCCTGCCGCCAGCAGCTCACCGCTCAAGGGACACTGGGCCCTCATCCTGGGCGCCTCCAGCGGCTTCGGCGAAGCCACGGCGCTGCGCCTGGCCCAGGCCGGCATGAATATCTTCGGCGTCCACCTGGACCGCCACGCCACCATGCCTCACGTGGCGGAGGTCATCGCCCACATCCGGCAGGCGGGCAGCGAGGCGGTGTTTTTCAATCTCAACGCCGCTGCGGCCGAGAAGCGGGCCGACGTGGTGACCAGCATCAGCGCGCGCCTGACCCCGGAGGGTCGCCCGCTGCGGGTGCTGCTCCATTCCCTCGCCTTCGGCACGCTCAAGCCCTACGTCGCCGACAGCCCCCGGGACGCCCTCACCCAGGCTCAGATGGATATGACCCTGGACGTGATGGCCCACAGCCTGGTCTACTGGACGCAGGACCTGGTCGCCCGTGGGCTGCTGGGGCGCGGCAGCAAGATTTTCGCCATGACCAGCGCCGGAGACCAGCGCATCTGGCCCACCTACGGCGCCGTCTCGGCCGCCAAGGCGGCCTTGGAGTCCCACATCCGCCAGCTAGCGGTGGAGCTGGCGCCCAAGGGCATCGCCTGCAACTGCATCCGCGCCGGGGTCACGGACACCCCCGCCCTGCGCAAGATCCCGGGGAGCGATAAGCTCCTGCAGGGGGCGCGGGAGCGCAACCCCAGCGGCCGCGCCACCACGCCCGAGGATGTGGCGGAGGCGATCGCGACCCTGGCCGCCAGCGACTCCGGCTGGCTGACGGGCAACGTCATCGGCGTCGACGGCGGCGAGGACATCGTGGGGTGATGCACCCATGACCACCGACGCCAAGTACGACGCCCGCCGCTTCGATATCCAGACCCAGAGCGCCATCGACACCGCCATCCTGGAGCGCATCCCCTTCGACTATCCGGGCTCGGCCACCGCCGTGACCTACGAGACTGACGAGTTCACCAGCGTCTGCCCCTGGACCGGGCTGCCCGATTTCGGTCAGCTCTCCATCGCCTACGTGCCCCAGCGCTACCTGGTGGAGCTGAGGTCCCTGAAGTATTACCTCACCTCGTTCCGCAACGTGGGCATACTCCAGGAGCACGCCGTCAACCGCATCCTGAGCAACCTGGTGGCCCTGCTGCAGCCCAGCTCCATGAAGGTGGAGGCCCACTTCAACGAGCGGGGCGGGGTGAGGACCCACGCCACGGCCGCATATCCCACCCCGACCTAGCCGTGGCCCAGCCAGCCGGTCGCCTCACCACCCGCCCTGGAATGTCGCCCTGGTTCGTGGCGAGCGTCGCCCTCTTCGTCACCTGCCTCATCGTCTCCAACATCATCGCCGTCAAGCTCTTCACCATCTTCGGCAACCCGCTGCCCGCCGCCGTCATCATCTTCCCCCTGACCTACATCTTCGGCGACGTGCTGACCGAGGTCTACGGCTATCGGCGGGCGCGGCAGGTCATCTGGCTGGGGTTCCTCTGCAACCTGGTGGCGGTGGGCGCCATCTACGCCGGACAGACGCTCCCCCCGGCGGGTTTCTGGGATGGCCAGGCGGCCTACGAGCGCATCCTGGGCTATAGCCCGCGCCTGCTGCTGGGCTCCTTCGTCGCCTACCTGGCGGGCGAGTTCCTCAACGCCGCCGTCCTGGCGCGCTTGAAGCTGCTGACCAGGGGGCGCTGGCTCTTCAGCCGCACTATCGGCTCCACCCTCGTAGGCCAGGCGGCCGACTCCGCCATCTTCCTCAGCATCGCCTTCGGCGGGACGGGGACGCCGCTGGGCAGCCTCATCCTGTCGCAATGGGCGTTCAAGGTGGTCTTCGAGGCCCTGGCGACCCCCCTGACCTACGCGGTCGTGGGCTTCCTGAAGGCCCGCGAGGGCGCGGATGTCTTCGACGAACGGATAAACCTGAACCCCTTCCGGCTGTAAGGAGAAGGTCATGGACCGCCAGCAGGCCTGGGAGATCCTCTGCGAGTTCACTAAGGGCGAGTCCCTGCGCAAGCACGCCCTCTCGGTGGAGGCGGTGATGCGCGCCTACGCCCGGCAGCACGTCGAGGACGAGGAGCGCTGGGGCATCGTGGGCCTGCTCCACGACTTCGACTACGAGATCCATCCCACCGCAGACCAGCACCCAGTGGAAGGCTCGAAGATCCTGGCGGCCAGGGGCGTGCCCGAGGAGATCCGCTACGCCATCCTATGCCACGCAGACCACACTGGGGTGGAGCGCAGGAGCGCGCTGGACAAGGCGATCTACGCCGTGGACGAGCTCACGGGCTTCATCATCGCCGTGGCCCTGGTCAAGCCCAACAAGAGCCTGGGCCTGGTTGACGCCCCTTCCGTCCGCAAGAAGATGAAGGACAAGGCCTTCGCCCGCAACGTCCGGCGGGAGGACCTAATCAAGGGGGCGGAGCAGTTCGGGGTGGAGCTCGACGCCCACATCGCCTTCTGCGTCGGGGCTCTCAAGCCCGTGGCAAGCCAACTGGGGCTGAACCCCTAAGGGGGTGGCGCCCTTCGACAGGCTCAGGGCGAACGGAAAAAAACGGCCGCTCGTGGTAAGCGAGCTACCTCTTCCGTTCGTGGTGAGCCTGTCGAACCACTGGAATCAGGGATTCGTAGGGCTCGGGCCACTCACCACGGGATAGCGCGCCATCAGCTCCCGTTGGCTCATACCATCTTCCAGCAAGAACGGTTCGTCGTAGAGGATCCGACCAGTGAAAGCTCTGGGGGCCTTGGCGCAGATTCGCACAGCCGCGTCGCCGATAATCTCGCCGCTCATGCGCACGCCCGCATAAGAGGGCGTACCGCCGCCCAGAGTGCGAAAGTAATAGCCTCCCTCGCTCCACAACAGGAGGTGCGGGGAGAGCGCGTTCACGGCGATGTTGCTGGCGAAGACCTCCGCCGCCAGCCCTTGGGAGAACCGCTCCAGGGCCGCTTTGGTAGCACCGTAGGCGGTCCCGCCCGTCCGCGGCTCTTTATAGGGTCCCTGCCCCGGCCCGATGGCCCCTCGAGAGGAGATATTGACAATGTGCCCCCCACCGAGGCGCGCCATGTGGGGGATAACAGCCCGACAAAAGACAACTGGCCCCCGGAGGTTCACCCGGTAGATGAGGTCCAAGTGCCGCGCTTGCATCTCCAGGATAGTGCCTGGGACCAGGATGCCGGCGTTGTTCACCAGCACGTCCAGCCGCCCGAACTCCCCCAGGGTCCGCTGCACCGCCGTCTCAATTTCTTCATTCAGGGTGACATCGCATCGCACCGCCAGGGCCCGGCCCCCCCGCCTGCCGGACCAGCTCCACCATTTGCTGCAGCGACCCTGGGATCCGAGAGCTCCCCTCTTGCTCCGTGCGGGCGGCCACGACCACCGTGGCTCCCGCCAGCGCCAGGCTCACCGCGATGTCTTTCCCCAGGCCGCGGCTTGCTCCGGTGACGATGGCCACTTTCCCGTCCAGCACGCCCATGTCGACCCCCTTTTCCATGCTCTTGACCAGGCTATGCCTGGAGCTTGTTGGATGCAAGCGTGGTATGTCGTGGCTAAGCAACCCCAAGCGGGCCAGAATTCTGGCCGCCCTGGCGTGAGGGGGCTACGAGGCGGCTCAGAGGGCCTGGGCGCGCAGGTCCGAGCGGTAGTCGCCCAGGTGGCAGGTATCGTTGAGCGCGACCAGGGAGGCGCTCCGCTCGGTGTAGTCCACGATGCTGAGGGAGGCGTTGTCCAGCCGCAGGCTCCAGAACAGGTCCAGGTCCAGACCCAAGACGTCCGCCACCAGCACCTTCAACACCACGTCGTGGGTGCAGACCACCACCTCGCCCCCGGGATGCGCGGCGACGATGCGCTGGAGCGCGGCGGCCGCCCGTTGGTGGACCTGTGCCAGGCTCTCCCCTCCCGGCATCTGCACGCTGGCGGGATGCTCATACCAGCGTCGCAGCAAGGGGGCGAACTTATGCTCCACCTCGGCTCTCAGCAGCCCGCACCACTGGCCATGGTCCATCTCGGTGAGGTCTCCGTCCTCGTGGACGGCCAGGCCGTGGGGAACGGCGATAGCGTGGGCCGTATCGTGGGCCCGCTGCAGCGGGCTGGAAAAGACGGCGGCCAGTTCGACGGCGCGCAGACGACCCCCCAGCAGCTCGGCCTGCCGCTGGCCCAGCTCGGAGAGCTCGGTGTCTATGCGGCCCTGATAACGCCCCGTGGGGTTCCAGGTGCTTTCGCCATGGCGGGCTAGGTAGATACGGGTGCGCTCGATGGCAGACCTCGCGGCGAATAATTCGACCCATTATAGGCAAGACAGGGGGCGCTGGGGAAGGCGCGCCGCCTTCCCCAGCAGACGGGGGAAGGTTAGGATGGGGCATGTTGGCCACGCGGTAGATAGCTGGTGACCTGTGCTAGAATGCGGCGGTCAGGGCCTCCGCCCTAGCAGTTAGGGTCGGGGGGCCCTCCGCTTCAGGGACAGCCCAGGGGACCAGATGCGACACGGGCGCCGGCCCGGTGACAGCTTCATCCCACTTATACGCTCGCGCCCCTTCGGCTTGCGCAAGAGCCTGGGCGTGGCCGGGCTCTACGCCACGGGCTATGGCAACGTGGGCTCCTCCATCTACTACGCCCTGGGCGTGGTGGCGATAGCCGCGATGGGGGCGACGCCGGTGGTCCTAGGGATAGCAGGCGTCCTCTTCGTGTTCACCGCCCTCACCTACGCCGAAGGCTCTGCCATGTATCCGGAGGCGGGCGGCTCGGCCAGCTTCGCCCGCCACGCCTTTGGGGAGCGGGCGGGGTTCCTGGCCGGCTGGGCGCTGTTGTTCAGCTACGTCGTCACCATCGCCATCTCCGCCTTCACCATCCCGCCCTACCTGGGGTTCTTCTGGGCTCCCCTGAAGGAAAGCCAGGCCGTGGGCACCCTTGTCTCCATGGCGATCGTGGGGCTGTTGATGGGACTCAACATCGTGGGCGTCAAGGAAGCCTCCTTCCTCAACGTGGGGGCAGCCGTGCTGGACGTGCTGACCCAGCTCACCCTGATAATAGCAGGCCTGGTGCTGCTGCTATCCCCAGCACTCCTCTGGGAGCGCATCACGGGGAGCTGGCCCTCGCCCCAGAACCTCCTCTTCGGCATCGCGCTGGCGTCCCTGGCCTACACGGGAGTGGAGACCATCTCCCAGATGGCGGAGGAGACCCGCCGCCCCCAGGTACGGGTGCCCCAGGCCCTGGTGCTGATGATCTTCACGGTGCTGGTGATCTTCGGCGGCATCGCCGTGGTCGCCTTCTCCGCCATGACGCCTGAGGAGCTGGCCACGAAGTGGGCCACCGACCCTGTGGCCGGGATCGCCTTCAACCTGCCGCTAGCCTGGCTGCAGGATGTCATGAAGCCTCTGGTGGCGGTGCTGGCGGCCAGCATCCTGCTCATCGCCACCAACGCGGGGATCATCGGCATCTCGCGGCTGGCCTTCTCCATGGGTGTCAACCGGCAGCTGCCCGCCGCTTTCGGGCGGGTCCATCACCGGTTCCGCACCCCTTACCTGGCCGTCATGGCCTTTACCCTGGTGGCGCTGCTGCTCCTGGTCCCCGGCTTCGTCTCCACCACGGTCTTCCAAGACATGGGGGCCTTATACACCTTCGGCTCCCTGCTCTCCTTCGCCTTCGCCCATGCGTCCATACTGGCGCTGCGGATCAAGGAGCCCCAGCGGGCGCGTGGGTTCAAGCTAGGGCTAAACCTGTCACTACGAGGGCGTCAGCTACCCCTGACGGCGCTGCTGGGGCTCCTGGCGACCGCCGGGGTCTGGGTCGTGATCGTCTACACCCAGAGCTATAGCCGCTGGGTGGGGTTCTGCTGGCTGCTTCTGGGGCTAGTGTTGTACACCCTCTACCAGCGGCGCCTGCGCCGCAAGGAGCTGGCCCAGGGCCACCCGCCGCGTTAGGTAGGCGTATCTCTTGCCGTCACCCTCGGCGCCCGAATATAATCGCTGAGCCCCAAGGAGGGCCAGAGCGTGAAGGTCCGCAAGGTGCTCGTCCCCATCAGCGGCGAAGAGACGGACAACGAGGCCGTGCGGCTAGGCTGTCGGCTGGCCAAGCCCGACAAGGGCAAGGTCTTCGTCCTTTTTGTGGTGGAGGTGAAGCGCTCCCTTCCCTTGGATGTGAGCATGGAGCCTGAGGTGAAACGGGGAGAGGGGGTGCTGGCGCAGGTGGAGCGGATCGCGGAGGAGGAGGACTACGAGGTGGTGACCAGCTTGCTCCAGTCCCGGGAGGTGGGGCCGGCCATCGTGGACGAAGCGGCGGAGATCGCGGCCGACCTGATCATCATGGGAGTCACGCACAAGCCGCGCCTGATGGCGCCCTTCTCCCTGAGCGATACGGCCCTCCATGTCCTGAGGAACGCCCCTTGCAGGGTGCTGGTCCTGCGGGAATACGCAGCGGTGGCGGCCACGCCACGCCAGGAGGCCCGGTGAAGGTGATCATCATGGGCTGCGGCCGGGTGGGGGCCCGACTGGCAGGGATGTTGGACAGCGCCGGCCACGAGGTGGTCATCCTCGACGTGGACTCCTACGCCTTCCGACGGCTGCCCAGCGGCTTCGCCGGCCGGCCGATGCTGGGGGATGCCACCGACCAGGATGTGCTGCGGCGGGCGGGCATCCAGGAAGCGGACGCATTCGTCTCCGTGACCCAGGGCGACAACCGCAACGTCCTGGCCGCCCAGATCGCCCAGCACATCTTCAAGGTCCCGCGGGTCATCACCCGCATCTACGACCCCATCCGCGAGGAGCTGTACCACTCCCTGGGCCTGCGGACCATCAGCCCCACCAAGGTGGGCGCTCAGCTCATCCGCGAAGCGGTGGAGGGCGAGGCTTAAGCTGTGTACATCATCATCGTGGGCGGCGGGAAGGTGGGCTTCCATCTGGCACGCACCCTCTTAGAGCGGGGTCACGAGGTGCTGGTCCTGGAGCGTGACGGCCGCAAGGTGGAGGGGATCCGGGAGGAGCTCGGCAGCGTCGCCATGCGGGGCGACGGCTGCGAGGCCAAGACCTTGACAGAGGCGGGGGCCGGCCGCGCCGATATCCTCATCGCCGTCACCGGCGACGACGGGGACAACCTGGTCGCCTGCCAGGTCGCGAAGCGCAAGTTCCACGTGGCGCGCACCATCTGCCTCCTGAACAACCCCAGCAATGCGGAGATTTTCCGCATCCTGGGCGTCGACGCCACCGTCAGCAGCACCCTCCTCGTCTTGGAGCAGATCGAGCAGCTGGTGGCCGCCCACCCCCTTACGTATCTGCTGCAACTGAAAGCGCAGGGCCTCCACGTCATGGAGGTCAAGATCCCCGCCCGGGCCAAGGTGGTGGGCCGTCGTCTCAAGGACATCCAACTGCCGCCCGAGAGCGCTATCTCCCTGATCCTCAATCGGGAGCGGGGGGCCCAGGTGCCAACCCCGGAGACGGTGCTGGCCCCGGAAGACGAGGTGATCGCCATCACCAGGGTGGAGAGGGAGGCGGAGTTGCGGGCTGCCCTGGTAGGATAGGGCGATGGCGCACCAGGTCGCGTACCTCGGACCAGCGGGCACCTTTACCGAAGAGGCTGCCCTGCTCTTCGCAGGTAAGGACGCCGCCAAGGAGCTGGTCCCGTTCCCCAGCATCATGGCCGTAGGCAGCGCCGTGAAAACGGGCCTGACCCCAGAGGGCGTCGTCCCCATCGAGAACAGCCTGGAGGGCTCGGTCAACGATACCCTCGACCTCCTGATTCACGAGGCGCCCGCGATATCCATCCTCGGCGAGCTGGTCCTGCCGGTAACCCACTGCCTGCTCGTCCGGCCGGGGACCAAAATGGACAAGATCACGGTGGTCTACTCGCATCCCCAGGCGCTGGCCCAGTGCCGCCGGTTTCTGGACCAAATGTTTAGCCTAAACACCGGCCGCCCCCAGGCACGCCTGGAGGCCTCTCTAAGCACGGCCCAGGCCGTCCAAGACATGCTGTCTCCACCCAGCCCCGTGGCTTATGCCGGAACGAAGCCCCCGGAGACTCTGGTAGCGGCGGTCATCGGCACCCGGCGGGCAGCGGAGCTTTACGGGGCTGAGATACTGGCCGAGCGCATCCAGGACAGCCCCCATAATGCCACCCGCTTCGTCTTGCTAGCCCGCCAGGACCATGCCCGCACCGGCCACGACAAGACCTCCCTCTGCTTCTACATCGCCAGCGACCGCCCGGGCGCCCTGAGGGACATCCTGACGGAGTTCGCCGACCGTCGGATCAACCTCTCCAAGATCGAGTCGCGGCCCTCCAAGGAGAG
>SHYM01000045.1 GCA_009692805.1 Dehalococcoidia bacterium | reverse complement strand
ATCGCCATCTGGGGTAGCCCGCCACCCCTGGGGCGGCGGGAGTATTCGGCGATGAAATTCCTCATCTTCACCCTCCTGGGCTCCGCCTTCATGCTGGTGGGCATCCTGGCCCTCTACTTCTCCACGGGCACCTTCGACATGCTGGTGCTCTCCCAAACAACCGTCCGCCCGGTGCTGTTCACGCTCCCGGCGATCTTCTGGCTGATTTTCGCCGGCTTCGCCGTAAAGCTGCCCATGATCCCCCTCCACACCTGGCTGCCCGACGCCCACACCGATGCTCCCACGGCGGTTAGCGTCATCCTGGCTGGCGTCCTGCTGAAGATGGGGGGCTACGGCATGATCCGGGTGGGGGCGGGGATCTTCCCCGGCGTGGTAAGGGACTTCGCCTGGATACTGGCCCTCCTGGCGGTGGTGGCCGTGCTCTACGGGGCTATCGTGACCCTGCGCCAGCGGGACTTGAAGCGGCTCATCGCCTACTCCAGCGTTAGCCACATGGGATATGTGCTCCTGGGCATCGCGGCCATGAACCAGGTGGGACTGGCGGGAGCTAGCCTCCAGATGTTCACCCACGGGACCATCACTGGCCTCCTCTTCGCCCTGGTGGGCCTGCTCTACGATAAGGCCCACACCCGCCAGCTCCCGGAGCTGGGAGGGCTGGTCTCTCGCATGCCCTTCATCGCCGTGGCCATGACCATCGCCGGTCTGGCTTCCCTGGGGTTGCCGGGCCTGAGCGGGTTCGCTTCCGAGTTCCTGGTGTTCATGGGCGCCTTCTCCAGCTCGCTGCTCACCGGCGCCGAGCTCTACGCAATCCTGGGGGTCATCGGCATCGCCATCACCGCCGGCTACATCCTGTGGATGATACAGCGCGCCTTCTTCGGGCCGGCCAAGGAGGAGTTCGGCCGGGTGCCCGATGCCACTTTCATCGAGGGTATTCCCGTGGCCGCCCTCATCATCGCCACCGTCGTGATCGGGGTCTACCCGGCGCTGCTGACCGATGTCATCAACCTGGGTGTAGCTCCCATCGTCGGGAGGCTGCTAGGGTAGCCCCCAGAGGGAAGTGGCCCCTGGCCGTAGGGGCGTTCGCTCCCGGATCGCGAGTGAGGAGTTAGAGTTTTGGACCCATACCTGCTGGCGCCGGAACTGAGCCTGACGGGGCTGGCCCTCGCCCTGATTCTCCTTGACCTGGTGGTCAAGCGGAAAGGGGTGCTGGCGGGCTTCGCCGTGCTGGGACTTCTGGTGCCGCTGGTTTTCAGCATCCTGCTATGGGGCGAGCGTGGCACTTCCTTCGCCAACATCCTCATCGTCGATGAGTTCAGCCTGTTCTTCAAGTTCCTGCTGTTGGGGGTAGCAGCCGCCGTCATCCTCTCCTCGGTGGACTATGTGGCGAAGTTCCGGGCCCTCCAGGGCGAGTTCTACGCCCTGATCCTCCTGTCTACCGCCGGCATGATGCTGGTGGCGGCGACGCAGGAGCTCATCACCATCTTCGTCTCCCTCGAGCTGGTCTCCGTCTGCCTCTACGTTCTGGCGGGTTTCCTGCGGGACCCCAAGTCCTCCGAGGCAAGCCTCAAGTACCTCCTGTTGGGCGCTGTCGCCGCCGCGGTGATGGTCTACGGGATGGCTCTGGTCTTCGGCCTCACCGGGACGACTTATCTGGACCAGATCGCGGTCAGCCTGCGGGGGACGGACCTGGCGCAAAGCCCAGCCCTCATCGTAGGCATCGTATTCATCGCCGTGGGCTTCGGGTTCAAGGTCGCCGCCGTCCCTTTCCAGGCCTGGGTGCCCGATGTCTACCAGGGCGCCCCCACGCCGGTGACGGCCTACCTATCGGTGGCCAGCAAGGCCGCCGGCTTCGCGGTGATCCTGCGCGTCTTCTACCTGGCCTTCGGCGATTTCACCACCGACTGGTCCATGGTCTTCGCCATCCTCAGCGCCGTCAGCATGGCCCTGGGCAACCTGGTAGCCATACAGCAGACCGATATCAAACGATTCCTGGGCTACAGCTCCATCGCCCAGGCCGGCTTCATCATGATCGGCCTGGCCACCATCGGCGAGGAAGGGGCGAGCCGCGTCCTCTTTTATCTGGGCGCCTACGCCTTCACTAACCTGGCCGCTTTCATCGCCATCATCGCCATCTCCAACAAGATCAACAGCGACCGCATAGACGACTACGCCGGGATGGTGCGACGCGCCCCTGTCCTGGCGATCTGTCTGGCGCTGGCGATGATCTCCCTCATCGGGATACCGCCCACGGCGGGGTTCTGGGCCAAGGTGCTGCTTTTCCAGTCCGCCGTGGGGGCCGGCCTGGGGTGGCTGGTGATCCTGGGGGTGATAAACAGCGTGGTCAGCGCCTACTACTACCTGCGGGTGGTGAAGGTCATGTTCCTCCAGGCGCCCCCCACGGGGGAGCGGATAGGCGCATCGCCTCCGGTCTGGGCCTCGGTGGCTGTCGCCACCTTGGGCATCGTGACCTTTGGCGTAGTGCCAGGCCTACTTCTGCGCCTGGCGGAGAGCGCCGCCCGCAGCTTCCGGGGCTAGTCCCCGGCCTTGCCAATGGCCCATGTTAGAATAGCCTCACTTTCGAAGGGAGGTGTTCCATGCCCATCTTTATCGCCCTGGGGAAAGCGACGCCCGAAGGAGCACGATATCTTGGCGCCCTGGCCCAGCGCCATGAGCAGGCTGTGCGCCGCGCTGAGGAGGAGGGGGGCAAGGTCCTGGCCAGCTACGCCTGTCTGGGCCGTTACGACTACCTGGCCATCCTGGACTGCCCGGACGAGAAGATCGCCCTCAAGATCCTGGCCAAAGAGGCCAGCCACGGCAACGTCCACTACGAGACCATGACCGCCATCCCTCTTGACGAGTTCTCGAGCCTGGTGGACACGTTATAGACTGCTTGCATGGCGGGTCGGGGCGCTCCTGTCCCGACGTCCAGAGGCGTGTTGCCACGCCGCTCGTCCGGCGCCCGTCGTAGGCGGCGCTGCTATTGTCTGGATTCAGGGCAGTAGATGTAGTCAGATAGCGCAGCGCGCGCCGGTGTAGACCATTCCACGGTGGCAGGCTATACTGAAAATAGCCTTCTTGGTATCCTTCCCATGACGACGTAGCCGTGCTCAGGCCTATGAGGTAGCCGTGCTCAGGATCGATGGCCGCGCCTTCGATGCCCTACGCCCCGTGCGCATCACGCTGGGCTACATGCCCTATGCCGAGGGCTCGGCTTTTATTGAGATCGGCGGCACCAAGGTAATCACCGCTGTCAGCGTGGAGGAGCGGGTGCCCGCCTTCCTGCGCGGACAGGGCTCGGGTTGGATTACCGCGGAATACGCCATGCTGCCGCGGGCGACCGCCACCCGCTCCGCGCGAGAGGTGACACTAGGCCGCGTCCAGGGGCGGAGCCAGGAGATCCAGCGGCTAATCGGCCGCTCGTTGCGCGCCGCCGTGGACCTGCGGGCCTTGGGGGAGCGGACCTTGACCGTTGACTGCGATGTCTTCCAGGCCGACGGCGGCACGCGCACCGCGGCCATCACCGCTGGCTACCTCGCCGTGGTCCAGGCCCTGCGCACCCTGGCCAACCGGAAGCTCATCCGCGACGTGCCGGTGAAATACGCGGTAGGAGCCATATCGGTGGGGATCGTGGGCGGCAAGCCCCTGCTGGACCTCTGCTACGAAGAGGACTGCCGGGCGGAGGTGGATTTCAACGTCGTCATGACGGAGCGGGGCGAGTTCGTCGAACTCCAGGGCACCGCCGAGACCCGCCCCTTCCCCCGCGCGGCCATGGACACGATGCTGGAGCTGGCGGAGAAGGGGATTCGGGACCTGTTCGAAGCCCAGCGTGCCGTACTGCGCACGGCGCGCTCCTGACTACTGGTAGGGCGCAATCGCTCCCGATGCTGAGGGCGAAACGACTCGCTAGGTGAGGGTCATGCTCTTAGTCAGGTTCGCGACCCTAGTGCGCATGACCACCCAGCAGTTCCTGCGCAATAACTGCGCCCACATGGCCGCCGCCATCGCCTATTATTCCCTCTTCTCCCTCTTCCCCCTGGCCCTGGCCATAGTCTCCATACTGGGCTTCTTTTACCTGGATTCTCCAGAAGATCGGGCCCGCTTCGCCGAAGGAGTCGCGGGCGTGCTCCCCGTGGCCCAGGGGCTCATCGCCAGCTCCCTGGAGGGCGTGGTAAGGGCACGGGGGGCGACGGGCGTCCTGGCGATCGTGGGGTTGCTCTGGGCCGGGAGCACCGTGTTTGCAGTCATCCGCAAGGCTGTGAACTACTCCTTCGGAGTCACTGTGCCCATGTCCTTTTTGAAGGAGCGCCTCATGGACTTCGGTCTGATGGCCGCGGCCGGATTGGCGCTCCTTGCCTCGGTGGCCTTCACCGCTTCCTTCGAGGGGCTGCGCCGGGCGGGAATAGAGGCGGCGCTCCCCGTGCTCTCCAGCGACTATTTCTGGCGCTGGGGGATCCAGGTCCTATTCCCCTGGGCCCTCAGCTCCCTGACCTTTCTGGCCCTTTACCGCTACCTGCCCAACTCCAAGGTGGGCTGGCGCTACCTTGCCTTCGGGGCCCTGGTAGGCTCCGTGGGCTTCGAGGGCACCAAGCACGTCTTCGTCTGGTACCTTGAGAGCACGTCCACCTATGCCCAAGTCTACGGCTCCCTGGGAACGGTAGTGGCTTTCCTGACCTGGGGCTACGCCTCGGCCTTCACGCTCTTGGTGGGCGGGGAGGTAGCCTCCGTGCTGCCCAAGGTGGTGGGCCCCCAGGCTCTTCCCTCCCACGAGGAGAGGGCCATACGCGCCTTGCAAGACCTCTATAAGCGTAGGAGCCCGAAGAAAGGCATCCGCGCCCGGGCCGGCGCTGCCTCGCCGACCTCCGCTCAGGGTGAAGGGGATAGTTTGAGTGAAGGCGAGGTCTTGCTGGCGCTGGCGCCCGCTGCGCCGCCGACCGTAAGGGAGATCGTCGCCAACCTCGTTCGGGAGTGGGTGACAGAGGCGGCGGAGCGGGCGCCCAAGAGCACCTGACTGCGGCGCCCGCGGGACGTTGTAAATACGATCGGACAACCTGGAGGAGGCTATCCTTGAACAGCCGCAGGATGTGGCAGTCGGTGTTAGGGGTCCTGGTAGTAGCTAGCCTGGCGACCAGCGCTTGCCGGGGCGGCGTGAGCGGTGGGATCTTCCGGACGCTGCCGACGGGGACTCCGGCGACCATAACCCCGGAGGCACGTCCTACCCCAGCGCCCTCGCCCACCCCCACGCTCAGCCCCACGCCGACCTCGGCGCCGGCCGCGCCGCGGGCTGGCGCCCTGCCCTCCTTGAGCGAGGTGGTGGACAGGGCCCGCCCCGCGGTGGTGGCGGTCCTGGTGCAGAGCACCGCGCTGGACTTCTTCCTGCAACCGGTCCCTCAGCAAGGAGCAGGTTCGGGCAGCATTTTGAGCTCTGACGGCTTGATATTCACCAACAACCACGTGGTGGAGGGGGCCCGCAAGATCACCGTCGTCCTACCCCCGCCCGATAGCCGGACCTTCGAGGCGCGACTGGTAGGCAGAGACCCCGTGACCGACCTCGCCATCATCAAGATAGACGCCACTGATCTGCCGACATTGAAATTGGGCCGGTCCACGGACGTAAGGGTGGGCGAGTGGGTTGTTGCTATCGGCAATGCCCTGGGGCTGGAAGGGGGTCCCACGGTAACGGCTGGCGTGGTCAGCGCCGTGGGCCGATCTATCGAGAGCGGCCAGGGGCGGGAGCTCCATGACCTGATTCAGACCGACGCTGCCATCAACCCCGGAAACAGCGGCGGCCCCTTGATCAACCTGCAAGGCGAGGCCATCGGCATCAACACTGCCATCTTGGCTAATGCCCAGGGGCTGGGCTTTGCCATTAGCGTCGACAGCGCCCGGCCGATCCTGACGCAGCTTATCGACCGGGGCCGGGTGCTGCGGGCATGGTTGGGGGTCAGCATCGCCACCGTGACAGCGGCCCTGGCGGTGGAGAATGGCCTCGCGACCAACCAGGGGGTCCTCGTAGCGGGCGTCGTGCGCGGCGGCCCCGCGGAGCGGGGTGGCCTGCGTCCCCGCGACGTTATCGTGACGCTAGAGGGCCAGGAGTTGCGCACGGCCAGGGCCCTGACGGAGTTCCTGCTGCGCAGTAGCCCTGGCGACACCGTCAGGCTCGACGTGTTCCGGGGCCCGGTCAGGACCACTCTCAACGTCACCCTTGGAGAGGCGCCCGCCCCTAGCGGCCCTTAGCAGCGCCTAGACCCGCCGCAGGCCCAGCGTGACCTGGTGTCCGTCCAGGGATAGGGCTGTATGAAGCCCGCTGCCAGGCCCCTGTGCCGGCGGAGGCGGGCCCTCCCGCAGCACCTGGGTCAGGGTCTCCTGGCAGATGTAGTCGCGGTGGCGGGCCATGACGCTGGCGATGGCGGCATCGCCCTGCCAGAAGGTGATTATGCGGTCGGCGATCTCGAAGCCAGCATCCCGACGCAGGTTCTGGATGCTGTGCACCAGCTCTCGCGCCAGGCCCTCTTCCCGCAGCTCCGGGCTAATGACGGTGCTGACGGCCACCAGGTAAGGTCCCTCCTCAGCTAGGGCGAAACCAGGCGCGGCGGTCCTCTCCACCAGCAGCTCCCGAGGCTCAAGGGTGAACTCCCCTACGAGCACGGGGCGGCCCCCCTCTACCTGGGCCGCCACGGTGGCGGCGTCCAAGAGCGCCAGCGCGCTGGCAATCCTGCCGGCCTCGCGCCCGTACTTGGGGCCGAGGAGAGGGAGGTTGGGCCTCACCTTGAAGGAGGCCACCTGACCGACATCCTTCAACGGCGTCAGCTCCTTGACGTTCAACTCTTCTTTCACCTGGTCGGCCAGCCGCCGCAGGGCCTGCTCCTCATCCAGGGACTGGACCCGGACCAGCGCCTGGGCCAGGGGCTGGCGGACCCTGATCTGGGCCTTTTGCCGCGCCGCGCGCCCCAGGCTGACCACCTTCATCGCCAGGCCCGCCTGGGCGCTCAGGGCGTGGTCGATGAGGCCCTCCTCGACCCGTGGCCAGTCGCATAAATGCACGCTTTCGGGCGAGAGCGTATCCACCTCCCTGACCAAGTTCTGGTAGAGCGCCTCGGCCAGGAACGGGGCCAGTGGCGCCATGAGCTTGGCTAGGGTCACTAGACAGGTGTGAAGGGTCAGGTAAGCGGCCTGCTTGTCGGCGTCGTCCTCGCTCTTCCAGAAGCGGCGGCGGCTGCGCCGCACGTACCAGTTGGAGAGCCCGTCCACGAACTCTTCGATGCGCCTGCCGGCGGTAGTGGGGTCGTAAGCCTCCAGGGCTGCTGTCACCTGCTGTACGAGGAGATTGAGCTCCGACAGAGCCCAGCGGTCCAGCTCCGCAAGCTGGGGCTCTTCGCGGACCGCCTGACGCCCCGGGGTCCAACGGTCCAGGTTCGCGTAGGTCACGAAAAAGGCGTAGGTGTTCCACAAGGTGAGCAAAAAGCGGCGCACCACCTCGCCCACCAGCTCGGAGGAGAAACGGCGGGCGTTGCCCGGCGGCGAAGCGGTGAAGAGGTACCAGCGCAGGGCGTCGGCGCCGTGGGCCTGGATAACGCTGGCCGGCTCCACGATGTTGCCCTTGGACTTGCTCATCTTCTCGCCCTTGGCGTCCAGGATGAGGCCCAGGCAGATCACGTTGCGATAGGAGGGCTTGTCGAAGAGGAGCACGGAGAGGGCGTGGAGGGTGTAGAACCAGCCCCGGGTCTGGTCCACCGCCTCGCAGATGTAGTCCGCGGGCAGCCATTGGCCGGAGTCGATGAGCCCCCGGTTTTCGAAGGGGTAGTGCCACTGGGCCAGGGGCATCGACCCCGAGTCGAACCAGACGTCTACCAGGTCTGGCACGCGTCGCGCGGCGCCTCCGCAGAGCGGGCAGGCGTAGGTGACCTCATCGACAAAGGGGCGGTGCAGGTCTAGGTCGTCGCGCCACCCGACCAGGCCGGGCTTGTCCTTCAGCTCCGCCCTGCTGCCCAGGCACTCCTGGTGGCCGCACGCGGCGCACTCCCAGATGGGGAGAGGTGTGCCCCAGTAGCGTTCGCGGCTCAGGGCCCAGTCTACGTTGTTGCGCAGCCAATCCCCGAAGCGGCCGCCCTTGATGTGGTCGGGGTACCAGTTGATCTCCTCGTTGGCCGAGAGCAGACGCTCCTTCCTGGCGGTGGTCCTGATGTACCAGGAGGTCTTGGCGTAGTAGAGCAAGGGGGAATCGCAGCGCCAGCAGAAGGGGTAGGTGTGGCGCACTCGCCCCTCTTTGAACAGCAGGCCCCGCCCCTTCAGATCGTGGATGATGAGGGGGTCCGCCTGCTTCACGAAGCGGCCCGCGAACTGGGGCAGCGCCGCAGTCACCTCGCCCTTCAGGTCCACGGTATGCACCAGGGGCAGGTCCTCCTGGCGCGCCAGGGCCAGGTCGTCCTCGCCGTAGGCGGGGGCGATGTGGACGATGCCAGTGCCCTCTTCCATGGAGACGAAGCCGGCGGTGACGACGCGGTGTGCGGGGCGGTCCAGTTTCTCGGGCGCGTACAGGGGCTCGTAGCGCAGCCCTGCCAGGTCGGAGCCCTTCAGCGTGGCCCAGGCCTGATTGCCTTCTCCCAGCACCGCCTCGGCCCGCGCCCGTGCCACTATCAGCAGCTCTGCCCCGGAGTCCTGGGGCACCTTGGCGATGACGTAGTCGGCGTCGGGCGCCACGGCCAGGGCGGTGTTGGCGGGGAGCGTCCAGGGCGTCGTCGTCCAGGCCAGCAGGAATAAGGGGTGCGGGGCAGGCCCCAGGAGCCGGCGCAGGGTGGGCGAGAGCCCCTCCGCCTGGGGCGTGGTCCGGAACTTCACGTAGACGCTGGGGTCTTCAGTGTCGTCCTTGTATCCCAGGGCCACCTCGTGGGAGCTGAGGGAGGTGCCACAGCGGGGGCAGTGGGGAGTCA
Organism: Dehalococcoidia bacterium; assembly: GCA_009692805.1. GTDB lineage: Bacteria > Chloroflexota > Dehalococcoidia > SHYM01 > SHYM01 > SHYM01. Next base: position 2,554 of record SHYM01000045.1, on the reverse strand, counting down.
CCTTGTAGTCGCGGTACACCAGCCCTCTGTCCCAGAGCGTTTTGATGATCCACCAGCCGCTCTCGATGTAGTCGTTCTTGAGAGTGATGTAGGCGGCGTCCATATCGAGCCAGGAACCAAGGCGCTCCGTGAACCGTTTCCACTCGTCCACGTAGGCGAAGACGGAGGCGCGGCACTCCTCGTTGAAGCGGGCGAGGCCGTAGGCCTCGATGTCGGCCTTGCTGGTAAAGTGGTGGCTGCGCTCCACCTCCAGCTCCACGGGGAGGCCGTGGGTATCCCAGCCGCCGCGACGCGGGACATAGTAGCCCCGCATCGCCTTATAGCGGGGGATGACGTCCTTGAAGACGCGCATCAGTGCATGGTGGACGCCAGGACGCCCGTTGGCGGTGGGCGGCCCCTCGTAGAAGACGAAGAGCGGGCCATCGCTCCGCGCCTCCACGCTGCGCTTGAAGATGTCCCGCTCTTTCCAGAGGCGCAAGACATCCTCCTCCAGTTGAGGGAAGGTGACTCTAGAAGAGATAGGTCTGAACATCTGCCACCTCGACGGGGCTTCTCTTTCAGCTTGCCACCAAATACAAATCGCCCGCCCCTTGCGGGACGGGCGCACAAGGCCCGCGGTACCACCCGCGTTTCCCCCCGCGCCCGAATACGCACGGGCTACAGGGAGGACGCTCCTCACGGGGACAACCATCCCCGCGCCGTTGCTAACGGGCGGCGAGCCCGAATGCGCCTACTCCCAGGATGCTACGCACCCTGGTTTCGGACATCAGCTCGGGAGGGATATTCGGGGGACGCCGGGCGCCCGCTTTCACCGGGCCGGGCTCGCTGGGGCCGCGGGTACTCCCCTACTCGTCTCCGTCGTCGCTGTTAGCGGCAGGATAACACGCCGCCGGACAGCGGTCAAACCACCCCTTTGGGGTTAGCTGGCTTTGCATAAAACTGGCATCCTGCCGTCAATGAAGGAGTGCAGAGTCCCGATGCTCGGGATCTGCCGGGGGTCGAAGGGGGTGTCCCCCTTCCTCCCTTTCAAACTACCCCCTTCCTGGCTAGGAAGGGGGCCAGGGGGATGGTCGTGGGCATATTCATGGAGAGAGCCTGATCGAGAAAATGCGGCCTTTGTGTAAAGCCGGGGTTAGCTCATGACGATGGATTACGGGCTGGGATTATGGATACCGCGCGCGCGTCGCCCTCCCCAACGCTTTCCGTCGTGACGCCTTTATATTCGGACAGGGCCAGGTGTACGATGCGGCGCTCCCGCGCTGGCAGAGGGTGCATCTCTACGGGCCTGCCAGTGGCCTTGGCGCGCTCCGCCATGCGCAGAGCCATGGCGCGCAAGGACTCGTAGCGCCGCTCCAGGTAGCCCCCTGCGTCTACCATCACGGGGGTATGTGAGTGTCCCAAGCGGCCGAGCATCAGATTGACTATGTATTGAAGGGAAGAGAGGGTCTCCCCATGGCGGCCGATGAGGACCCCCAGGTCATCGCCGGCGATGTTCAGGACGACGCTCTCCGTGGGGCCCTCTTGCATCAGCCGACGCTCCACTGCCGCCTCTGTGAGCCCCATGGCCTGCAGCAGTCCTTCCAAGATGCCCTGGGCGTCGCTGACGGCGTCCCCAGGCGCTCCGGGAGCGGCGGCGGCAGGCTGCCGCGGCGTCACCCGCACCCGCGCTGGTGTCCTCCGCAAGCCGAAGAGGCTGCGGCTGCCCTCGGACAAGACCACGACCTCCACCTGGGCCCTGGTCAGGTCGAGCTGCGCCAGGGCCTGGCTAACGGCCTCGTCGACGGTTTTTGCGCTTACTTCCAAGCTGTCCATCGTCTGCCCCTTTCGGCTCGGCGGGTACGGCGGCCGCTACCTCGGAGGGGGTGCCCTCGGAGGGGGCGCCCTCGGCGGGGGCCGGCTTGGGCTTGAACATCGTCGCCAGGCCGCCCCAACCGCTGGCAAAGTATTGTATGACGATGCCGATGCCGTTGGAGACGACCCAGTAAAGGGCGAGCCCGCTAGGGAAGCTCAGAGTGAAGAAGGCGAACATCAGCGGCATCATCCACAGCATCAGCTGGTTCATCTGGCCCTGGCGGGGGTCCGTGTTGGCGACGGTGGTCATCTTTTGCTGCACCCACATGCTCGCTCCTACCAAGACGGGCATGACGAAGGTGCGGTCTGGCAGCGAAAGATCGAGCCACAGGAAGCCCTTGTTCAGGGGCACGAGCTGGTTGATGGCCGGCGCCCAGGAGTAGAGCCGCCCCGAGAGCTGCAGAAGGTCCTCGGGAGAGACCGCCATGGCTTGCAGGATGGCCCAGTAAAGGCCAATCCAAATCGGCATCTGGATCACCATGGGGCCCAGGCACCCCAGGGGATTGACCCCGGCCTCCTTCATCAGCTTCATCTGCTCCTGCTGAAGCCGGGGTTTGTCCTTGGGGTATTTCTTCTGTAGCTCCTGGATGCGTGGCTGCAGACTTTGCATGTTTTTCATGGCCCGCGTCTGCCGCAGGGTTAGCGGCATGGTGGCCAGACGCACCAGCACGGTGAAGACGACGATGGCGATCCCGAAGTTCTG
>SHYM01000044.1 GCA_009692805.1 Dehalococcoidia bacterium | reverse complement strand
GAGGAGCCTCTGCCCCGGCCCGGCGGATTGATCTCGACCGGCACCTGCCCACGGCGTCCTTCTAGTGTGGTGTGACCCATCCCGACATCCCCTATAATGCCTGCGGTGGCTGGGCTGGGTATTCCTCGGTTAGGCGATACGTTTTGACAGCTTATCTGACACCTTATAGACCATCCCAACATGGCACGCGATGACACGAACAGGCACTAACTAACAGATGTGCGGGGCATTCCGGTAAGGTCAGCAGATGGCCTGTATTGTGCTTCGGAACCGATGGTCGGGGGTTCGAATCCCCCCGGGCGTACCAGATGTAAAGCCCGGTTCTGCCAGGGTGGCTGTGAGGGTTGGAGCCGTTCTGGGGCCAGGGCAGATGTATCCGAGGATTGCTAATGTGGAGGTGAAACAGGAGTATGGCTGAGAGGGCAAGGCAGCGGCGGGAGCGGCGGCTGGAGCGACGACGGACGCGCCAGCGTCCGTCAGGGTGGAGGTCCAACAATCGAGGGCTGGTGCTAGGCCTGGCGGCCGTGCTGGCGGTGGTCGTGGGGCTGGTCGTGTTTCTCGCCTTGAGGGAGCCGGCCCGTCCTCCTACTCCACCCGTGAGGGCCTACCCCTACAGCATCAACCACAGCGACGGGACCGCCAAGGTGTTCACTCAGGCGCCGAAACGCGTCGTCTCCCTGTCGCCAGACCGGACGGCCCTGCTGTTGGCGCTGGGCCTCGGCGACCGCCTCGTCGCGGTGGACACCGCTTCTGTCGCGCCGGCGGAGGCTCCGGCCATCCCCAGGCTCGACACCATCAGCTTGGATCTGGAGGCGCTGGCCCAGCTAAAGCCGGACCTGGTCTTCCTGGGCCGCGAGCACGAGGGCTACGTGGAACGTCTCAAGGAGCGCACCATCAGCTACCTCTTGCTCTGGGAGCCCTTGAACCCCACGGCGCTGGAAGCCCAGTTGCAGGTCTTCGGCAACATCTTCAATGTCCCCAGCCAGGCCCTTGAGCTGACAACGGACCTCGTGGCGCAGCAGAAGGCGGTAATGGACCGCGTGGCAGACGTCGCCAGCGGCCCCCGCGTCTACTACGAGGTGTCGCCAGCGCCCACGGGGGCGCCTGAGACCTCCTGGCCGGGTAGCCTGCTGGCGACCCTCAAGGCGCGAAACGTGGTCACGGAGGGCGGGGCTATCTTCCCCAAGGTCTCTCTGCTGGCCATCAAGGCGCGGGACCCGGAGGTCATCTTGCTGGCCTACCCGCCGGAACAGGTCAGCCTGGAGACACTCAAGCAGCGCCCAGGCTGGGAGGAGATCACCGCCGTCAAGACCGGGCGCGTCTACTATGTGGACCATGCCCAGGTGGGAGAGCCCACGCTGCGCGTGAAAGAGGCCCTGGAGGCCCTGGGACTCCTCCTCTACCCGGAGCGGTTCAGCACCAGCGAAGCCTCGCCACCCGCGGGCACGCCGAGGGCCAAGTAGGCGCTACTGGGGCGGCTGCCCTTGCAGCGCGAGCTGGGGCCCGAAGCTGTGGGCCTCGGCCGTGACCATCGCCACCTGGGGGACGAAGGGCCGCCCCGTCCACTCCATGTGCAGGCCCATGGGCTTGGGGTCGAAGATGCGGGCGTCCATCTCTTTGAGTTGGGGGGAGACCTCGGGCCTGAACTCCATACGGCCCAGGACCTCGCGCTCCACGTCGGTGTCGGGCGCCACCTCTGTCAGCTCGATCCCCTTGGCCGTCAGCCGGAAGACCGCGCGCTCCGTCACGAAGATCACGTCCTTGCCCATGGCCCAAAAGTCGCGGCCGTTGAAGCAGATGTCCCGGATGCGGTTCACAAAGCGCATGATGCTTCCCTCACGGACGATGCGCAGCCGGCCACCCTTGGCCTCCACCTGCAGGCCTCCGGCGGTGAAGGTGCCGCAGAAGATGATGCGCCGCGTGCCCTGGGCGATATCCATGGAGCCGCCGGGGCCGATGAGGAGGTCGCCCAGGCGGTTGAGGTTGCCCTCCTTGTCCACCTCGCCGATGGCCAGGAAGCAGGAGGCCAGGTTGCCGCCGTAGTAATGGCCGTAGTAATGATGGAAGAGCGTCACGTAGTCGGGCATGTAGGTAGGGTTGATGACCGTGGCGCCGGTGAACCCGCCGTGAAGCCCCACCACGGTCCCGTGCTCCGCGGTGTGGGTGTAAAGGGGCGCGAGCCCCTCTTCGCGGGCGGAGGGGACCATGCCCGTGCTTCCCGTCCCGGCACCCACGTTTATAACGTCGCCCGGGTGCAGCTCCAGGGCGGCCCGGCGCCCGGCGAGCTTGTCGGCGCTCATGGGGTGCACTGTGATGGGCGGCTCCGGCACCAGCAGACCCCCGGCGGCGCCCTCGATGTAGCGGTCGGGGAAGCCGGCGCTCTGGGGCTGCTGGGGGTCCACCACTATGTAGTCCACCAGCCAGCCTGGGACCAGCACGTGGCGGGGGTGGAGGGCGCCCTTCTTGACCCGGCGCTTCACCTGGGCGATGACGATGCCACCCGTGCTCTTGGCGGCCTGGGCCTGGTTGAGCGCGCTCAGGCTCCCGACCTCCTCCTCGTAGCCGATGTTCCCCACCTCGTCGGCGCTGGTGCCCCGGATGATCGCCACGCTGATGGGGAAGCCCTTGTACCAGATCCACTCCTCCCCGCCGAAATCCCGCACCTCCACCATGTCCTCGGTGGTGCGCGCGTTCAGGCGGGCGCCACCCTGACGGGGGTCAACATAGGTGTGGAGCCCGACCTTGCTGAGATAGCCCTGGCGTCCGGCCGCGATCTCTCGGGTCAGGAAATGGCCGGTAGCCAGAGGATAGCTGTAGGCTTCCACCTTGTTCGCCTTGATCATGGCAATGAGGTTGGGCATGGGCACGAACCAGCTCTCGATGACCCGCCGCAGCAGCCCCTCGTGGGCCAGGTGCTCGAAGCCCGGCCCCGTGCCGGTCGGACTGGGGTCGAACTAGAAGAGGCCCTGGGGGTGACCCTCGGCCAGGAAACGGGCTTCCAGGGCCGCCATGACGGTCTCGGGGTACATGGTGCCGCCGATGCCCGACACGGTGATCGTGGCGCCATCCGTGATGAGGCTGACGGCCTCCCCGGCGCTAACAGCTTTCGCCACCATTGGGCACCTCCGGCTGGGTCATGTGTTGCGGCGGTTGCGCCACCCGGTTAGTGTGGTGTCAATAGCCAGCGGGCCCGCGTGACCGCGCCCTACGCCAAGCACCACCCAGACGCCCGTAGATGGGAGAGTGCCTTGGTGCCAAAGCCGCTCCGCCAGAGGCGTAGCCCCGCTTGCTGTCGTTGGTTGGCTCCTTATACACCGCTGGTCGTCTCTCGTCAATATGGTGGCGTCGCCCGACGCTTGGGCCTGCTCCCCCGGGGCCAGTCCTGCGATTCGGCGTGATCGTCGAAGGCTCGATGGCCCAATTTCTCCCGTGCTGGTATCATATGATAGTAGGCGGTATCAGTGGAGCCGCCGCCAAGCGTAGGCAAGACTGCGACGTGTCCTTGTCGCGGTGGTAAGGCGCTGAGGTTAGGACAGTCCTAATATGCCTGTCGTAGACATAGTGCACCACACCGATCCAGCCTGCTCCTGGTGCTGGGGTATGGAGCCCATACTGCGCCGCCTCCAGGTTATTTATGGCCATCAGATCCGGGTGACGCGCAAGATGGGGGGCGTGATCCCCAGCCGGGAGTGGATGGTCGGCACGAGCTACCTCGACCAGCAGGCGCGCCAGATCGCCATGCACTGGCTGCGGGTGTCGAAAAAGGTCGGCATGCCCATAGACCCGGCGATGTGGTTGCATGACCCACCCGAGTCCACCTGGCCGGCCAACATAGCCTACAAGGCAGCCCAGTTCCAGGACCGCGCTCTGGCTGACGGCTACCTGCGGCGGATGCGGGAGGCCGCGCTGCTGGAGGGCCGCAACATCGGCCAGTATCCCGTCCTGCTTGACCTGGCGGGCGAGATGGGGCTCGGCATGGGCGCCATGGAGCGGGACATCGAGAGCGGCCAGGCTAAAGAGGCTTTCTTCGTGGACGTGCGGGAGGGGCACCGTGGCGGTGTCTCCGGCTTACCCACGGTATTCATACGCCTTGGAGAGCGACAGGAGAAGCTGGAGGGCTGGAAGCCTTTCAGGGAGTACCAGGCGGCGCTGAGGCGTGTTTCTGGTGGCACCCTGCAGCGCCTGCCGCCGCCTGACCTGCCGGCCTTCTTCGCGGAGCACGGCCGCGCCACCACTCAGGAGGTGGCGGTCATCTTCCAGCGGCCCCTGGGCACCATTCGACGGCAGCTGGCCGCCCTGGAGACGGCAGGCGTCCTTGAGCGCCACCGCAGGCGGCGCGCCACTATCTGGGTGGCGGCACCCCGGACGCGACGGAGCCGTGAGCTCGCGACGGGCCGGGCGGCTCAGAGGTTGAACAGGAACTCGATGACGTCGCCGTCCTTTACTTCGTAGCTCCGCCCCTCCTGGCGCAGGTGTCCCCGACTGCGGGACTGGGCGATGCCCCCGGCCGCCAGCAGCTCCTCCCACCCCACGACTTGGGCGCGGATGAAGCCGCGCTCGATGTCGGAGTGGACCTTTCCCGCCGCTTGGGCAGCCAGCGTGCCCCTTGGTATAGCCCAAGCGCGCACCTCGTCGGGTCCCACCGTGAGGAAGGAGAGGTAGCCCAGCAGCTCGTAGCAGAGCCGGATCACCCGGTCACGGGCCGCCTCCGACAGGCCCAGGTCGGCGCGGAAAGGAGCGGCTTCGCCCGTGGCGAGCTGGGCCAGCTCCATCTCCAGCTTGGCGCAGAGGGCGACGGCCCGGCGGCCGGGACCGCCGTAGCGGGCCGCCAGTTGGGCATCCAGGCCCGCCGCCGTGGGCACGGCCTCTTCGCCGATGTTCCAGACCAGTAGCAGGGGCTTGTCCGACAGGAACTGGTAGGCCCGCAGCAGCCGCCGCTCCTCTGGGGTGAAAGACTGGGCGCGCAGCGGGACCTCCCCTTCCAAGGAGGTCTGGATACGACTCAGCAACTCTTGCTCTGCCAGGTAGGCCGCCCGCTCCCCAGGCCGGGCGCCTCGGAGCGACTCGGTGATGCGCTGGCGACGCTTCTCCAGCAGCGCCAGGTCGGCGAAGGCCAGCTCCAGCTCCAGCAACTCGGCATCCCTGGCGGGGTCCACGCCATCTGCCGGCATTGCCACCGACGGGTCGGTGAAGGCCCGCACCACGCCCAGGATGGCGTCGCTGTTCTGCAGAGATGCCAGGGCTCGAGCGTCGAGGCCCTGGCGCCGGCCGGCCTCCCGCGCTAGGGCGACATCCATGTACTTCACCTCGACGGGGACGATCCGCTGAGGTTGGAACAGGCGCGCCAGGGCCTCCAAGCGGGGATCTGGGACCTTGGCCACACCCAGGTTCAGCCCGCCCTTGGAGGCGTGGCTGCCGGCGCTGCCGCCCCCGGTGAGGGCGTTGAATAAGGTGGTCTTGCCGCTCTGCGGCAGGCCCAGGACTCCAATCTCCATCTCCCGCTGCCCTCCTAGCTGCGCCCACTGGCGCCCTGGCCCCCTGCGCGACCCGACGCCGGGCGCGCCCTACAACATCCGCCATGATAGGATAGCCGCCGTGATCCATATCTTCCACGGCGAGGACGGTTTCTCCCGGGCCGAGGCCCTGGCGCAGCTGAAGGGGAGTCTGGGCCCCCCAGAGGCGCTCGCGCCTAACACCTCCAGCTTTGAGGCGGAGCGCGCCACCCCCGATGAGGTCATCCTTGCCTGCTCTGCCCGGCCCTTCCTGGGCGAGCACCGCCTGGTGATCGTGGAGGGAGCCCTGAGCACCTTTGAGGCGCTGGGCACCGGGCGGCGCGGCAACGCCACTAGTGCCCGCAGCCCTCGCCGAGCCCCCGGAAAAAGCTGGCTGCCCCTGGCCGAAGCCGCATCCCACTTCCCTGCCACTACAACCCTCGTGCTCCTGGATGGCAAGGTGGGGCGCGTCAATCCCCTTTTCAAGGCCCTGTCCCCCCCGGCCCAAGCGCGGGAGTTCGCCCTCTTGCGCGGCCCCGCTGTGCAGCTCTGGGCGCAGGAACGCGCGGCCCGCCGCGGCGCCCATCTGGAGCCTGCTGCCGCCCGCCTCCTGGCCGAGTTGCTAGGGAGCAACCTCTGGTTCCTCTCCAGCGAGATCGACAAGCTGGCGGCCTACGCGGGGGGGGCCGCCGGCCGCAGCCCGATCACCGAGGCCGATGTGAACACGCTCACCTCCCAGGCCGGGGAGGCCAGCGTCTTCGCCCTCGTCGATGCCCTCGTCGAAGGTCGCCGGGGGGCTGCTCTCGGCCTCCTGCACCGCGTCCTGAGCGACGATACCTATGCCCCCCAGCAAATACTAGCGATGGTGGCGCGCCAACTGCGCCTCCTGGTCCAAGCCAAGGAGCTCCTTCAGGCTGGGGCTGAGCCCCAAGAGGTAGGCCGCGCCCTGGGGATCGCCCGCGACTTCGTCCTGCGCAAGGCCCTGGACCAGGCCCGAACGACCTCTTTCCCGCGCCTGGAGGAGCTTTACCGGTTGACGCTGGAGGCCGACGTGGCCACCAAGACGGGCCTCCTGCGGGATGAGCTGGCCCTGGACGTCCTTTTCGCGGCTGGCGCTGCTCGCTAAAGCCCCTGAGTCGCTAGGCCGGGGCCTCCTGGTCCCAGTCGTGGCGCACGGGATTGTAGCAGGCGACCTGGTGGACCGCCGCCACGGGTTGCAAGCGGGGGTTAGGTGAGGTCCGACATTCGGATGTGGCCTTGTGGCAGCGAGGCAAGAAGGGGCTTCGTCGGGCAGGTTCAGCAGGCTCGGCGGGGCGCCGCGGATGGTGGGCAGGGTATCCTGCCGTCGCTCGCCGAGGTGTGGCAGCGAGCGCAACAGCCCCCAGGTATAGGGATGGGCGGGGCGGCGGAATATCTCCCGCGTCGGCCCCCGCTCCACCACCGCTCCGGCGTACATGATTGCCACCTCATCGGCCATCTGGGCGATAACCCCCAGGTCGTGGCTGATGAAGAGCACCGCCGTGCCGAAGCGTTCTTTCAGCTGGCGGATCTCCGTCAGCATCTCCGCCTGGATGGTCACGTCCAAGGCGGAGGTTGGCTCGTCGGCGATGAGGACCCGGGGGTTAAGCGCCATGGCGATGGCCAGCATCACCCGCTGGCACATTCCGCCACTGAGCTGGTAGGGGTAGGAGGCGGCGATGCGCTTGGCGTCGGGGAGGCCCATCTGCTCCAGCAGGTCCAGGGCATGCTCCCGCGCCTCCCGCTTGGCCAGGGGCAGGTGGCTGGTCAGTATCTCCTCAACCTGGGGGCCGATGCTCATCACCGGATTGAGGCCGCGCACGGGGTCCTGGGAGACCATGCTAATCTCTTTGCCGCGGACGGTCCGCCGCTCCTTTCCTGAAAGCCGCAGCAGGCTGCGCCCGTCGAATAGCACGTCGCCGCCGACGATGCGGCCGGGGTAGGGCACCAGGTTCAGGATGGAGAGCGCTAGGGCCGTCTTACCGGCGCCGCTCTCCCCCACCACCCCCAAGACCTGGCTGGGCTCCAGGGATAGGCTCACCCCATTCACGGCCTTGATCAGCCCCCGGCGGGTGATGAAGTGGGTCTGTAACTCCTTGATCTCCAGGACAACCATGGGCCGTCACCCCTTGAGCTGGACGGGCCGGAAGCGGCCCCGCTTCAGCTCCCTCACCAGGTCGCTAACGTTGCGGATCTCTCCTTGGAACTCCGTCGCCCGTTGGCCTATGTCTGCCACCTTGTGGGCATCGCTGGTGGCGACGCCGGGGAGCCCCAGCCGCTGGCCGACCTCGGCGGAGAAGGCGTTCTCCGCCGCGCTGCCGCGGCCGTTGCTCACCTCGATCGCGTGGGCGAACCCCAGGGCCTCCGTGGCGCAGGCGCGCTCCACCGCGTGGTCGCGGTGGCCGTCGGTGGCATGGATCTTGGGATCGAAGCGCCGACGGTAGGGATGGGCGATGACCATGGCGCCGCCTGCCTTGTCCACCACCTGCTTCAGGAAGCTGGCGCGGTGCATGCCAAAGATGTACTGGTGGATCCCAAACACCAGCATGTGGCCGTCCTCGGTGTTGATCTCCACTCCGGGTAGGACCAGGAGCCCGTGCTCCTGTCCTAGGGCCTCCACCTCCCGCGAGTTCCAGAAGAAATCGTGCTCGGTGATGGCGATGCCATCGAGGCCCGCCGCCTTGGCCGCCTGGATCAACTCGTGGGGGCGTAGGAAGCTGTCGTCTGAAAGGGGGAAGGTGTGATTATGGAGATCGATCAGCATGCTAGCGGTTCCATCATGTGGTTGCAGTTTGGCAGCGCCGCCGGGTAAAGTCAAACATCCTCAGAAGGATTGTGAAGGATTTCCCTTGACAGCCAAGGCCCCTGTGGTATACTCGCTCGACGCCGGTTGAGGCAGGGAGATAGCAGGGGGTAGGGCGCCTGTGCTTCAGGACTACGGCTATCTGGGTTTGCTGCTGGTGGCAGCACTCTTGGTCCCCGTCGGCGGCATCGCCACCTCCTATGTCTTTGGCCGGGTAGGGATACGCCCCAGCAAGATGACTCCCGAAAAGCTGGAGACCTACGAGTCGGGGCGGCGGATGATAGGCCCGCCCTACGTGCAGTTTAACTTCCGGTATTATTTTTTTGCGCTGCTTTTCCTGCTTTTCGATGTGGAGGCCCTGTTCCTGTTCCCCTGGGCGGTCGCCCTGCGGCGCCTGGAGCTGTTTGGCTTTATCGAGATGCTGGTGTTCCTGATAATCCTGGGCGTAGGCTTGCTCTATGCCTGGAGGAAGAAGGCCCTAGAATGGGTCTAGTGGGGTAATGCGCCATGGGTCTTGACACCATAGGTGTGACCTATCCTACGGTGCCCGTCCAGATTAGCGGCCAGGCGGGACAGCAACCCGGCCCCGGCTTGGCATTCGCCAGCATGGAGCAGCTGCTGGCGGCCCTGGAACTGGACAAGTACGAGGGGCAACTGGTGGAGGAGCTGCGCCTCACCCGCCGGGACCCCATCCCCGACCCCTCCCTCTGGGTCATAGAGGAGCAGGTGCCGGTGGGGTTCGCCGAGTACGCCAAGAACCCGGTGGGTAACCTGGTCACCTGGGCGCGGCGCTCATCGGTCTGGCCCCTGGCCTTCGGGCTGGCCTGCTGCGTCTTCGAGATGTTCTCGGCTGCCCTGTCGCGCTGGGATATCTCCCGCTTCGGCATGGAGGTGTTCCGAGCCTCCCCGCGCCAGGCCGACCTCATGATCGTCTCCGGGACCGTGACCTGGAAGATGGCCCCGGTGGTGAAGCAGGTCTACGACCAGATGTGCGAGCCCAAGTGGGTGATCTCGATGGGCTCCTGCGCCAACAGCGGCGGCCCCTGGGCCAGCGGCTATAGCACCGTCCCCGGGGTGAACCGCATTATCCCCGTCGACGTCTACGTCCCCGGCTGCCCGCCGCGCCCCGATGCCCTCCTCTACGGCATCCTGATGCTCCACGCGAAGATGAAGAAAGAGGCCAACCGCAAGAGGCTCCCCTCGGTGCACGTATGACCCTGCTCCTCAATGCCGACGAGGTGGCGCCTCGCCTCCGTGACCGCTACCCCGATGCCGTCCTGGAGGCTAAAGGTAGCTCCCTCCTAGTTCGCAGGGAGCGCCTGGTGGAGGTAGCCCGCTTCCTCCGCGACACCGATGGGCTCGACTTCGACTACCCGGCCATGGTCACCGCAGTAGACCGGTGGGACTACTTCGATGTGGTGTACTATCTAAACTCCCTGACCAGGAACCATTCTCTTTATTTGAAGACCCGCGCCTATGGGCGGGAGCTGCCCGTGGTGCCCTCCCTGGTTGGAGTCTGGCGGGGCTGCGACTTCCAGGAGCGGGAGGTCTACGACCTCATGGGCATCCGTTTCGAGGGGCACCCCAACCTCAAGCGCATCCTGCTGTGGGAGGGCTTCGAAGGCCACCCCCTGCGCAAAGACTTCATCGGGTGAGCCAAGCATGACTCTCCGCACCGATCCCGTCACCATAAACTTCGGGCCTCACCACCCCTCTACCCACGGGGTCTTCCAGATGCGCATCACGGCCGACGGGGAGGTGATCACCAACCTGGAGCCGGTGATGGGCTACTTGCATCGGGGCTGCGAGAAGCTCTCCGAGGGGCGGACCTATACCCAAGTGGTGCCGCTCACGGACCGGCTGGACTACCTTTCGCCCATGAGCAACAACGTTGCCTGCGTCCAGGCGGCCGAGAGGCTGGGCGACATACCGGTGCCCGAGCGGGCGGAGTACATCCGGGTCATCATGGCGGAGCTTCAGCGGCTAGCCAACCATTGCGCCATGACCGGATTCCTGCTGAACGACCTGGGGACCTTCTTCACGCCCTTCCACTACACCATGCGGGAGCGCGAGAAGATACTGGACCTCTTCGAGATGACCTGCGGCACCCGGGTTACCGTCAGCTACATGCGGCCGGGCGGGGTCCTCCAGGACCTCCCCGAGGAGTTCATGCCGCGACTGCGGGCGCTGCTGGACGAGATGCCCCACCGCATTGATGACTATGAGACTCTGATAACCCAGAACGAGATCGTCCTGGTCCGCACCAAAGGCGTCGGCGTCATGTCCAAGGAGCTGGCGATAGCCGCGGGCTGTAGTGGCCCCATGCTCCGGGGGAGCGGCGTCAAGTGGGACATCCGCAAGAATGACGCCTACAGTATCTACGACCGCTTTCAGTTCGACATACCCGTGGGCACCAACGGCGACGTCTACGACCGCTACTTGGTGCGGATCAGGGAGATGCGCCAAAGCGTGCGCATCCTGGAGCAGGCCTACCGCGATATCCCCCAGGGCGAGGTGCGTACGCGGCTGCCCCTCTTCTTCCGGCTGCCGTCGGGGGAGGCCTACGGCCGCATCGAGGCGCCTAAGGGGGAGCTGGGCTTCTATCTCGTCAGCGATGGCGGCATCGCCCCCTACCGGATGCACGTCCGTTCCCCGTCCTTTATCAACCTGGGGGTGCTGCGGGACCTGACGGTGGGCTACACGGTGGCCGATGCCGTCATCACCCTGGGTAGCGTGGATATCGTCCTGGGCGAGGTGGACCGCTAGTGAGCGCAGCGAGCGTCTGGGACTACATAGTCGACCTCATCCCCAACCTGGCGCGTGACCTGCGTGTCGTGGTGGAAGGGGCTGGCTTTTCGGACTGGGGCGTGTTTCTGGTCATGGGCCTGGCGGGAGTGCTGGCGGTTACGCTCTTCGTGATGCTCCTGGTCCCGCCGTTGACATTTTTGGAACGGCGGCTGGTGGCCAGGGCTCAGGTGCGCATCGGTCCCAACCGGGTAGGCCCCTTCGGCCTGCTGCAGCCCATCGCCGACGCCCTGAAGCTCCTCACTAAAGAGGTCATCGTGCCCAGCCAGGCGGACGGCTTGCTGCACCTGCTGGCCTGCAGTTTCATCTTCCTGCCGCCCTTCATGATCTTCGCCGTGATCCCCTTTGCTCCAGGCGGGGTCTTCACTAACCT
>SHYM01000043.1 GCA_009692805.1 Dehalococcoidia bacterium | reverse complement strand
AGCGTGACCGTGGCCAGGAGCTTGACCAGCACGTGCAGGCTGGGGCCGGCGGTGTCCTTGAAGGGGTCGCCCACGGTGTCGCCGACGACGGCGGACTTGTGGGGCTCGGAGCGCTTCCCCAGCTTTTGGCCCTTTTCGTCCAGCATGTTGCCGGCCTCGATCCATTTCTTGGCGTTGTCCCAGGCGCCGCCGGAGTTGTTGAAGAAGGTCGCCATGAGGATACCGGCGATGGTCGCTACCATCAGGAAGCCGGCCATGGCCTCGGCTGCCACCTCCGGGCGGATAACGCGGATGATGAGCCCCACGGCGATGGGCATACCCACGGCCAGCGCGCCAGGGATAACCATGCCGCGCAGGCCGGCGCGGGCGGTGATGTCCACGCAGCGGGCGAAGTCGGGCCGCTCGGTGCCAGCCATAATCCCGGGGTGCTCGCGGAACTGGCGGCGCACCTCCTCGATCACGGCGCCGGCGGCATTGCCCACGGCGCGGATGGCGAAGGCGCTGAACAGGAACACCAGCATCGCCCCCAGGAAGGCGGCGACGAAGACCTCGGGCTTGGCTAGGTCCACCCCGTCCAGGGGCGCGCCGCGGTCCTTGGCCACCTTGTCGAGATAGGCGCTGAAGAGCAGAAAGGCGGCTAGCCCCGCCGAGCCCAGGGCGTAACCCTTGGTCAGGGCCTTGGTGGTGTTGCCGGCGCTGTCCAGCCGGTCGGTGGTCTCCCGCACGCGGCCCTCGGTGCCCGACATCTCCACGATGCCGCCCGCGTTGTCGGTGATGGGGCCGAAGGCGTCCAGGGTCAGGATGTAGGCGCCGGTCATCAGCATGCCCATGGTGGCGACGGCGGTGCCGAAGACTCCACCGTTGATGGTGGCCCCCGCGACGGTGGTGAACTCGGCCTGCAGCCCCAGATAGTAAGAGGCCAGGATGGCGGCGCCGATGGCGACGGCGGTGGAGAAGGTGGTCTCGAAGCCGACGGAAACGCCGGCCACGATGTTGGTGGCGGGGCTGATGCGGGAGGCCTCGGCGATGGCCCGCACCGGGCGCCAGGACCCCGAGGTGTAGTACTGGGTGATGAAGACGAAGGCGATGGAGGTGGCGATACCGACCAGGCCGGCGGCGAAGAACCAGCCCCAGTTATCGCCCAGCAGCCAGAGCGTCGCTACCAGCATGCCGATGACCGAGAGCGCCACCGCGACGCCGTAGCCGCGGTTCATCACCAGCAGGGGCCCGTCGGACTCTTTGCCCCGGGCCAGCATGACGCCCACGAGGGAGGCGATGAGGCCGAAGCCTCCCACCACCAGCGGGAACAGGATCCAGGCGGTGTTCTGGGTAGCGGTGAAGATGGCGACGCCCAGGATCATGGCGCCGATGTTCTCGGCGGCGGTTGACTCGAAGAGGTCGGCGCCGCGGCCGGCGCAGTCGCCCACGTTGTCGCCCACTAGGTCGGCGATGACGCCGGCGTTGCGGGGGTCGTCCTCCGGGATGCCGGCCTCGACCTTGCCCACCAGGTCGGCGCCCATGTCGGCGGCCTTGGTGTAGATGCCGCCGCCGAGCTGGCTGAAGAGGGCCACGAAGCTGGCGCCGAAGGCGAAGCCCACAATCAGGAAGGGCGCCTTGGCGGGGTCGGCGTTGCCCCCGAAGCCGTAGTACATGACGGTGACGCCCAGGATGCTGAGGGCGGTGATGAGGAAGCCGGAGACGGCGCCTCCGCGCAGGGAGACGGCTAGGGCTTCCTTGAGCCCTCGCTGGGCCGCCGCGGCGGTGCGCACGTTGGCCTTGACGGCCACGAACATACTGATGATGCCGGAGAGGGCGGAGAGGAACGCGCCCACTAAGAAGGCGATGGCGGTATGCCAGGCCAGGCCGAAGTCGCTCTCCACGGCCCAGAGGACGGCGGCGAGAACAATGGCCACGACCACCGCCAGCATCCCGATGGTGCGGTACTGGCGGCGCATGAAGGCGGTGGCCCCCTCGAAGATCATGCCGGCGATCTGCTGCATGGCCGGGGTGCCGGCGTCCCGCCGCATCACGTCGCGGACCAGGTAGGCGGCGAAGAGGATCGCGATGGCGCCGGCGATCACCGGCACCATCCAGGCATACTGCGCGTTGTCCATGACCTTGACCTCCTTTATCGGGCCAGCGCGGGGTCGGGCCCAGCGCGGCGCGCCCCTTTACACAGCAACCACCGCCTGTGTTGGCGGTGGTCTTGGGGGCGCGGGCGCCAGTCTAGCAGGGGAGGGGGGTGCGGTCAAGCGGCTGATGCTACGTCAAATGGCGGATGCTACAATGGCGGCGATGGTCTACTATTTGCTCACAATGCTCTTCCTGGCCTTCGGGGTCTTCACGGCCTATCGAGGCTTCGTCAGCCTGCGCCGCGGGGTCTACAAAAGCTGGTGGCCTTCCTGGCTGCGGGCGGGCCCACCCGAGCATACCGGGCGCTCCGCGACGACCAAGAGCGTGCTGGACATAATGTTCGGCGGCTTCCTCATACTCTTGACGCTGCTTTACCTGGCCTCTGCCTTCGAAAACCGCTGAGGCTGAACTAGCCAGGCTGGCTGGACCGTGGCCGATGCGCTATTGCCCACGGACGGCTATCTGTATGGGCACCGCTGGCCGGAGTCAGGGATCACCACTCTGTCATCATGGCTGGCGCTCGTTCCTCGGGAGCAGAATCGAGAGATGTTCAGAAGGTGCTCGGCCGAGTTCGTCGGGACCTTCGCGCTGGTCTTCGCGGGCACTGGCGCCGTGATGGTCGATGAGCTATCGGGCGGCCGCGTTACCCAGGTAGGGATCGGGCTGACATTTGGCCTCGTGGTCATGGCCATGGTCTATGCCACTGGCCACATATCGGGTGCGCACCTCAATCCTGCCGTCACCCTGGGCTTCTGCCTGGCCCGGCACTTTCCCTGGAAGGACGTGCCTGGATACTGGCTGGCGCAGCTAGCGGGAGCCGCCGCGGCCAGCCTGGCGCTGCGGGGCCTTTTAGGTCTTGCCGCCAACCTCGGAGCCACTGCGCCGACTGGCGGCCTGGCCCAGTCCTTCGGCTTTGAGGCGGCCATGACGTTCTTCCTGATGTTCGTCATCATGGCCGTGGCAACGGACGTCCGGGCCGTGAGGCAAGGGGCGGCCATCGCCATCGGCGGGACGGTCGCCTTGGACGCGATCTTCGGCGGTCCTATCTCGGGGGCCTCCATGAACCCCGCCCGCTCCTTCGGCCCGGCGCTGGTGTCGGGTGTCTGGAAGGCCCACTGGCTGTATTGGACCGCCCCCATCCTCGGAGCGTGCGCCGCGTCTCTTTTCTACCGCTGGCTCAAAAAGGGCGAGCAGGGCCAACCCTCACCCTAGCCCTCTCCCATCAAGGGAGAGGGAATCTCGGGGCGGTAGGCCGGGCCTGAGCGGACGATGCTATGTGTAGCTAAAGTTAGGTCGGCAAACCTTGGGACTTGGGGGGATACCCTCAAGCCTCGAAGACGGGGCTCACCACGAGCGGAAGGGGAGTTCAGAGGGGCGCAGCCCCTTTGACGGGGGGGCTGGGGGGTGTCCCCCCAGAGCCTCACCCTCATCCTGAGCTTGTCGAAGGATCCCTCGAGGGAGAGGGGGACCAAGGGGGTGAGGGCCCGTGTTGCCCTAACCTGCGGGCGGCGGAGCTCGCTCAGGAGAGCGTGCAGGGTTACCTGACGGCGCTAAGGTTAGCCTTACCCATCTGGGCGCTGCCTACAGCGTGAGCTGGGTGTCGTCGCGGTTGGCCCACTCGCCCATGGAGCCGTCGTAGTTCCGGGCCTGCTCGAAGCCCAGCAGCCGCAGGACGAAGACTCCGTGCGCCGCACGGATGCCCCCCTGTCAGTAGGTGATAACGCGCTTGTCGGGGGTGATGCCGCGCTCGGCCAGCATCCGGCGCAGCTCGGCGGCGGGCTTGAACCGGCGCTCCGGCGGCCCCTCCATCAGCTCCCGCCACTCCAGGTGGACGGCGCCGGGGACGTGGCCGCGACGCTGGTTGCCGCGGTTGTTCTCGCCCATCCATTCCTCCTGGCTGCGCACGTCCCAGACGACCGTCGCGGGGTCGCCCACGCCGCCGCTCAGCCCGTCGAGGGTGCACAGATGGGTGTCGCTGACGGTGGCGCGGAACTGGCTGCGGGCTGGGCGGGGCGCCTGCGAGGTGAGGGGGCGAGCCTCGTGGAGCCATCGGTTGAAGCCGCCGTTGAGCACCTTGACGTTGCGATAGCCGAAGTGATCGAAGACCCACCAGACGCGGGCGGCGTAGAGGCTGGCGTTATCGTCGTACAGGATGACGGGCGAGTCGTTGGCGATACCCCGCTCGGCCATCAGCCCCTCGAACTGCTGCGGGGCCATGACGAAGGGGCTCTTGTCGCCCTTGAGGTAGGGATGGGGCAGGCCCACGGCGCCGGGGAGGTGGGCGCGGTTGTAGGCGTCGGGCATGCCGCAGTCGATGAGGCGCAGCGCGGGGTCGTTCAGATGCGCGGCCAGCCAGGCGGTGTCGCAGAGGAGCTCGGGGTGCGCGTAATCATTTATCTGCGTGGGCATGGTTTCACCTCACCTGGTAGCCGTTTCTTCCGTCGAGGGAGAGGGGGAGATGAAGAGAGATCTGTTGGGGGGACACCCCCCAGGCCCCCCGCGAGAGGGGCTGCACCCCTCTGGACCCCCCGTTATGACATGTACGACCACTGTTCAGTCGTCCCTCGCGACAGGCGGCATCCTACTCGCCCTGGAAGCGCGGCTCCCGTTTCTCCAGGAAGGAGCGTATTCCCTCCTCACGGTCCTTGGTGTTGAACGCGTACTGAACGGCCATATGCTCCCACTGCAGGTGCTCCTCCAGCGTGCCGTCCAGGGCCTGGTACAGGCTCCGCTTACACAGGGCCATGGCCAGGGGAGGCCCCTCGGCGATGGAGCGGGCGAAGGCGCGCACCTCGGCCAGGAAGCTCTCGTGGGGGTAGACTTGGTTTACGAGCCCGATCCGCAGGGCCTCCTGCGCCTCGATGATGCGGCCGGTGAAGGCCAGCTCGCAGGCCTTGGCCAGGCCCACCACGCGCACCAGGTTGAAGGCGCCGCCTGATTCCGGCGGGATGCCGCGCTTGATCCAGACCGCGCCCAGGCGGGCGCGGTCTGAAGCCAGCCGGATATCGCACGCCAGGGCCAGCGACAGGCCCTGGCCCACGGCGGGTCCGTTGACGGCGGCGATGGTGGGCTTCGTAACATCGCGGAAAAGCAGTGGCAAGTGCCCCGCCGAGCGCAGTCCACCGCTCAAGCTGCGCAACTTGGAACGCCCCGGCACCTCTCCCGGGCGGTCGGCGAGGTCCTCGCCGGCGCAGAAACCGCGTCCGGCGCCGGTCAAGACCAGGCATCGCACCTGGTCGTCGGCCTGCAGCTCCGCCAGGGCCTCCGGCAATTCCCGCCCCATGACCGCGGTAATGGCGTTGAGCCGCTCGGGGCGGTTCAGGCTGATCGTCCCGATATGGTCGCTGACGTCCACCAGTATCGTCTCGTACCCCATGATCTCCTCCTCCCGGCGTCGCCGCTCTGGCCTTAATCCCTGCTCAGGGGTGCTCCTACGCCTAACGGGCTCAGTCCAGCCCTCGCTTGTCCAGGATCTCGTCCACCTCACCCTGCCGCGCCTTGCCGATCATCTCCTTGACCTCGGAGGGCATCTCCATCCCGGTCTCGTCCATCCGTTTCTCGACCCAGCGCCCGATGTTGCGGGGGTCTTGGTAATACTCGGGTGAGTTGAAGAGCGCCGGCTCCTCGCTCTGCTCCAAGCGCGTCTGCTCGGAGCGTGGGTGGGCGAAGGTAGAGAGGGCCCGCTCCAGGCGCGGGCCGCCGCAGTGGGCGCAGGCGGGGGCCGTCGCCGCGCTGGGCGTGCGGACGAAGATACTGGACTTGCGGCCGCAGTCGAGGCAGCGGTACTCGTAGATGGGCATAGGGCCTCCGAAAAGGGCGACTGAGGCCAGTGTAGGGCAGGGGCTCGGTGTCGGCAAGGGCTGGGAGCCGGCCCATCACTCTGGTAGGGGGTGAGCAGGCATCCTTGCAGCGATATGGTTCACTAACTGCACCCGTAGGTCCTCAGGCGCGTCCCACAGTAAGTGCTGATACTGACGCGTGTCGAAATGCGTTTGTTGGTAATCCTGTCGCCTGCACGTCCATACCACTGGGATTCCCAACCCTATCGCAAGTCCGGCCTCAAAATATACCCCTCCCCGGTGGCCAGTGAAATCGGCGACGACCAACCCGGAGCGCCGAATCTCAGCGATGATCCGGTCGTCGATCTTGTTCTCTCCATGCGTCAGATCAATACGCACCGGATCATACCCAAGTGCTTCTAGTGCGGGTCGAATACCGTCTTCCCAAGCTGCTTTTACTTCAGGCTCAAACCACATGGCAACAAATGCACGGTTCGAATCTTGCCCTGTCTTGGCTAGTTCACGCACCCTCTGCCAACCGGCTGCAGTGAGTCGGAAGCTTGTCCGTCGTGCTGGATCTCGACCCGGAGGTTCTTCCAGCAAACCTTGCTTGGCGAGAGTTTGCTGGAAGTGCAAGAATTCGTTGCCGTCCCTTGCGAATACCAATGGGTAGTCGGTGCCAACCAGCTCACGATACTCGATGAATCCATCGCTGCGAGTCTGGTGTCCTTTGACATACTCGAGGGTGTAATCAAGATGGTCCAGCAACCCCCCAGCCAGTTGCACGCCCGCCAACACGTCGGGAATGTTGTCCCTGGTAAGTGTCAACCGTGATTCGACTGACGGCCTCAAGCCAGACCGTCGTCGAGTCACGCCTGCAACCAAGTGCCGTTCTTGTTCGAACCCATCTAATGCGCCCTCCTCAATTCGAAAATAGCCGCACCGATCACAAAGAACCACGTTTCCTACTATCTCCTGCGATGGTTGCAGATCTGCGGCGCCATCACACAAAGGACACGTACCATTCATAGTAAGCCGCCTTCTTTGGAGCCATCGGCAGATGGCCCTTACGTGGTGTCGCCCGTGACGGCGTGGGGGTAGTGCTCGAGGCGCAGCAGCTTGCCCGAGCGGTCGAGCTCGATGGCCACCAGGTCGATGCGCCAGGGCGTCATATCGTCGTCGAGCCCGTGCTCTTGGAGATAGGCGAAGGCATTGGCCAGCAGCTTGCGCCGCTTGGCCCTCGTCAGCGCGTCCTCGGGCGTGCCGAAGCTCTGGCCTCGGCGCAGCTTGACCTCGACGAAGACGATGGTGTCGCCGTCGGCGGCGACCAGGTCGATCTCGCCCTCGGGGGTGCGGTAGTTGGTGGCGAGAGTCCGCATCCCGCGCTCCTCTAGGTGGCGGCGCGCCAGGGCCTCGCCGGTGTCGCCCAGGGCACGGCGGGGGTCCTTAGCGGTCACGTTGGCCCCCTGAAGGCCACAGCGCTAGCTGGGCCAGGTCGCGCACCGGGGCGAAGCTCAGGCGGTGGGCGGCGCAGGGCCCCAGCCGCCGCAGCGCGGCCAGGTGCTCCGCCGTGGCGTAGCCCTTGTGCCGGGCGAAGCCGTAGCCCGGGTAGCAGCCGTCCAGCTCCTCCATGAGGCCGTCGCGATGGACCTTGGCGATGATGGAGGCGGCGGCGATGGAGCGGCAGAGGCGGTCGCCATGGATGAGGCCCCGCTGGGGCTGGGCTACGCCCGGCAGGTGCAGGGCGTCGATGAGGATGAAATCTGGGGTGGGGGAGAGGGCGGCCAGCGCGCGCCGCATCGCCTCCAGGGTGGCGCCCAGGATATTCAGGCGCTCGATCTCCTCCAGGCTGGCGGCGCCGATGCCGATGGCCACGGCGCTCTCGCGCAGGGCGGCGGCGACCTGGCAGCGCTGGCGCGGCGTGAGCAGCTTGCTATCGCGTATCAGCCTCACCCAGGGGCCACGCAGCCGGCTGGGCAGGATGACGGCCGCCGCCACGACGGGGCCCGCCAGGGGCCCGCGGCCGACCTCGTCCACCCCCGCGATGGCGCTGTAGCCCTGGGCCCAGAGGGCACGCTCTTGCCGTAGAGTGGGGCGCTTGGGGGCGCTCATGACGCGGCTAGAGCACCCGGTTCTCGTGCAGCCCGTGCAGGTAGTCGATCTGGCCGGCGTGGTTGGCCTCGTGGTTGGCCATCTGGCGTAATACCCAGCCCAGGGTATTGGGCGAGCGCCCCGGCCAGGGCTGCGCATCAGGGTCCGCGGGCATCAGGCGGCTCAGGTAGGAGAGCGTGTCGGCGCGCACCGCCTCCAGGTACTCCAGTAGCAGCGCCGGCTCGCAGGCGGGGAAGGCGGCGACGTGCTCGGCGGTCCAGCCGGTGCCGACGGTGATCCAGATCGAGTTGCCCTCGGGTATGGTCAAGCCGAACCGCCGGTCGAAGCCCGCCGCCTCGTAGACCTGGGTGCGCCGCGGGGGCAAGCGGTGCATCCAGAGGTCCTCGTTGCGGGCCAGGTGCCAGAGGATGAACCCCGCCGGGTTGGCGACCGGCGAGGGCCTCCACGCCAGCTGCTCTCTGGTCAGCCCCTTGACCAGCCCCAGCGTGAACTGGTGGTTATGGTTGAGGCTGCGGGCCAGCTCGTCCATGGGCTCCATGGCTACTCCTTAGCCGCGGGCAGCGCTGCCTCGATGACCCCGCCGCCCAGCACCTGCTCTCCCTGGTACAGGACCAGGGCCTGCCCGGGGGCGACGGCGCGCTGGGGCGTGGCGAAGCGCACCTCAGCCTCCCGAGGCCCTATCATGCGCACCCATGCCGGGGCCTCCGTTGCCCGGTGGCGGATCCTGGCCGCCACCGCTTGCGTGGCGTCGGGCGGCTGGCCGCCGACGAAGCGCAGCTGCGACGCCAGCAACCCGATCGCCAGCAGCTCCTCCTCGGGGCCCACCACCAGGGTATTGCTCGCGGCCTCGATGCGCGAAACGTAGGTCCGCCGGCCCGTGGCCAGCCCCAACCCCTGCCGCTGGCCGACGGTGTAGAAGGCGACGCCGGCGTGCTCTCCCAAGACCTGCCCGGAGCTGTCCACGATGGCGCCGGGGTTGGCGCCCAGGCGCTCCGCCAGGAAGCGGCGGCGGTCGCCATCTGGGATGAAGCAGATATCCATGCTCTCAGGCTTGTCGGCCACGGGCAGGCCCAGCTCGCGGGCGAGGGCTCGTACCTGGGGCTTGTCGAGCTCCCCCACGGGGAAGAGGGCGCGGCGCAGCTCCTCCTGCCCCATGCCATAGAGGAAATAGCTCTGGTCCTTGTTGTGGTCGCGGCCCTTTAGCAGGGCGTAGGAGCCGTCGGGTTGGGGGCGCACGCGGGCGTAATGGCCCGTGGCGACGAAGGCGGCGTCCAAGGCCAGGGCCCGCTTGAGGAGGGCGTCGAACTTCAGGTGCTGGTTGCAGGCGATGCAGGGTATGGGCGTGCGGCCGCGCCGGTACTCCTCCACAAAGGGTTGCACTACCTGGGCCTGGAACTGGCGCTCGTAGTTGATGACGTAATGGGGCACCCCCAGGACCTGGCAGACGCGCCGGGCGGAGTCCACATCCTCCACCCCGCAGCAGCGGCGGGCGTGGGTCGGCGCCTCGGAGTCGTCCTCGGTCCACAGGCGCATGGTGATGCCGACGACCTCATAGCCCTCCTGGTGGAGGAGGGCAGCGGCGACGGAGGAGTCCACCCCGCCGCTCATGGCGACGACAACGCGGCTCTTAGACATGGCGGCAGGATAGCACGGGGGTGGCCGAGCTTCAATCATAGGCCCCCTCACCCCTCACCCTCTCCCAGCGGGGGGCACCCCCTATAATGATGGCGGGCCTGGGGGCGACTGCCCTGTGGCCGCACATAGAGGGGCATCCAAGGAGCAGACGTCTGGAAGCGCTGGAGCTGGCCCGCCGGGCCACCGAGCTAGCCGCGGAGAAGCAGGCGGAGGACGTCCTGCTGCTCGACCTCCGGCGTTCCTGTAACTTCACCGATTATTTCGTGCTGTGCACCGCCGCGTCCGAGCCCCAGGTGAGGGCGGTGGTGGAGGAGCTGGCGGAAAAGCTCCCGCGGGAGGGATTGCGACTGCTCCACTCCGAGGGCATCGCCAGCAGCGGCTGGGTGCTGCTGGACTTCGGCGACGTGGTGGTCCACGTCTTCGCTCCGGAGCAGCGGGAGTTCTATGACCTCGAGGAGCTGTGGCGCGAGGCGACGCCGCTGCTGCGGATACAGTAGGCGTCGCCCCCCGTCAGACTTTGATGTCGAGCCCGGTGGCCCGCCCGCCGAGGTCGACCAGGGTGCGGTAGAACTGGCGCGTTATACCGGTGGAGAGCCAGTACTTCTCGAACCACACCTTGCCCCAGTGCCAGACGGCCCGCGGCGGCTCCAGCTTGACGTTGGGGTTAGGGGTGGCGTAGAAGTTGCCCGTGGCGATGGCGGCCAGCCCGTGGCCGAGCTCCGCCATTCAGTAGCCGTGTCCGGCAAAGGCGGCCGCGGGCCCTTGCCCCGCCAGCTCCGCCGCGATGTTGGCGGCCACCACTTCGCCCTGGCCGTGGGCGAAGACCCCGGCCTTGGGCAACAGTAGCGGCGCCTCCGGTTTCCACCGCCCCTGCAGGGGTATCGCCGTGGCGTCGCCGAGGGCGAAGACGTTGGCTTGCTTGGTCCTGAGGGTGGCGGCGTCCACCGGGATCCACCCCGCCTCGTTGGTCAGGCCCGCCTCCTGAGCTACGCGCGGCCCGGCGTGAGGCGGCACGACGACGAGGAGGTCGTAGGGGACGCTGGGAGCGTTGTCGAAGGCCAGGCCCTGCTTCGAGGGCTCGACGCTTTGCAGCCGGGAGAGCGGGTGGAAGCCGATGCCGGCCGCCTCGATGAGCCCCCGCAACTGGTTGCCTACCGCGGGTCCGGCCACCGGCATGGGCTGGGGCTCCGGCGTGAAGACATCCACCTGTACGGATACCTTGCGGGCGGCGAAGGCGTCCCTCAAGAGCAGCGCCGTCTCGTAGGGGGCGGCGGGGCACTTGAAGGGCAGACTGGCCACCACCACGGCCACGCGCCCGCCGGGGAAAGTCTGGACGGCGTCCCAGAGGCGGGCGGCCCCGTCCAGGGTATAGGGGTATGAAAAGCGCCCGCCAGCCCCGGCACCCGCTCGGGCGCCAGCCCCGCGCCCAGCGCGAGGACGAGGTAGTCGTAGGGGAGCTCCCGCTCGCCCGCCCGGACCTTCTGGGCCGCCAGGTCGAGCTGGGTGACCTCGGCCTGCACGAGCTGGACGCGGCGATGAAGCAGGCGGCGGCGCGCGGCGGCCGCGGCAGGTGGGCGCCGAGCGCCGACCATCACCCATAGGAACGAGGGGGGGAAGTCGTGGCGCGCGTCTCTGTCCACCAGGATGATGCTGTGCTCGGGCCCCAGCCGCCTCGCCAGCTCGTTGGCGGCCACGATGCCGCCCACGCCGCCGCCCAGGATTAGCACTGTCTTGGGGGCCACGTCGCTCACCTCCGCCGTCCGGTCTCAAGCCGCGCGCGGTCTTGCCGAGCCTGAGCGTACGTTAGCCTGCTAGGGTCAACTCCGCAAGCGAGGGCCCTCTCCCAGTGGGAGAGGGCCTCGGGGGCCACCAGGCTTTGCACAAAAAGCCGCATTTTTCTCGATCAGGGCTCTCTCCATGAGTATGCCCGCGACCATCCCCCTGGCCCCCCCTGGCCCCCTTCCTAGCCAGGAAGGGGGTAGTTTGAAAGGGAGAGAAAGGTGGGCACC
>SHYM01000042.1 GCA_009692805.1 Dehalococcoidia bacterium | reverse complement strand
TCCTGGTCACCTTTGTGGGCGGGCTGGCCTACCTGCGCACGGGCCGGCCCGCCTGGGACCGGGTGGCGGCCTCCTCGGCCGAGGTCGGCGTGGTCTTTACCACCCTGAGCCTGGCCACCGGGTCAATCTGGGGGAAGACAATCTGGAACACCTGGTGGGGTTGGGACCCCAGGCTTACCACCACCCTGGTGCTCTGGCTGATCTATCTGGGCTACCTCATGATCCGCTCCTACGCCGCGGAGAGCTCCCAGGGCGCCCGGCTGGCGGCCGTGGTGGGGGTGATGGGTTTTGTGGTAGTTCCCATCAACTTCTTCTCCATCCGGCTCTGGCGCGGCCTGCACCCGGGCCCGAACATCGGCACGGGCGGCCTGGACATGGAGCCGGCGATGGGGGCGACCCTAATGGTGTCCCTGGTAGCGGTCACTCTGCTCTATGTCCTGCTCGTGATCGCCCGAGTCAGGTTGCGGGCCCTGAGCGATGCCGTGGGGGAGTTGAAGGCGCGGATGGGTGTGGGGCTAGGTTCAGGGTAGGGGAGGGCGCCAGTGGCTAGCTTGTGGTTCCTGTTCGCCGCCTATACCGTCGTTTGGGCGGTGGTGCTAGGCTTCGTGCTCTCTCTGTATCTCAGGGAGCGTTCCCTGCGACGAGAGGTGTCGGCGCTGAAAGAGCTCCTGGACCGCCGCGAGCGCCCAGCCAGCCCGGGAGCGGGCGCGGAGCGCTAGTCCCGACAAGTCTGGGCTAGACGGCGCTGCCCAGGAGCTGGGTGACCTCCCCTGCCTCCGTGGGAGTCAGGTGCCAGGCTGCGGCCTTGGCGTTGGCGGTCACCTGGTCGGGCTTCGTCGCCCCGGCGATGACGCTGCTCACCTGGGGCTGGGCCAGCAGCCAGGCGATAGCCAGCTCTCCCACGGTGTGGTCGTGACCGCCCGCAAACTGCTCCAGCTTGGCCAGCAGCGCGAAGTTCTTCTCCGTCAGCGTTCGCGTGCGCAGGCGTTCGTTGTCGCCTATGCGCGTCCCGGTGGGAGCCGGCGCATCGGGCCGGTACTTGCCGGTCAGGAAGCCGCTGGCCAGGGGGAAAAAGGGAATGATGCCAACGTTGTATTTCTGGCAGAAGGGGGCTACCTCTCGCTCCAGGTGGCGGTTCATCAGGCTGTATTCTGCCTGCTCGCTGACGAAGGGCGTCAGGTGCTCCGTGCGCGCTACCCAGGCCGCCTCGCAGAGCTGCCAGGCGGCGAAGTTGGAGGAGCCGATGTAGCGCACCTTGCCCTGGTGGACGAGGTCGTCCAGGGCGCGCAGCGTCTCTTCGATGGGAGTGCGCGGGTCCGGGAAGTGGAGCTGATAAAGGTCAATGTAGTCGGTGCCCAGGCGCCGCAAGCTCTCCTCGACGCCTTGGAGGATGTGTTGGCGGGAGCCTCCGCGGCTATTGGGCCCCTCTCCACGCGCGCCGCCGAACTTTGTCGCCAGCACTAGCTCCCCGCGGATACCGTTGATAGCGCGGCCGATGAACTCCTCGGAGCGCGTGCCGCCGTAGATGTCGGCGGTGTCGACAAAATTGATGCCTAGCTCCACGGCGCGGCGCACCACACCGGCGCTGGCCTCGGCGTCCAGCTTAGTGCCGAACTGGTTGGTGCCCAGGCCGACCGCCGAGACCTCCAGGCCCGAGTTACCCAGGCGTCGGTATTCCATGCTGTCCCTCCGTCGGTTGACCAGGCCCTGATGCTGTCACGCTGGCCTGGCTACTGGTATCGCTCAAGTTGGCGCCCGCCATCATCTCATATTTCCTTGGCAAGAAAAACCCGGCCCCATCAAGGGCCGGGTTTTTCTTGCTTGAGAGGGTATCAATTACCAGGCATTCACCAGAGCAGGCAGGGTCCTGCGCTCCACCAGGCTGATGGCGTTGCGGCTGCAAGCGGTCATGCAGAGCCCGCACCCGAAGCAGCTCAGGTGGTCGATGCTGGGCTTGTCGATGGTCACTTCATACTTCAGGGAGTTGAAGTGGCAGCGGCCCAAGCACTCGCCGCAGCCTGTGCACTTCTCGTAGTCGATGTCGCAGATGAACTCGGCCTTGGTGAGCTGATATTTCAGGCCGTAGTCCATGCGGTGGCGGATGGGCAGGCAGTCGGGGTAGTCGCAGTTGCAGATGCCGCCCAGGAAGTCGCCGCCTTCCTGCATGATCATGTGCATCATCCCGCGCTTGTCCCAATAGTCGAGCCAGTCGCAGGCTTCCTTGGGGGAGAGGAACTCGACGCCGCCGCGGTAGCGCTCGGGCCAGCGCTCCCACTTGAACATCCCCGTGCCGAGGCCGGTGCAGGTGTACTCGTTGATGTTGCGCTCTTCCTCGCCGCGGGCTCCCTTGCGGCAGATGCACATCATGGCGCCCACGGGGGTGCCGATCTTGCTGACCACCTCCAAGGCTTCGGAGAGGGGCAGGGTGTGGCAGCCGGGGCGCTTGGCATCGCGCTTGTTCATCTCGCCGATGATACGGTTGAAGCTGTCCTCGTCGCCGTCGGCCTTGGCTTCCAGGGCGTCATGGAGCCGCCCGCCGCCGCCCTCGGACTGCATCGCCGCCTGGGGCTTCTTGCCCGGCTCGCGCAGCTTGTAGAGACGGTTGGAGAAATTCTTGGGGTTCTTGTACCAGATCTCCCCTTCGCCCAGCCAGTCACACATACGACACATATCCCGGCTCCTTCTGCAGTTGGCTCTCTCGCCCCTACCCGCTGCCCGACGGCACCCCAAGATGTGTAATATGGACCACGTGCTACCAGAAAGGCGGCCCTAGGTCAACCGCACCTCTCCTGGAGCGCCCCTTTCCTTTACTAGTATATCCCAGCCATACCAGCTAGGTCAATACCCTAGTCTAAAAGGGTCATAGGGGGCTCGGCGGCATTCATCGTAGAAAAAGGACCTCCGGCCCCCACCGCGGGGCCAAGAGGTCCTTTTTCTCTTGCGATGGTATCGCTTACCAGGCGTTGACCAGACCTGGCAGGGTCTTGCGCCCGACCAGGTTGATGGCGTTGCGGCTGCAGGCGGTCATGCAGAGCCCGCAGCCGAAGCAGCTCAGGTGGTCGATGTTGGGCTTGTCGATGGTCACTTCATACTTGAGGGAGTTAAAGTGGCAGCGGCCCAGGCACTCGCCGCAGCCAGGCCCCACCTTGCGCCTGCGGGCCATCGACGGCGTCGGGAAGGGGTGCAAACACTGCGCGCGCCTGACTCTATCGGTACGCCCCCAGGGATGTTCCAGGAGTTGTCATCCAACTTTGGGCTTTGGTATAATCTCCCTAGTGAGTTGCCCTGTGTCAGGCCCACTGGACTGATACAGGAGCCCACGGTGCGAATAGAGGGAGGAAGCATGGCTGAGACAAAGGGTAAGACAGGCGAGGACGAGGCTCTTTCCGACCCGAACGAGAAGCCCGTGGAGGGCGCTATCAGCACGTTGGAAGGGGAGATGGGCTGGGAGCTGCTGGAAGACGAAAAGTTCATGATCCTGTACAGGACCTCACCTACGGAGCAGGGTGATGAGGTCCGCAATGAGACGGCCCGCATAGACAAGTCGAAGGGCAATCGCAAGCAGTTGATCAACGGCCTGCGCTCCCTTATGAACAAGTAGCGTGTACGACCACGGCCTCGGGACAGGGCTAGGCCAGGCGCCCGACTTGGGCGCCGCGTCCCCAAAGCGCCAGGGCGGGGCAGCAAACTCGTCTGGGGCCAGCGGGGATGGAACTAAGAGACAGACAAGGTAGCGGCACACAGCGCACCCCTCAGGGGTGTGAGGTGCCAACCTGGAGGGAAGCCATGGACCTGGAATCCCGCCAACAGACGGGCGCTGGGGCGAAGATCATCGCCGGCGCCCTGACCACGATGCAGGAGGAGTTCGGCTACTGGCTTGAGGAAGATGACGAGGCGATTACCCTTATGAAAGCCTCCGGCGGCGGGCCGCCGCCGCCGCCGCCGCGCATCGTGAACCGTGTCCCCAAGCGGGATGCTCCGCGGCAGGTCATCATTAGCCGCCTGAAGACCCTCATCAAGGGCTAGGGGGAGCCTAGCCCCGGCCCTACGGATGTGCGGCTGGTAAGCAAGGGTTCGCCTCGTTCACTGCGGAGGGTGGGCTAGGCGCCTGTCCGGCCCAGCAGGTCTAGCCATCGAATCCACTATATAAGAGGAGGGGTTGCGATGAAGTATTCTGAGATGGTGACCATCAAGCCCGGGCTCCGCTTCAAGACCGTCAGCGGCCTAGTCGTGGAGACCACCGGGGCCACGCCGCTGCACGTCGAATCATCCAAGGTGTATGTGCATGAGGTAAAGGTTGCGGAAGGGCCCTGGAAAGGGGAAAAGTACCGTCACAACCTGGACATGGCCCAGGCGCTCTCCTAGCCGGAAGCTTGGGGGCAGGGAGAAGTAGGCAGCTCGTTCAGACGGACCGGAGACGCCTGGCAGGCTGGGTTGCGCTCCCCCGTGGTCACGCGTACCATGGGATCAGATGATCTTTGGCAGAGGAGTGTGATCGTGGAGAACATGAGGGACAAGGTGGCCATCATCGGCATGGGCTGCACCAAGTACGATGACCACTACGACAAGACGGGCGAGGATCTGCTGGTGGAGGCCTGCTACGAGGCCTTCGCGGATGCCGGAGTGGGCTCCAACGACATCCAGGCCGGCTGGCTGGGCGGCGGCATCACGGGCCAGACCCTGGCCCACGCCCTGAAGCTCAACTTCGTGCCCGTAACCCGGATCGAGAACTGGTGCGCGACGGGCAGCGATACCCTCCGCAACGCCGCCGCCTTCGTGGCGGGCGGGCTGTATGACATGGTGCTGGTAGCGGGCTTCACCGCCGGCAGCGACGCCGGTGGAGGCGAGGGGCGCGGTGTCCTCCACGGCGCTCAGGGCTGGTGGATCGGCGAGGAGACAGCCTTCACGGGTGCGCCCGCGGGCACCTTCTCCACCGTGGCCACTCGCTACATGCACCACTATGGTCTCACCTACGAGCAGCTGAAGACCGGCCTAGGCTCCATCGCCGTCAAGAACTACCACAACGGCAAGCTCAACCCCAAGGCCTATTTTCACAAAGATATCGATATGAAGCAGTACATGGACGCGCCCATGATCTCCTACCCCTTCGGCCTCCACGACTGCTGTGTCATGCCCCACGGGGCGGCCGCCGCCGTCGTTACCACCCCTGAGATCGCCAAGAAGTTTCGGGACGACTACATCGTCCTGAAGGGCAACGGCATGAGCGTGGGGACGAAGCTGGGCCGCATTTCCACCGGCTACGACTGGGTCCACTTTGACGAGAATGTTTATGCCGCTAGGATGGCTTACGCCAATGCCGGCATCAAGAACCCCTTGAAGGAGCTGGACGTTGCCTGCATGCACGACGCCTTCACGGTGGTGGAGCTGGCCTTCTACGAGGACATGGGGCTGGCGCCGCGGGGACACGGTGGCGAGTACGCTGCCGCTGGGGTCTTCAGCCTGGAGGGGGAGCTGCCGATCAACACCAACGGCGGGCTGAAGTCGTTCGGCCACGGGGGCGGCTCCTCGGGCATCCACAAGACCTATGAGGTCTACAAGCAGCTCCAGGGGAAGTGCGACGCCCGGCAGGTGAAGGGCGCCACCCTGGGGATGACCCACGACCAGGGCGGCTACCCTGGCACCTACACCGTGGTGCTGAACGTCTTCGGCACCCGCGACTAGCAGGGTGCTGAAAAACTCGTACGAACCATCCCCCTAGCCCCCATCCTTTCCTGGAAGGGGGAGTTTGAACCTGGGGGACACCCCCAGGTTCCCCGCCAAAGGGGCTTCGCCCCTCTGGCCCCCCGTTTTTCATCAGCCCGCTCAGACCAGGGGCCAGGGCACCTGGCGCGGGTCGAGGACGGGGAAGAGGGGACGGCGCAGCAGCTCCTCCAGGCGGCGGCGGAAGGCCTGGACCTCCTCTTTGTCTAGGACCTCCAGCAGGCTCTCCGTCAGGCCCCCCGGCGCTTGGCACTGCTCCAGGAGCCCTGCGAGGTCTGCAAGCAGGTGCCCGGGGATCGGCTGGCCACAAAACTCCCACATGACGGTGCGGAGCTTGGGGAGGGCGTGGAAAGTGAGGCCGTGGTCGATCGCCCAAATGTGGCCAGCGTGGTCCAGCAAGCAATGGCCCGCCTTGCGGTCGGCGTTGTTGGCGACCAGGTCGAAGGCCGCCATGGGCCAGATTTCCTCCAGCCGCCGCTCCCTCAGGGTGAAGTAGTTCTCCGTTTCGATCAAGTCGATGTATAGCTGCACGGAGCCAGGCCCGTGGGGCCCCTGGCGGACGACGGTGGGCGGCACCAGGCCCCATCCCAGGGCCTCGCTGGCCAGGTAGGCGGCCCGCTCTCGCCGGTACAGCGTGCCGGAGGGGAAGTCCCACAGGGGCCGTTCCCCCTTGCCCGGCTTGTAGATGGCCCGCAAGGGCTTCCGCTCTCCTGCCAGCTCTACCAGGCCCTGTCCCGCCAGCTCCACCAGATAGGTATAGTTGGAGCCCCAGGGCAGCAGCTCGCATTTCAGGATGGCTGAGCTGGCCAGGACGGCGAGGACCCCTGTATGGTCTGCCCCTGGGGCTGGAGGCGATGGGGTCATGGCGCTCAGATCTGCTCGGAGCCCTCTTCCAGGGCGGCGACCTTATGGCCGTTGGCCTTGGGGCAGCGGTGCCCCTCGGGGTCTATTGATCCATGGCAGAGTGGGCACAAAGGCCTGCCGGCAGCGCAGACCGCCAGCGCGGCCTCGCAGAACTCCTGGGCGGCCTGGCGCGGCAGCCAGCACGAGATGTTGACACTATCCTTCTCGGTGGCCTCTTCATCCTGCAGCAGGGCCAAAATGGACTGGCGCTTCACGTCGAAGTCGAGGCCGATGCGGCCGATCTTGAACTCGACCTGGATATGGCTGGCAGCCACGGCCGGCGGCGGCGCCGCAGCCGGGGCATCGTGGTGCAGCTCCAGGAGGTGTTGGACGGCGAGGGCCAGCTCGGAGAGCTGCTGCTTCTCCAGCGCAAGGGCAGCGCTGCCCGCCGGGGACTCCAGCCGCAGCTGGAAGGTCCGGTGGCCGGGCTGGCCGAGGGCCTCGGGCCGCACCTGAGCGATGCCAAAATCGTGGTGCCTTGCTGCCATGCACCCATGATACTACCATGTTGAAGGGGTACCTCAGCGGAACAGGACGCGCAGCAGCTCGGCGAGGAGGAGGATGGCGGCGCCCAGGATGACCGTGGCGGTCGCGGCCGATGGGCGCCATGGCCCTGAGCGCCCAGGGGCGGCTCTTGCCGCGCTCCTGACGCCAAGCAGGCGTTCAACCTCGCCCAGGCGTCCTAACCAGTAGGCCAGGCCGAACATGGCCACCGACAGGGCGATCTTCAGGGCCAGGACCAGTCCGTAGGCGGCGCTAGCCTCGGGCGCCGTCAGCCGCTGGAAGGTCAGGACTACCCCCGTGACCAGAAGGATCAGGATGGAGAGATCCACGGCCGCCCGAAACCGCTCCGCCACGGCCCGAGTGAAAGCCCCCCCAGGAGGGCCCAGCGCCTGGGAGCGCAGGGCAGGCCGCAGCGCCAGCAGATAGAAGAGCCCGCCGCCCACCCAGACCACCGCGGCCAGCAGGTGTACCCAGGAGACCACCGCCAGGAGAACATCGCCAGGGGCCATGGGCACAGGCTAGCACGGAAGCGGTTGGCTGCAAACCCGCCTGCTCGGGTGGCGCCCTGAAAGCGCATGAGGAGGCCCGAAGGGTCGCGGACAGGTTACATGACCCGCAATCGCCCTTCGATGCCTTGCTGCCGGTGGCCGGGCAATGGACACCAAAACGTATATTCGCCCGCCGCCAGCTCCAGCGTTAGCTCGCCGGTGCCTCCAGGGGCGATGTTAGAGCCCAATTGCCGCGTCTGGTCCCCCACGCTGATGGCGAGGCTGTGGGGGAAACGGCCCTGGTTCTTGATCGCCAGTTTCACCTGGCCCGCGTGGGCCATGCCGCTGGCGCTGGCGCTTCTTTCCTGGAGGGTGATCTCGATATCGTGGGCGCCTGTCGGCGCCGTAGGCGCGCTGGGCGTCGCTGTGTCCGCGTACCCGTGGTCGTAATCGCCGGCGCCGGCGGCGGGCATTCCCCCAGAGGGCGTCGTGGCTGGAGTGGCCGTAGCTGCAGCCACGGGCGCGCGGGTGGGCGCGGAGGCAGCGGCGGGCGCCGCCGCCGGGCTCGACGTTGGGGCGGCCGCGGGAGCGCTGGTGGCCGTCGGCGCCGGTTGCCTGGTGGCGACGGTCGCGCCCCCCGCCGGGGCCGCGGGTGGTCTGGTGGGGATGGTCGCGGGGGCTGGGGTGGGGGTGGGAGCGGCGCCGTAGCCGCCTCCGCAGGCGGCGGCGAGGACGGCGAGCAGCGCGATCCCTGGTGGGAACAAATGCAGGCGCAAAGGACCCTCCTTACGTGGTACGGCAGTTGCCTGCCTACACCTTGTGTATACGGCGTGGGTCCTGAGTCCGGATTGGTGGACGACGCTCAGCCAGCCGTGGCCCCGACGGCCGCGCCCACGGCGTTGCCCGAACCCAGGGGGCGGAAGGTGAGGTCGGCGCCGTGGGCCTCCACCAGTACCGTATCTCCCTCCTTGAACTCCCCTTGCAACACCTTGAGCGCCAGGGGGTCCAGCACCCGGCGTTGGAGCGTGCGCTTCAGGGGCCTCGCCCCGTAGACCGGGTCATAGCCCTCTTGCACCAGGACCTCCTTGGCGGCCGGAGCCAGTTTGATGGAGATCTTTCGCTCCTGGAGCCGCTGCTGGACTGTCTCAACAGCAGCTCCACGATGCTGAGTAGCTCCGATACGCTGGGCGAGCCCCTCCACGATGGCGGTCTTGCCCACGCCTGGCTCGCCGATGAGTACCGGGTTGTTCTTGGTGCGCCGGGAGAGGACCTGGACCACCCGGCGGACCTCTTCATCTCTGCCTATGACGGGGTCCAGCTTCCCCTGGCGGGCCATGTTGGTGAGGTCGCGCCCGTAGCGCTCCAAGGCCTGGTAGGTGCCCTCCGGATTCTGGGAGCTGACCCGCTGGCCACCCCGGATGGAGGCGAGCACCTGATAGATGCGGTCCAGGGTGATGCCAAGGGAGGCCAGCACGCGCCCCGCCTCTGTCCCTCCCCCAGACGCGGCGATGCCGATGAGCAGGTGCTCCGTGGAGACGTACTCGTCCTTCAGCCGCTCGGCCTCGGCCTGAGCGGCGTCCAGAACCCTCTTCAACTGCGGCGACACGTACAACTGGGCCGCCTCGCCCAGCTTCGGCAGCCGTTCCAGGGCCGCCTCGGCCTCCTGCCGGGCCCGCTGGGGGTCGGCGCCCAACTTCTGGAACACCTGAGAGACCACGCCGTCGCGCTGCCCCAGGAGCGCTTCCAGGAGATGGACCGGCTCAAGCTGAATGGGGCTAGGGTTTGGGCCAGCTCTCCTGGGGTTCTGAGGTCCCGACATCATCCCAGAGGCCCAGCTCCGCCTTCACCTCATCGCTGGCCATGGTCTTGGGGTCCCAGGGCGGGGCCCATACCAGGTCCACCTGGACATCCTTGACCCCAGGCACGTTCATCACCGCCGCGTGGGCCTGGGTCATGATATAAGAGCCCATGGGGCAGCCCGGGCTGGTGAGGGTCATCTCGACCCGCACCTTATCGTCGTTGCTGACCTCGGTCTTATAGATGAGGCCGAGGCCGACGATGCTCTGGCCGATCTCGGGGTCTTCTACTTCTTCCAGGGCTTGCATGACCTGCTGGGGTGTTACCTTCGCCATGGGGCCTCCTAGGGGCGGGTCTCGACGCCCTGCTGTTGTGGGGCCTTGGTGTTGGGCTGGAAGCCGCAGGTCTTGTGGCTGCTGTCGCAGAAGGGCTTGTTCTGGGACTGCCCGCAGCGGCAGAGCGCAAACTGCGCGCCGGGGAGCGTGAACTCCCTGCCGTCGTCGTCCACCAGCTTCACCGGCCCCTCGATTCGCAAGGAGCCGTTGGCCCTTACCTTGATGATGACCTCTGCCATTTATTGTTCCTCATTGCGCTTCTAGCTGATCCACTGTCATGCCAGATGTCGCCTAAAGTGTAGCGCAGCCGTCAGCAATTGTCCATCAGTGCTGAGGCAGCACGCGGGCAGCACGCGGGCAGCGATCGGGGGATTAAGGGCCAGGTCGGCCTGCTCCTGACGGTCTAGTGTCCTGCTCTTGCAAATCCTTCAAAAACTCCAGGCCCTTGCGCCCGGACATCATCGCCTTGCTTCTCACACATATACCTCACCCCTTAGCCCCTCTCCTGCAGGAGAGGGGGAGAAGAAAGGAATCTGGGGACACCCCAGACCTCGGCGGGGGCTCCGCCCCCTGCACTCCCGCCGGAATCATGCCGCGAATTTCAAGACAGAACACTAGCGGCCCGGTGCGCGCCTACTTGCGGCCCTCGAAGTAGCGCCGGGGGTTCTCCACCATAATGGTCTGCACCGCTTGCTGGCTCACTCCGCAGGCCAGGAGCTTCGGAATGAACTCCTTGAGGAGATAGGTGAAGCGGCGCTGGGCCATGTACTTCTCTACCTCCGGCGGGCGCGGCGGCGTCCGGCCCAGCCAGCAGTTCACGTGGTCTTGGGACATGAAAAGCTGGCGGGCGCGGCCGCCGGCGATCAGCCCGGCCAGGCAGGCGAGCCGCAGGGCATCGGGCACCATGAGCTCCAGGCCGATGCGGTCGAAGGAAACGTAGGCGCCGCGCTCCATCAGGTTCAGATGGTACTTGAGGTCGGCCGTGCCGTCGGAGTGGCCGATGGCTATGCGCGCCGGGTCCGCGCCCTCCGCCAAGAAAAGGTCAAGCTGCTTGTCGCCCAGCGAGCCATTGTCGGTGTGGGTGATGATGGGGACGCCGGTGGCCTTGCTGGCCCGTGCGGCGGCCCGCAGCGCCTTCTCCTCGTTGGGGGTGATGGCGCCGACCCCGGTGGCGCACTTGATGAGCCCGGCCTTGATGCCCGTGCTGCCGATGCCCTCCGTTAGCTCCTTGATGTACAGCTCGGCGATCTCCTCCGTGCTGCGCTGGCGGAAGTAGCTGGGGAGGCCCAGGTCCTCCTTGTAGAGGCCGGTGGAGCAGATGATGTTCACCCCGGAGCGGCCGGAGACCTCGGCCATGAACTCCGGGTCGCGCCCCAGCTCCATGGGGCAGGGGTCCACGAAGCTCTTCACGCCCAAGGCGGCCAGCTCGGCCAGCCGTTCGGTGCAGCTTTCGAGCCTCTCATCGCGGTCCTGCCCCTTCCAGGTGCTGTCCAGCTGGAAGCCCACCCAGCCGACCTGCAGGTGCTCGTGCATCAGGGTGTAGCCGAGCCGCTCCGTGGGCAGAGGCCCCAGGACTGAGTTCACTACGCTCGCCATCTTGCTCCTCCTACTATTGGCTCAGAGTTGTCTAGGCGACCAGCCGGGGCTGGTCCTTAGCACAGTGCTGAAAAAGTCCGGCGGACCATCCCCCTGGCCCCCTTCCTGGCCTAGCTCCAGGACCACCACATCGTCCAGCGCCCCTGTGCTCATGGGCTGCCTCCCTTGGGCTCCAGGCGCCGTCCCGGGGTTAGCCCCCAGGCAAGGGAACGGCGCGGCTAGCGGGGGCGCCGGGCGTCCACGTCGTAGTTGCAGACCTTCTCGTAGACCAGCGCCATCTCGCGGTCAGCAGGGTCACGGCGGAAGTAGGGTTTGATGGTGTGGCCGCCGAAGACATCCACCACTTCCTTATAGTCGTCGATCACAAAGTGGGGCTCCACATCGATGCCCAGGAGGGCGAGCCGCCGCCGGTGGTCCCAGAGGGGCTTGACATAGCAGCCCTTGACATAAGAGCGCAACCCATGCTTATCGATCTCGTACCAGCGCAGCCCTACACCCGACCAGATGTAGATGTTGTGGCCATCTGCGATGAGCTGCTCAAAGACCTCCTTAACCTGGGGGCGCAGGCTGCCGTCCCAGGAGGAAACTAGCGTATCGTCCACGTCGAAGAATACGTTCAAATCGTCTCCTGAAACGGTTGGAGGTA
>SHYM01000041.1 GCA_009692805.1 Dehalococcoidia bacterium | reverse complement strand
TCCACCCCCGCATGGTGACGGTGCCCAACTTCCTGGTGGACCACATAGTGCTGGACGAGCAGCAGCGGGTCAGCGAGAGTACGCCCGACCGGGACTGGCTGCGTCAGAACGACCGCGTAGCCCGCCCGCCTTCCTCGGTCCTGGTCTCCGGCGACGCCGAGGTCTGGCGCGCTTGGCTCGCGGAAGGGCGCCTTGACCCCAAGGCGCTGGAGGACCCCTACCCCCTCAGCGCCGATAAGATCATCGCCCGCCGCGCCGCCTTCGAGTTCAAGCCCGGCGAGGTCGTGAACATAGGCGCGGGGCTCCCCGGGCGCAACATCAACCCCGTCGCCATCGAGGAGGAGCTCGACGATGAGGTGGAGCTGACCGGTGAGGCCGGGGCGGTGGGCGGCATCGCCACCGGAGGCGGCTTCCGCTCAGGCGTCACCTATTACTTCGATACCCCCGGCGTCTTCAGTTACTATCAAGCGGGGCTCATCAGCACCACCTACCTGGGGATGCTGGAGTTCGACCGCCAGGGCAACGTGAACCTGCTGCGCTACGGCGATATCATCGTGGGCCCCGGCGGCTCCATGGACATCGCCCACGCGGCCAAGAAGATCGTCTTCTGCGGCACCTTCAACGCTGGAGGGCTCAAAACCCACGCGGGCGAGGGCAAGCTGAGCGTCGTCCAGGAAGGCAAGACTCCCCGCGTCGTGGGCAAGGTGCAATGGGTTTGCTTCAACGGGCCCAAGATGCACCGGGAGGGCAAACAGGTCCTCTACGTCACCGAGCGGGCGGTGTTCAGGCTGACGGCCCAGGGCCCCATGCTGTGTGAGGTAGCCCCGGTCGTAGACATCGAGCGCGACGTCATCGGGCGCATGGGCTTCCGGCCGGCCATCGCAGCGGACCTAAAGCCCATGGACGGGCGCATCTTCCGCAAGGAGCCCATGGGCCTCAAGCGCGCCTGGACCGCGCTCGGCGGGTGATGGGCCGGCGCCGCCGCG
Source organism: Dehalococcoidia bacterium (assembly GCA_009692805.1). Classification (GTDB taxonomy): domain Bacteria; phylum Chloroflexota; class Dehalococcoidia; order SHYM01; family SHYM01; genus SHYM01. The sequence goes on along the minus strand of SHYM01000041.1, from coordinate 11,361 downwards.
CGGCCACGCCTACTTGCTGGTCTCTTCGCCTTCAAGAGCCAGCGGACCATCCCCTGTCCCCTTCCTTTCCGGGAAGGGGGAGGGAAGATGTTCAGGGGACACCCCTGACCCCCGGCAGAGGGCTAGCTGCCCTCTGCACTCCCGCTACACTGACCGACTTTCGTGCAAGGCCGGGTGAAGGGGGCGTAGCCCCCCTCCGGGGGTTCCAGGGGGTGTCCCCCTGGCCCTCCATTTCCCCCACTCCTGGAGAGGGACACAGCGGACGTCTTCCCTCCCAGCGCCGGGTATGACAAGATAGGGCAGCCTGCGGGGGCGTACCCTAGCTTGCTCCAGGAGGACGTCATGCTACCGCTGGAGGGCATACGAATTGTGGACCTGGGCCAGGCCCAGCAGGGCCCTCATGCCGCCGTGCTGCTCTCGGATATGGGCGCCGACGTCATCAAGGTAGAGCCACGCACCGGCGACTTCTCTCGGGGCGCCCTGGCCCCGGCGCAGGACGAATGGCAGGCGGCGGTCCGCGACGCCTACATCCTGGCCCACAACCGCAATAAGCGGAGCCTCGCCATCGACATCACCGTGCCCCAGGGCCGCGATGCGCTCCTGCGGCTCGCCGAGCGCGGCGATGTCTTCCTGCACAACTTCCGCCCCGGCGTGGCCGAGCGCCTGGGCATCGATTACGCCGCCATCAAGGCCCGCAACCCCAGGGTCATCTACGCCTCGGGCTCGGGCTTCGGCAAGGCGGGGCCAGGGGCCCAGCGGCCCGGCTTCGACCTGGTGGGCCAGGCCATCAGCGGCTTCATGGTCCAAGCCGGCCTGCCCGGCGCGCCGCCCCAACCCGCGGGCGCGGCCGTGGCCGATCAGACTGGCTCCATCCTCCTCGCCTACGGGGTGATGCTGGCGCTGTTCGTAAGGGAGCGCAGCGGCATCGGCCAGGAGGTAGACGTCTCACTCCTAGGCAGCATGCTCTGCCTCCAATCCTGGGAGGTGACCACCTACTTGCTCAGCGGTCGCCTCCCGCCCAAGGCCGGGCGTGGGCACCCCCTCATTCGCGGGCTTTGGCAGATCTTCCCTACCAGCGACGGCTGGATCGCGCTGGCCGGATGCAACGACGTGCGCTGGCCGGGCTTCTGCCGCGCCCTGGGGATCGGGCACCTTCAGAGCGAGCCCCGTTTCGCCACCGCCCAGGCGCGCGCCGACCACCTTAGCGAGCTGGTGCCAATCCTGGACAAGGTCTTCTTGGCTAGGACCACGGCGGACTGGAAGGCGGCCCTGGAAGCGGTCGACGCCATCGTGGGTCCCGTCCAGAGCTACGTCGAGGCGGTGGCCGACCCCCAGGTCGCCGCCAACGGCTATATCGGCGAGGTCCAGCACCCTCGGCGGGGTCGGGTGCGGGTGGTGGGGTTGCCCGTGCGCCTGAGCGAGACGCCCGGCCGGATCAAGGGGCCCGCCCCGGAACTGGGCGAGCACACTACCGAGGTGCTGCGTGAGCTGGGCTACTCCTGGGAGCAGATCGCCGCTCTGGCCGCCGAAGAGGTGATCTGACGGCGTGTCTACCCTACCCAGCCTTGCACTAAAAAGTGCATCCTGCCGGCGATTTCGGGAGTGCAGAGGGAGGATCCCCCTGCCGGGGGTCTAAGGGGGTGTCCCCCTTCTATCTCTTTCAGACAACCCCCTTCCTGGCTAGGAAGGGGGCTAGGGGGATGGTCGCAGGCATCGTCTCGAGAGAGCCAGATCGAAGAACTAGACTTTTGCGCGAGGCTACCCTACCCCTGAGCCCTTGGGTATGAGGCTAGGGCCTTCCTCAAGCAGCTCTCCACCAGCACGGCGGCGTGGCGCTTGGCCGGCGGCAACCCGCCCAGGGCGCGGTCTATCTCCTCCCGCGTAAGCCCCCTCGCGCCCGCCAGCGTCCGTCCCTTCAGCAGCTCGGTGGCCACGCTGCCCGCCGCGATGGCGCCCACGCACCCCTCCGTCTGGAAGCGTGCCTCCAGCACCACGTCGCCCTCGATGCGCAGGGTCAGGCGCAGCCTGTCGCCGCAGATAGGGTTGGTGTCCTCCCCCACCGCGTCGGCAGCCTCGATGGCGCCGATGTTCCGCGGGTGGCGGAAGTGCTCCATGATGAGCTCGCTATAGCGGGGCATGTCACGGATACCCTGCGCCCGGCCCACCCCTGGGGGCGGGGGCCACAACCGGCGCGGCGGGGCGCCTTCCCAGGGCCCGCAGCAGCAGGACCAGCGCTAGCAGCGCCACCAGGAAAGCGAACCCACCCATGACCACGAAGACCCACTGGATCCCCAGACGCGCCGCTACCACGCCGGAGAAGCCGGCGGCGAAGGAGCCCAGGCCGAAAGCGGCGAAGAAGCTGAGGCCGTAGCTGCGGCCCTGGAGCTGCGCCGGGGTATACTCGGCCACCAGGGTGTTCCAGGCGGGTTGGGCCATGAAGTTGAAGAGGGCAAACGCCGCCGCCGCCGCCACCAGGGGAAGGCCGCGGGTCGTGCCCATCAGCAGCAATGTCGGCAGCAAAGCTAGGGTTAGCAGCAAGACTAGCGTCTCCCGCCGGTACTTCTGGGCCAGGTTACCGCCGATGTACTGACCAGCCACCCCGAACAGCAGGGCCACCGTGGCCAGCGAGCCCGCCAGGGCCACCCCCTCCAACCCGCCGATGCGCAGCTGCACGTTCTGCTGGAAGTGGGCGGGCAGGAAGGTCAAGGTGCCGCGGTAGATGAACCCGCCCATCATGGTGGCTACGTAAAGGAGCAGCAAGGGACCCAACAGCTGGTGCCACTGGGTGGCGGCGCTGTCCACCAGGGGGGTCGTGGCGGCCTCTTGCCGGCCGCCCTCACGGAAGGGCGCCAGGTAGGTCGCCACGGCCAGGGCCAGAGCCAGGCCAGCGAGGATAAAGTAGGGCCCGCGCCATCCCCACCACTGAGCGACCCCGGCGGCGAAGAATGGGGTCAGGGCCACCCCCAGGTTCCCAGCCATGCCGTGGTACCCCATCCCCAGGGCGCGCTTTTGAACCACCCGCGCTATGAGGGACAGCCCCGACGGATGGTAGAAGCCGATGGCCAGGCCCAGCGCGGTTAGAGTCACCGCCAGCATGGCGGTGTTGGTCGAGAGGGCCACCAGCAAGCTACAGACCGCGGCCCCCACCATCGTCGTCACCAGCATCCGCCGGGAACCGACGCGGTCGGCCAGGAAGCCGGCCGGCAGCGCCCCAGCGCCGAAGGTGATGGCCAGGGCGTTGGCAATGAGCCCCAAGGCCACCAACCCCAGGCCGAACTCCAGCCCCACCAGCACCAGCACCGCTGCGAAGGTAAGCTCGATGACGTGGACCAAAGCATGAGCGGAGGAGGTGTAGAGGATAGCCTGGCGTTCGTGGGCCTCCATGGCAGGCGCATACTAGCAGAAGCCCGGGTGTCACGCCACCTGGCCCAGCTCCTTGTTATACTGGGCCGTCGCCGGCGGGCAGACTACGGCCAGGGAAGCCAGGTGTTGTGCATAGGGAGTGCAGAGGGAGTCCTCCCTCTGCCGGGGGTCGAAGGGGGTGTCCCCTTCTCTCCCAGAGCCGGGAAGCAGGAGCAGCATGCCCAAGCAGTACCAATACGCCATCTATGAGAAGAGGGACCGCATCGCCTACGTCACTATCAACCGGCCTCAGGTGATGAACGCCCTCCATCCCGCCGCCCACGACGAGATGGCGGACATCTTCGCCGACTTCCGGGACGACGACAAGCTGTGGGTCGCCATCCTCACCGGCGCAGGCGAGCGCGCCTTCTCGGCGGGCCGCGACCTGAAATAATTAGCGGTCCACGGTGAGGCTCAACCCGCCTCCGTAGGCTCAATCCGTCCCGGCGGCGGCTGGGCCATTGTCAATCGCTTCGAGTGCTGGAAGCCCATCATCGCCGCCGTCAATGGCTTCGCCCTGGGCGGCGGGTTCGAGATGGCCCTGGCCTGCGATATCATCATCGCCGCCGAGCACGCCCGCTTCGGACTCCCCGAGCCCACGGTGGGGCGCATGGCAGGCATCGGCGTCCACCGGCTGCCCCGCCAGATACCCCGCCAGATACCCCTCAAGGTCGCCATGGGCCACCTGCTCACGGGCAAGCACCTGACGGCCCAGGAGGCGCTGCGCTGGGGGCTGGTGAACCAGGTCGTCCCCCTGAGGGAGCTGCTGCCCACGGCGGAGCGCTGGGCCCAGGAGATCATGGCCTGCGCCCCCCTCTCGGTGCGGGCCACCAAGGAGGCGGCGCTGCGAGGGCTGTCCATGCCGCTGGACCAGGCGCTGAACTACCAGTTTTACCAGGGCCTGCCCATGGGCCACTCCGAGGACATCGTGGAGGGCCCCAAGGCCTTCGCCGAGAAGCGCCCACCCGTCTGGAAGGGGCGCTAGGCCCCTCCCACGGCGTGGTCCAGTCAGCCCCGGACACGACTCCTGCGGCGCGTTATACTTGGCCCCAACATGTCGCCCGACGCCCCTTCCCCGGACCGCCCCGAGGGGATGCTGTCCCCCTTCCGCGCCCTCGACCTGACGGACGGGGCGGGCGCCCTCGGCGGCCGTGTCCTGGCCGATCTGGGCGCCGACGTTATCAAGGTGGAGCCCGCCGGCGGTGACAGCGCGCGGGGTCTGGGGCCCTTCTATCAAGACCAGCCCCACCCCGAGCGCAGCCTCTCCTGGTTCGCGCTCAACGCCAACAAACGCGGCATCACCCTGGAGCTGGCCTCGGGCGCTGGCCGCGCCCTCCTCCTGCGCCTGGTGGAGAGGAGCGACTTCGTCTTCGAGTCTTTCCCTCCCGGCGCCCTTGCCGCCTGGGGCCTGGGCTTCGACCGGCTGCGCGCCGTCAATCCCCGGCTGGTACTGGTGTCCATCACGCCCTTCGGCCAGACGGGGCCCTACGCCGGCTACCGGGCCACGGACATCGTGGCCATGGCCCTCAGCGGATACATGTACCTCTGCGGCGATGCCGACCGCCCCCCGGTGCGCATCAGCGCGCCGCAGGCCTTTCTCCACGCCGGCGCCGACGCCGCCGCGGCCGCCCTCATCGCCCACTATGAGCGGCAGTCCTCGGGGCAGGGTCAGTGGGTAGATGTCTCCGCCCAGGAGTCCCTGATGGGGGCGATGATGAACGCCCGCCCTTTCTGGGACCTGAACCAGGTCAACCTCCAACGCTCGGGGCCCCTGCGCTCGGGGCTGGCCAACGCCACCCACAGACGCCAGACTTGGCCCTGCCGCGAGGGCAGCGTCGCCTTCGCCGTCACGGCGGGGCCCACCGGCGCCCGCAACATGCGCGGCCTGCTGGCCTGGATGGCCGAGGAGGGCGCGGCGCCCCCGGCGCTCCTCCACAAGGACTGGGACGCCTTCGACATGGCGCTGGCCCCCCAGGCGGAGATAGACGCCATCGAGGACCCGGTGCTGGCCTTCTTCGCCCGCCACACCCCCGCGGAGCTGTTCCACCAGGCGCTCAAGCGCAGGGTCATCCTGTATCCGGTCTCCACCACGGCCGATCTGCTGCAGGACGGACAGCTCGCGGCGCGGGCGTTCTGGACCAGGGTTGAGCACCCGGCGCTCGGCGCGACCCTGACCTATCCCGGCCCCTTCATACGGATGAGCGAGGCGACCTGCGGCCTGCGCCGCCCGCCTCCCAGCATCGGCCAGCACAACCACGAGGTGTATCAAGGCGAGCTGGGCCTGTCCGACGCCGAGCTGCGGGCGCTCGCCGAAGCGGGCGTCATCTGATGCCTTATATACGACCCTCGAACCGTTTGGGAAGCGGCTTAGGGGTTCGTTCCGTTCCCGGAACCGCGCAGGGGGAGTGCAGAGGGGTACTCCCCTCTGCCGGGGGCCAAAAGGGGGTGTCCCCTTTCTCTCCCTTTCATACTACCCCCTTCCTGGACAGGAGGGGGCCAGGGGGATGGTCGAGGCAGCCTCGTGAGACGGCCAGATCGAAGAAGATGAAACTTTTTGTGCAAGGCTGGGCGGGGTGAGGGCGTAAGGTAATGACCGTCCCTTTTGCTGACATCAAGGTCGTAGACTTCTCCTGGGTAGGCGTGGGGCCCATAACCGCCCGCTACCTGGGCGACTTCGGCGCCACCGTGGTGCGCGTGGAGTCGGCCACCCGCCCTGAAACCCTGCGCCTGACTCCCCCCTTCGCCGGAGAGCAGCCCGGCCTTAACCGCAGCGGCTACTTCGCCAACTACAACTGCAACAAGCTGGGCGTCACCATAAACCTCAAGCATACCCTGGGGCCAGCCCTAGCCAGGCGCTTGGCCGCCTGGGCCGATGTGGCCATCGAGAGCTTCACGCCCGGCACCATGGCGGACCTGGGCCTCTCCTACCATGAGCTGGCCCAGGTTAATCCGGGCCTCATCATGCTGAGCACCTGCAACCAGGGTCAGACGGGGCCCCGCGCCAGCCAGCCAGGTTTCGGGACGCAGCTGGTCTCCCATGCCGGATTCACCTGGCTCACAGGGTGGCCCGATCGCACCCCCACGCAGCCCTACGCCGCCTACACCGACCTCATCGCGCCCAAGCTGGGCGCCGCCGCCATCGCCGCCGCTCTCGACTACCGGCGTCGCAGCGGTCGAGGTCAGCACCTGGACCTCTCCCAGCTGGAGGCGGGCATCCAGTTCCTAGCCGCCCAGGTCCTGGACTACACCGTCAACGGACGCGTGGCCATGCGCCAGGGCAACAGGGATGACAACTGGGCTCCCCACGGCGCCTACCGCTGCCAGGGCCAGGACCGCTTTATCGCCCTCGCCGTGACCTGCGAGCCTGAGTGGCAGGCCCTCGCCCAGGCGGTGGGCGAGCCCTGGTGCGACGACGCCAGGTTCCAGGGCGCCCCGGGGCGCCTGCAGCACCAGGACGAGCTGGACCGCCTGCTTGAAGGATGGACGTCCCGCTGGCAGGCGGAGGAGCTCATGCTCCGCTTGCAGCATGCCGGCGTCCCCGCGGGCGTGGTGCGCTCGCCCGAGGAGATACACTCTGACCCCCAGCTCTCTCACCGGGGCCATTTCTGGTATTTGCAGCACCCGGAAATCGGGCGCCACGCCTACGACGGCCCCGCCTTCCGCCTTTCCCGCACGCCGGGCGATGTCCGCATGCCCGCCCCGCTGTTGGGCCAGCACAACGAGCAGGTGTTCGTGGGCATGCTGGGGCTGTCAGACCAGGAGTTCGTGGCGCTGCTGGCCTCGGGCGCGTTGGAGTAGAAAAATATTGCCCGCGCTGGCAATAATGGATATGGCCTTCGAAGGAGTGGGTGTGCAGCGTGCGGGTGATTGCACTCCAAGATGGCTACGGGACGGAGGGAGGCCGGCCAAGGGCGTCAAGAGATGATTGGCCAAGAGCGGGGGCTAGGCCGTGTGATCAACGGCACGGGCTGGAAATTTCCACAACATTTGATAGGAACTCATTCGCATGCGCCATGTTTAGGTTTCTGATAGACACCTGTGTCTGGCTCGACCTTGCTAAGGACTACAGGCAGACAGCGCTATTGGACGTACTAGAGGAACTCGTGCGGCAGTCCAAGGCGTCCGTTATCTTGCCTCGTACGGTGGTAAGCGAATTTGCGCGAAACAAGCCCCGAATCGTTGAGGAAAGCAGTCGAAGCCTCTCCGGCACTCTGAGGCGCGCCAGAGATATCGTTGGAACCCTAGGGGAGGGTGAGGGTAAGCGCCTCGCTCTCGCACAACTCGGTGAAATAGACCACCGGCTACCACTCCTCGGTGACGCTGCTATAGAGGCGATAGGACGAATCGAGAGGCTATTCGCTGGCTCTACGATTGTTGAGACATCGGACGCTGTCTTGCTGAGAGCCGCGCAACGCGCCGTCGAACGGAAGGCACCCTTCCATCGTCAGCGGAACAGTATGGACGATGCCGTCCTGATCGAGACGTACGGGGATTTCGTTAACGACAAATCGTCCGTTCGAGCACGCTTTGGATTTATCACCCATAACACCAAGGATTTCAGCCACCCTACCGGCGACAACAGATTCCCTCACCCGGATACTGCTTCGTATTTCTCAAAGATCAAATCGCTTTACTTCATAAGCCTTGCCGAAGTGTTACGCCGGATCGAACCGGAGCTAGTAAGCGATATAATTCTTGAAAGGGAATGGACTCAAGAGACGCGGCTGCTCTCCGAGATAGTTAGCGCCCTAGACGAGCTCGCATACAAAGTCTGGTACAGTCGCCATCAAATGCGACGTCAGATGATCGAAAACGGTACGATCGAACTCGTCGACAACGAAACCTCTCCCGACAAGGATCACGCCCGGAGACCAATCCAACGGGACATATGGGAAGGGGCGTTGAAGGCGGCCAGGAGGGTAGAGAAAAAGTACGGCGTCAAGAACCTCGGCCCTTGGGACGATTTCGAATGGGGTATGATCAACGGCAAGCTCTCCGCGCTGAGGTGGGTTCTGGGCGACGAATGGGACAATCTTGACACCTGAGATTACTGGCCCAACCACTGCCGCAACTGCTCCCCGAACTGCTCTCGCTGCCAGCGCCGGACCTCCGGCGCCGCTAGCTCCGCCTCCAGCGTCGCCGGCGCCCGCGCCAGCCGCTCCAGGCTCGCCATGGGCCACAGCAGCGCCGGGTCCAGCCCCAACGCCGCGCCCTGAGCCCTGCGCCATTCCTTCAACCGCGGCAGCCGCTCGGCCTGCTCCGGCGTCGGCCGCGCCCAGGGGTGGGTGGACGCCGGACGCCGCACCGGCGGCGCTTCCAGGCCCTCCCTCAGCGCCCGTTCGATGGCATGACCGTACCGCCTGAGCCCTTGCTCTCCCAGGCCGGGCACGTCAGTCAGGTCGGTTTTGGGGTTCGCAGCCAGTTGCACCAGCGCCGCCTCGGACAAGATGTAGAAGGGCGGACGCTCCTGGCGGCGGGCCTCCTCCTCCCGGAACGCAAAGAGCGCGCGCAGCACCGCCAGCCCGCGACCGTCCAGGTCGCGACTCCCCTTCGCCGACAGGAAGGCCAGCGCCACATCGGGAGCGTTATAGCGCACGGCCTCCAAGCGCGCGCACTCCTCGGCCACCCAGGCGCCGCGCCCCAGGGTTTGCAGCCGCTCGTCCAGAAGGTCGCGCAGGGCCAGCAGGTAGCGCACGTCGGACGCGGCGTACTCTTGTAGCTCCAGCGCGAGGGGCCTCTGTCCCCAGTCGGCGCGCTGGAGCCGCTTGCTCTTGTTGAGGGTGACACCCAGGAGCGCTTCCGCCAGCGCCGCCAGGCCCACCTGCTCCAGACCCGAGAAGCGGGCCGCCACGCTGGTGTCGTACAGATTGCGGACCCGCATCCCCGCGTGGCGGTCCAGGCTGATCACGTCGTAGTCAGCGCCGTGGATGACCTTTTGGATGGCGGCATCGGCGAGCACGCGACCCAGGGGCGCGCTGTCCCCTACGGCGAAAGGGTCAATAAGGTAGACCTGGCGGCTGGTGGCAACCTGCACCAGACAAAGCTGCTCGGGGTAGCGATAGAAGCTGTTGGACTCGGTGTCGAGGGCGATGGCGGGCTCGCCGAGCATGGCGCGCGCCGCCGACTCTAGCTGGGAGGAGCCGGTCACCTCCTCGACGGGAAGCGGCGCCGGGACTATTTGGCCGCCTTCAAGAACCGCCGCACGGCCCTCTCGAAGCCCGCCGGGTTGTCCCCCATCACCGAGTGGCCGGCCTTGGGGACGGTGACGAAGCTAGCCCGGGCCATCACCTGGGACATCTTCTCGCCCGTTTCCTGGGCGAAAACGTCGCTCACCCCGCCCCGCACCACGAGGGTGGGGCAGGTGATTTTGGCGATGGCTTTCCAGAGGTCATGGCGCCGCCCCAGCCGGGGGCGGGCGCCCTCGGCGTCGCGCAGGACGGGGTCCAGCTTCCAGGTGTAGTTGCCGCTGGGCAGACGCTTCAGCCGCCAGCCCAGGCGCTCCCGGATGTTCTCCTCGGAGCGGCGGGGGTTGAACCGCATCGCCCGCTTCACGAACTCGTCGAACTCCAGCACGTCGGCGCCGGTGACGAAACGGCGGATGTTCTCGGCGCCCTTCTGCATGATCTCGGGGCCCACGTCCACTATCACCAGCCGCTTGACCCACTTCGGGTGCTTGGCCGAGAGCAGGATGGAGTTGCGCCCACCCATGGAGAGGCCGCAGAGGGTGAAGGGCGTCTGGTGCCACCCCAGCCCCCGTACGATCTCTTCCAGGTCCCCTATCATGGCCCTGGCGCTGTAGTCCTGGTCAGGGGCGCGGGAGCTATCGCCGTGGCCCCGCTGGTCCAGGGCTACGATGTGGTGCTCGCCGCTCAGGGCGCGCGCGAACTCGTCCCAGCTATGTCCATCCTGGGAGAAGCCGTGGAGAAGGAGCATGGGAGGAGACTTAGGGCTGCCCCACTCTTGATAGTGGAAGCGCAGGCCGTGGGCCTGGGCGCGCCGATCGCGCCAGTCTTTCGCTAGGGTGGTTGCCACGCTGCACCCTTCCTGCACAGAGCGCGGGCGTCCTTCCCGACAGGACGCCCGCGGCGACTCGTCCGCAACTAACCGGCCCCTGGCCGGCGTAGCCGCCGACCGGCTGAACCGCTGCTACTACGCGGTCACCTGAGGAGCAGCCTCGGCCGCCTTTTTGAGCTCGGCGGCGATGGTCTGGGGCACGGCCTTGCGCAGCTCCTCCACCGTCCAGCGGCCCGGCTTGAAGATGCTCTTGATAGGCCGCACCTGGGAGAGCAGGGAGATGCTGCTGCCCATGACTCTGAAGATTTGCCCATTCACGTTGGCCGCGGCGTCGCTGGCCAGGAAGCACACCATGGGGGCGATGTGCTCGGGGCCCGGGAACTGGGCGGCGGCATCCGTGACCTGGAGGCCAAATGGGCGGGGACCCTGGGGGATGGCGCCGATCATGCGAGTGTTGGCTGCCGGCGAGATGCAGTTGACCGTCACCCCGTACTTCCCCAGGTCCCTGGCCGCCACCCTGGTGAAGCCGGCGATGCCGCCCTTAGCCGCCCCGTAATTGGCCTGGCCGGGGTTGCCATTCAGACCCGTGCCGGAGGTGAAGGTGACGATGCGACCGCTGCGCTGCTGGCGCATGACGATGGAGGCCGGCCGCACCACATTGAAAGTGCCCTTCAGATGGGTAGCGATGACCGCATCCCAGTCATCCTCGGTCATGTTGAAGATCATCCGGTCCCGCAGGATACCCGCCACCGCCACCAGGATATCGAGCTTGCCGTAGGTATCGAGGGCCTGCTTGATGATGCGCTCGCCCGCGTCCAACTTAGAGACGTCCTCATAGTTGGCCACGGCGGTGCCGCCCGCCTTCTTGATCTCAGCCACGGTAAAGTCGGCCGCCGCCTTGGACGCGCCCCGCCCGTTGACATCGCATCCCAGGTCGTTGGCGAC
>SHYM01000002.1 GCA_009692805.1 Dehalococcoidia bacterium | reverse complement strand
CAGGCAGATGAAGGAGCAGGGCCTGCTGGGAAAGAACGTCCTGGGGTCTGGCTTCAGCTTCGAGATCATCGTCCAGGAGAGCGGCGAGTCCTACGTGGCCGGCGAGGAGACCGCGCTGCTGGCGGAGCTGGAGGGCGACCGCGCCCAGCCCCGCGCTCGGCCGCCCTTCCCGGCCCAGGAAGGGCTCTGGCGTCGCCCCACCAACGTCAATAACGTCAAGACCCTGGCCTACGTGCCTGCCATCCTGGCCCAGGGCCCACAAGCGTTCAATGGCCTGGGCACCGAGCGGAGCAAGGGCACCGCCCTTATCACCCTTTCCGGCGACGTGGCCCGCACGGGCTTGGTTGAGGTGCCCATGGGCTATCCGGTGCGCGACCTCGTTTACCAGATCGGCGGCGGCCCCGCTTCCGGCCATCAGCCCAAGGTATTGCAGATGGGCGGGCCCCTGGGCGGCTTCCTCCCCGCCACCATGTTCGATCACGGGCTGGACTTCGAGTCCCTACAGGGCACCGGCGGCACCCTGGGCTCGGGCGGCATCGTGGTCGCCGGCGAGCAGCGCTGCGTGGTTGACCTGATGCGGCTCATCGTCGCCTTCACGCAGAAGGAGTCCTGCGGAAAGTGCGTCCCCTGCCGGGTGGGGCAGACGCAGCTCCTGGAGGTCTACAACCGCATCGCCACCGGCCGCGCCCGGCCCCACGAGCTGGAGACGATCCAGCAGATCTGCGCCACCATGGCGCCGGGCTCCCTGTGCGGCCACGGCCAGCTCACCCCCAACCCCATCAACGCCACCATCCGCCACTTCAAGGGCGAGTACGACGCCCACCTCCGGGACAAGGTCTGCCCGGCCGGCGTCTGCCCCATGGCCTAGCGGCGGGTCTGTAGAGACTCCTCGCCCGCAAAGGTGAGGCAGTAGCAATGCATGTGTGCTGGCGCGGACAGGCCATTACAGGGACTTAAGGTCAACGATCCGGGCAGTGGCCTCTCCGTTAGCCGTCTCCAAGAGGCCTACCGTCCCCAGCTCAAAGCGGCCCCAGGGAAGCGTGGGGCTACCAGGGTTGACCAAGAGGGTGCTGTTGATCGTGCGTACCAGTTGGATATGGCTGTGCCCACAGACAATGACATCTGTGCGTGTCCCTAGGAAGGTGGCCATCCACGAGCAGGAGCTCAAAAAGCACGGCAAGGTCTACGAGTTCCACATGTACCCCAAGGCCGGCCACGGCTTTTTTTACTACGACCGCGCCATGTACCGTCAAGAGCAGGCAGTGGACGGATGGAAGAAGGTCTTCACTTTCTTCGAGCAACACCTTTTTACACCCGCCACGGCACGCGTATAGGAGTGTGAGCGATGTGCACGAATATAATCGAGAAGGCAGTGGTGTCGGGCAGCGGCAGGGGCGCCCAGGGCTGGTTCCCCGTCACCGGGGCCAACGTTAGCTACGACCACCCTACCCAAGCCCCTCTAGAATATAGCCTGAACATCGACTTCGTGAACGAGGCGCTGGGGCCAGGGGCGCGCATCGCGGTGGAGCTGAGCGCCGAGTCGGCGCGGGCGCTGGTCAGGGCCGTCCAGGCTGCCCTGGAGGCTGGCCGCCGGCAGTATCAGCTCTAAGCTACTTCTAGTTGGGCCTCAAGGTGCTATCCTGACACCTTGGCCAACGCGGCCGGGCCCGAAACCTTGATCCTTTCCAGGACTAGAAGAATCCGGTCCTGGGTAGTATTGGGGATGCGGTAAGCCTCGTTCCGGACGATGCGGTATTCGTCGGTCCGCAGGGAGGCAATCTCCCCCGCCACTTTCGGCCCTTTCATGAAGATAGCCTGGCCGCCCAGGGCCAGGCATTTGCCCAGACGGGGCAGAGTCTTCTCCACAGTTTCAAAGGCGCGGGTAATGGCTGCCGCAAGGGGTTGGGTAAGGCTGCGGGATGTGACCTTATGTGTGAACACTGAAATATCGCCCAAGCCCAACTCCCGGATGGCCATCTCCAGGAACTCCGCCCGCCGCGCTCGAGGCTCCGCCAACACGATTTGCGTGCCCGGGGACATAAGCTTGATCATGATGCCGGGAAAACCGGCTCCGCTGCCTACATCCACCAGTGGGCTGGGCCATTCCCCGCCCATCATCCCATGGAGGATCATGCAATCGGCGTAGTGCCTTTGCACGATGGTTTCGAACCCGATGAGTCTGGTGAGGTCGTGGTCCCGGTTATTTTCCCGTAGGAGTTGATGATAAGCCCACAGCAGGTCCAGGGTCGCTGGCGGCAGGGGGACGCCGTAGCGGACCATGAGCCTTCCCAACTCGGCCCTCGAAGGAGGGGAAGAGGCGGGGTGACCTTTACTGCGGAATGGGCCCTTCCCAGAAAGGGGCGGACGGGATTGGCCCGGAAAAGGTGGGGCGCCTCGACCCTTCACTAACTCTGCGTCACCAGCGGCAATCTACTTCAGCAGGCCCTCCAGGATGTCGCCCGCCTGTTTCGGCGTCCCCTGGGGCATGCCGATGAGGGGTAGCTCCACGCCCATCTTCGCCCGCTCGTCCAGCTTGGCCGCGCAGTGTTTGACGTCGCCTATGATGGCGATATCGTCCAGCATCTTGTCGCTGATGGCGGCCAGGGTGCCCGGCTGGTCGCGGCGGTCCCAGGCGGCCTGGCAGACCTCGCTCTCGGCCCCGTAGCCGTTGCGAATGAACATCCGCTTGTAAAACACGCCCATGCGGCCGAGGTAGAAGGCGATGGGCTGGCGGGCGTCCTGGCGCGCCTTTTGAGGGTCGTCGCCGGGCTTGACCACGTGGATCTGGGTGGAGGGCGCGATGGTGACGGTCCGGGGATCGCGGCCGGCCTTTTTGGCCCCCTCCGCGATCAGGGCGATGCCGTCCTTCATCTTGCTGGCGGGCCAATACAGGGGGATCCAGCCGTCGGCCACCTCGCCGGTCAGGCGGATGCTATCGTCGGCCAGGGTAGCGAAGAAGATAGGGATGTGGTCGCGCACGGGCTCGAAGTTCTGCAGCGTGAAGCCCCGCTCCAGGTTAAACACCTTCCCGTGATAGACCAGCTTCTCCTTGCGCATCAACATGTTGATGATCTCAGCGTATTCCCGCATCCGAGAGACGGGCTTGTCGAACTTGATCCCGTGGAAGTGCTCAATGACATTGGCCCCGCTGGTGCCCAGGCCGATGAGCATGCGGCCGCCCGACAACTCGTCCAGGGTGGCAAAGGTCTGGGCCATCAGCCCTGGCGAGCGGCTGAAGACGTTCAGGATCGCCGTGCCTATCTTGGCCCGCTTGGTGTTCAGCACCAGTTGGGTGAGCCCCACCACGGCTTCGCGTCCCCAGGCCTCGGCCGCCCAGATGGACTCCACGCCCAGCTGGTCGGCGATACGGACCTTCTCCAGCAGCGCCTCGCGCTCCTTGCCCGAGGCGGTGAACCCCATTGAAACCCCCAGGCGGCGCGGCATGTGCACTCCTCCTCGCTGGTCTGCCAAACGGCGCCAGTATACCATTGCGGCTGCTGGCCCTAGTCCGCGCTAGGATCGGGGGTGGGGTACATGTGTCAGAAGCAGGTTGTAAGCCCTGGGCCCAAGGGCCCGGACTTTCAAAGGACCAGCAAAACAGGACTCTAGGGGCTGGGCTGGGGCCGCTCTTCGGTCCGGCGAAAGCCGTGGACAAGGGGCACCCGGAAGGCCCAGAACACCTCCCTGTTGACCAGGAACCCCAGGAAGATGACCACGATGCCCAGGAGCTGCATCACATACTGCAAGTCGGGGTTCCCGGAGCGCGCCAGACCGCCGGAGAGGGTGGGCAGCAGGGCGCCGAGAGCGACCAGGACCATGGAGACGACCCGGTGGCGGGGGCTCCTCCTGACCGCGAAGGCCACGGCGCTGTAAATAGCCCCTACCACTAGGGCCGCGGCGCCATAGACGTTGAAGGGGATGGTCCAGAGGGTGGCGCTCTTGGGTAGCACGTCCACCCCGGTGAGGGGGCGCGTCACGTCCAGCATGCTCAGGTCTACAGGCGCTGTAAAGACCCTGATGGCAGCCAGGACGGTACCGAGGACCAGCACCGCCATGACGCTGTGGGCTAGGGGCCGCGGCGCCAGCAGATATACCGTCCCCATGCCCAGGTAAGCGGCGCCGCTGAAGGCGCCCGCCCAGTACCAGAGCCGAAAGACCCCCTCGCTGAGCCCCACAACTGCGACCCAAAACTGGCAGAACGAGGCCAGCGCCCAGAACAGCAAGCCCACGGCCCAGACGAGCTGGTGGGCGCGCCGCCGGCCCAGATACTGGTCGAGAATGAAGATGGCGAATAGCAGGGCCACGATGCCAGAGAGCAACGGTACGAGGGTCTGCATCGGCGCCTCCCTAGCCCGGAGTCAAAGAGAATACCATCCGCCAGATTCTAGCACGGCGTCCTACCGGCTCCTCCCAAACGGAGCCCTTGTCCTGCAAGGAAAAGGACGCGGTCGATATGATAACATCAGCGCCAGTTCCGCTCTCGTGGGAGAGAGCAGGCGTGAGGGAGAAAAGAATGCGCCCCAACAAGATCAAGGCCCTTTGGAAGCAGGGAAAGCCTGTCGCCACCGCCTGGCTCTCCACGGCCGATACCTATGTGGCCGAGAGCATGGCCAACGTCGGCTTCGACGCCATGGTCCTGGACATGCAGCATGGCATGGCTATCGGCCCCGACCGGGCGGCGACCTGGCTCCAGGCCGTGGCCACCACCGAGACCGTGCCCCTGGTGCGCGTGCCCTGGAACGAGCCGGTCTTCATGCAGTGGGTCCTGGACGCCGGCGCCTACGGGGTCATCGTCCCCCTGGTCAACACCAGGGAAGAGGCGGCCAAGGCGGGCGGGGCCTGCCGCTACCCGCCCCTGGGCTATCGCAGCATCGGGCCCAACCGGGCGCGCTTGGGCGGGAACGCAGATTACGCCCAGCAGGCTAACCAGGAGATCATCTGCCTCGTGATGGTGGAGGACATCAGGACCATCGAGCGCCTGGAAGAGCTCACTCAGGCCCCTGGTATTGACGGCTTCTACATCGGCCCCGCGGACCTCGCCCTATCGATGGGCGTGGCGCCAGGAACGTACCGGCAGGACAAGCGACACGAGCTGGCCTGCCAGAGAGTCGTGGAGGTGGCCAAGGCGCACGGACTGGTGGCGGGGGTGCACTGCCAAAACCCCGAGGAGGCGCTCCAACGCTTCTCCCAGGGGTTCCTGTTTTGCCCCATAGTCAACGACGTGGGCGCGATGACCGCGGGGGCCACGGCGGCGCTGCAAACGGTCCGTAAGGCCAGGCCCGCCTAGCGGCCTTTCAAAGCCCTCTCTCTTGAAGGTAGAGGCCAGGGTGAGGGTGGACGCCTTCCCCCTCATCCCAGCCTTCTACCTCCAGGGGAGAAGGGGTATGTAGACTCGTTTTCTACGCTTGTTGGGCAGTTACCAGCGCCTGGCCGAAGGCGGGTGCTCTAGTCGTAGCTGAAGAGCGCTTGGTCTCCAACCTGGAAACCATGGGCGTCCGCTTGGCCCGCGTTCAGCTCCAGCACGGCACGGGAGGGCCTGGGTGGACGATAGATGGGAAGTTGGCTGTGGGGCACGCCCGGCTGGTGGGGTACGTTGCGCTCCACATGGACGATCCGGCCCGCCCGGTCTATCCAGATGAGGTCCAGGGGAAAGCGCATACCCTTCATCCAGAAGGTCATGGCCACGTCCTGGCTCTCCAGGAAGAGCATCCCCCGGTCAAGGGGAAGGGCGTCCCTCTCGCCCAAGCCCTTGAAATAGCCGGGCTCGCCGGCGCGCACCACCTCTAAACGATACACTCTGCCCCGGAGGGCCACGGCGACAGGGGCACGCCCTTCGACAAGCTCAGGGCGAACGGAAGCGGTGGGGCTGGGGGTTGGTGGGGCGGCGATGGGCGCCGGCACGGACGTGGCAGTTGGGACGACGGCGACTGGCGCTGGCGCAGCAGTCGGGGGCTGGGCAGGTACGTTGCAAGCCACGCCCACGAGAATAAGGGCGACGGCAACCGGGACTGCTACGTTAACCATCACCTACCTTCTCCTGTGGTCAGATGGTATGTCGTCCGTTCTCCTGAGCCAGTCGAAGGACAAACGGTGCCCCTTGCAGACCCCCTAAAGGGGGTCTCCGCTCATGCCTTGGTGGGCTGGTTCTGAACATGGAAGTTGTGGTCGTAGAGGTCGGCGATGCGAGCCAACTCCTCCGCCGTCAGGTCGGGACAGCCGGAGGCGCCCGCGAACTCCACCAACTGCTCCTCGTTGTAGATGTTGGGCAGGGCGGAGGCGATGGCCGGCTCGGCGAAGAGCCAGCGCAGAGCCGCCTGGGCCAGAGTACGGCCCCGGCCTTCGGTCAGGAAGCGCAGGCTCTCGATCTTCTGGAGCCCCTCTTCCAGCCAGGCCCGCGGGCGATGGCTGCGGTGGTCGCTGGGGTCGAAGGTGGTGTCGAGGGTATAGCGCCCCTCCAGCATCCCGCTGGAGTGGGGCACCCGCACCACCGCCCCTACGCCACGCTCCCTGGCGGCGGTGATGAGGTCGCGCCCGGGGTCCTGCTCCAGCAGGTTATGAATGATCTGCAGCATCCCTGGGGTGCGCTCCTTGAGCGCCCGCAGCCCCTCCTCCCGCCAGCCGATGGCGGGCCCCAGGGCGATGCCGTAGCAGCGCAGCTTGCCCTCGGCCTTCAGGCGCTCCAGCTCTTCGAAGGCAGCGGCGGCGGCGATGGCATCCATCTTGGGGTTGTGCATCTGATAGATGTCGATGTAGTCGCTGTCGAGGCGCTTTAGGCTCTCCTCGCAGGCGAAGCGGATCTGGCGCGCCGACCAGTCCTGGGGGATCTCCTGCTGCCCTCGACGCTCTCCTGCGTAGCGATACCAGTCGTAGCCGAACTTAGTGGCGATAACCACCTTGTCTCGCATACGTCCGAAGGCCGTGGCCAGCTGGCGCTCGGAGCGGCCGTTGCCGTAGGTGTCCGAGGAGTCGTAGAAGGTGACGCCCAGGTCGTAGGCGCGCCGCAAGAGGCGGACCGCCTCGTCGTCGGAGACCTTGCCCCACCAGCCCGTGCTGAGGGTCCAACAGCCGAAGCCGACCTCGGAGAGGAGGAGGCCTGTTGACCCTAGCTCGCGATAGCGCATGTTCTTCCCTCTACTTGGGCCCTTTACTTGGCCGACCCTCGTCCTTCAAGGGAGAGGGTTTGCAGTTCATGGTGAGACTATCGTACCCCTAGCCGCCTTTGCACAAAGAGGGTATCCCACCGGCAATTGGGGGAGTGCAGAGTCCCGATGCTCGGGATCTGCCGGGGGGGCCAAAGGGGGTGTCCCCCTTTTCTCTCCCTTTTATATTACCCCCTTCCTGGCTAGGAAGGGGGCAGGGGGATGGTCGATGGCGTCCTCAGGGGAGGAGCAGAAGCTTGCCGGTGGTCAGGCGCCCGGCCAGGAGGCGGTGGGCCTCGGCGGCGTCCCCCAGGGGAAGCACCTTTTCGATCCTCAGCTTGAGCTGCCCCGAGGCGGCCCACCCCAGCACCTCCCCGGAGCGCCGCAGCAGCTCCTCGCGGGTCGCGGTGTAGTGGCCCAGGCTCGGGCGGGTCAGGAACAGAGAGCCCTTGGCGTTGAGTACCTGAGGGTCAAAGGCCGAGACCGGGCCACTGGACTGGCCGAAGAGGACCAGGTAGCCCCGCGGGACCAGGCAGTTCAGGCTGCGCTCGAAGGTGTCCTTGCCCACGGAGTCGTAGACCACCTGCAGGCCCCGGCCCTCAGTGAGGCGCTTCACCTCGGGCTCGAAGTCGCTCTGGCTGTAGAGGATGACCTCGTCCGCCCCCGCCTCCCGCGCGAGCTTCGCCTTCTGCTCCGTGGAGGCGGTACCGATGACCCGTGCCCCGGCCCGCTTCGCCATCTGGCACAGGAGGAGCCCCACGCCTCCGGCGGCCGCGTGGATCAGGCAGGTGTCGCCCCGCTTGAGCGTGTAGGTGGTGTTCACCAGGTAGTGGGCCGTCATCCCTTGGAGCATGGCGGCGGCGCCGTCGTTGAACGTCAAGCGCGACGGGAGCCCCACCAGCCTCGCCGCGGGAGCCACGACGTGGGTGGCGTAGGAGCCCTGGATTCCGGTCCAGGCCACGCGGTCGCCGGCCCGTACCTCCGAGACACCGGCGCCCACGGCCTCGACCACACCGGCCCCCTCCTGCCCCATCGAAAGCGGCAGCGGCAGCTTGTAGGCCCCCGACCGCTGGTAGATATCCACAAAGTTGACGCCGCAGGCGGCAATCTTCACCAGTGCCTGCCCGGGGCCTGGCTTGGGGTCTGGCAGCTCCTCCATTTTCATCGCCTCGGGCCCGCCGTAGTCGGACACTCGCATGACCTTCATACTGCACCCCTCAGTGACAGCAATTACCTGCCTTACGCCTGATACCAGAGCCCGGCCCCCTGAGGATCAGGGAGGCTTCGGGCCTCGGGCCAGCAGCCGGTCCAGCTTGCCCCTGATGCGGCGGCGCCGGCGGGCGGTCTCAGTCCTGTCCACCGTGGCCCGCACTAGGCGTCCACCCTCCAGCTCGACCTGCAGCCAGTCGCCCGCCGCGATGCCCGCTGGCAGCGCCGCCAGCGGCACCACCAGCTCCCGCCCCTCCGCGCCGACCATAAGCGTGGCCAGGCCCTCGTCTATGCGGTCTATGCAGGCGCGTTCCATACTATAGTCTACATCCCACAACGGAGAGGGGACGCCGTCAGCGCTCCGTCCGGACGCGCAGCGAGCGGCCGTCGCTGCGTATGACGATGGTGCCGTTCACAGCGGTGCCTAGGACGCTGGCTCCTGCGGCCCGGACGGACGCCAGGGCCTCGGCATGGGGGTGTCCGTAGGGATTGCCGCGTCCCGCCTGGTACACGGCGTACTGAGGCGCGACGGCCTCCACGAAGGGAGGCGAGGAGGAGGTCCGCGAGCCATGATGCCCCATTTTTAGGACCGTGGCCCGCAGCGGGAGGCCTGACCCCAGCATGCTCTCCTCCGCCGCCCGCTCGGCGTCGCCCATGAAAAGAAAGCTCACCTCCCCATAGTCCAGCCGCACCACCACCGAGTTGTTGTTGCGTCCCGCGAATAATGGCTCCAGCGGGTGCAGCACAGTCAGCCGCGCCCCGCCCAAGATCCGCTCCTGTCCGCGGCGCACCGCCGTGGTCCTGGCCTTGGCCGCCGCGACGGCATCCACGAAGTCCTCGTAGGTCTGGGTGGCATTGGGCTGGCCGCTCAGCCACACCTCTTCTACCCGCAACGCCTTCAAGACACCTACCAAACCGCCGATGTGGTCGGCATCAGGGTTCGTGGCGACCGCAATAGCCAGGGAGCGCACGCCCCGTCGTGCCAAATAGTCGGCAAAGCCAGAGCTGCGCCTGCCGCCGTCGATAACCAGGTCGCCGCCGCCCGGGACCCGCACCAGGATACCATCGCCCTGGCCCACATCCACGAAGTGGACTTCCAGCTCCGTCGGGGATAGCGCCTGCGGCTGACAGGCCGCCGCGACGAGCAGGACCAGCGCCAGCAGCAGCGCGGGGAAAGCGCCGCGCCTCACCTGACACCTGTGCCAATCGAGCGCGATTTAGGCTTCAGGGAGATTTACAACCCTCCATCTGCCACATGCGGGACCAAAGTTTCAGCGGCCCAGGAGCCTAGCCCTATCGCGCCTGACGCGACTGGACGAAGCGCACCACCTGCCGGCCCAGCATCCGCAGCCGCTCCCGGGTAGGCTCGTCCTTGAGCTCGCCATTCTGAAACAGATCGCGGGTAGGCCCGATGGGCACCTGGATGGTCGCCATCCAGGCCCGCAGCGTTTGCGCCACGTGGGCCATGGCGTTGATGGTGTTGACGCTGGCCATGGCGCCCCCGGCCGTGGCGATGAGCCCCACCACCTTGTCCGTCAGGTACAGCGGCCGCTCGGTGTTGAGGAACTCCAGATAGTCCAGGGCATTTTTGAGGGCCCCGCTGATGGTGCCGTGATAGGCAGGCCCCGACCAGAGCATGGCGTCGGCCTCGCGGACCTGACGCAGCAGCAGCCGCACGCTGTCGGGGCAGTCCTCCAACGGCACCTGGGGGCGGAACATGGGCAAGTCCAGCTCTTGGAGGTCAAGGAGCTCCGTCTGGGCGCCCAGGGCCGCCGACCCATCCAGGGCGACCTGCAGCGCTAGCAGGCTGGAGGAGCCGCCCCGGAGGCTGCCGCTGATGCCCATGACCTTGACGGGGCGTTGCCTCGCCGCCTCTTGTTCGACCACGGTTGCACGTCTCCGAGCAGCAATCTTATCACGAGGCCAGTCACAAGACAGCGGCTAGCCTATTCTCTGCGCCCCAGCTTGCCACGGCTCGCCCTTCGACAAGCTCAGGGCCAAGGGTATAGGATGGAACGCACTTGGCCCAAAGGGGATGTCGCTTGACCATCGGGACCGGGCGCACCAACTGGTACGAGCAGCACCCGCCGGCATGCACCTGCGCCGCCTGTCAGGAACGGAAGGCCGACGGGCGGCGATTCCAGGAGCAGACCGGGGGCGCCAAGATAGGCCGCAACGCGCCCTGCCCCTGCGGGAGCGGCAAGAAGTACAAGAAGTGCCACGGCGGCGCTTGAGGCGGGGGGTTCAGCGCTTGCGGCGGCCCCCCAGCTTGCGGGCCGACTTGTAAAGAGAGCGCTTGGTCTCGTGCTCCAGGAGACGGTCCGGGGGCGATGCGCCCTCACTCTTACCCTCGCCCAGGGGCAGAGGGGGAGCCGCATCAGCTTTAGCAGAATGGCGTCGGCGTTTCTTGCCGTCCAGGGCCAGCAAGCCCGGCGGCAGCTCCCCTTCGAGCGCTGGCGTCTCCGGCGCCTGCTCGTAGAAGGCGTAGGCGCTACGCATTCCAGGGGCTTGTGGTTCGACAGGCTCACCACCAACGGTCATATCATCCGCTCGTCCTGAGCCTGTCGAAGGATGAGCAGAACCTGAGTAGGGCTTGCCCTGGGCGGCGATGGCAACATCGTCGATGCTCACCAGCTCGCGGCGCAGGTCGATGACCTGGTCGCGGATGAGGGCCGCCTTCTCGAACTGGAGCTCCTTCGCCGCCCGCTTCATCTGTGACTCCAAGTCCTTGACGAGCCTCAGGATGGCGCTCTTGTCCATCTGGCCCACGGCAGCGCGCCGGGTGTCCGTGCGGTACTCCGTCGCCTGCTCGGCCACCATCCTGACCTGGTCTGTGAGGTCCTTGATAGCTTTGCTGATGCCCTGGGGGCTGATGCCGTGCTCCTCGTTGTAGCGTTGCTGGATGGCGCGCCGCCGGTAGGTCTCATCGATGGCCTGGCGCATGGAGTCGGTCACCCGGTCGGCGTACATGATGACGTGGCCCTCCACGTGGCGCGATGCCCGGCCGATGGTCTGGATAAGGGAGCCGCCCGAGCGCAGGTAGCCCTCCTTGTCGGCGTCCAGGATGGTCACCAGGCTTACTTCGGGCAGGTCGAGCCCCTCCCGCAGCAGGTTGATGCCCACCACCACGTCGTAGATACCCAGGCGCAGGTCGCGCAGGATCTCCACCCGCTGGATGGTGTCGATCTCCGAGTGCAAATAGTGGACCTTGACGCCCATCTCGAGCAAGTAGTCGGCCAGCTCCTCGGCCATGCGCTTGGTGAGGGTGGTCACCAGGCAGCGCTCGCCGCGCTGGGCCCGTGCGCGGACCTGATGCAGCAGGTCATCTATCTGCCCCTCGGTGGGCTTGACCTCGATGGTCGGGTCCAGGAGGCCCGTGGGCCGGATCACCTGCTCCACCACCTGCTCGGAGCGGGCCTTCTCGTAGGGTCCAGGGGTAGCCGAGACGCAGACGACCTGGTGCAGCCGCCCCTCCAGCTCCGGGAAGGAGAGGGGCCGGTTGTCCAGGGCGCAGGGCAGCCGAAACCCGTATTCCACCAGGGTTTCCTTGCGGGAGAGATCGCCCAGGTACATGCCCCGCGCCTGGGGGATGGAGATGTGGGACTCGTCGATGAACAGCAGGAAGTCGTCGGGGAAGTAGTCCAGCAGTGTCCAGGGTGGACTGCCCACGGGACGGCGCTGGAGGTGGCGGGAGTAGTTCTCGATGCCGGGGCAGTAGCCGAACTCGCGCATCGACTCCAGGTCGTAGTGAGTGCGCTGCTCCAGCCGCGCCGCCTCCAGCACCTTGCCCCTGGCGCTCATGTCAGCCACGCGCTCCGCCAGCTCCCGCTCGATATCGGCGATGGCGAGCTGAAGTTTGTCGGCGCTGGTGACCCAATGCTTGGCGGGATAGATGGCGACGCGGTCCCGCTCGTTCAATAGCTCGCCCGTGAGGGGGTCCAGCTCCACAATGCGCTCCAACTGGTCGCCAAAGAACTCGAGCCGCAGGGCGATGTCCTCGTAGGAAGGCCGTAGCTCCAGGGTGTCGCCCCGGATGCGGAAGCGGCCGCGGGTGAAGTCGGCGTCATTGCGCTCGTACTGCTGGTCGATCAGGCGGCGCACGAGCTTGTCGCGGTTGTAGCGCTGCCCCTTCTCCAGCTCGATGACGAAGGAGCGATACTCGCTGGGCTCGCCCAGGCCGTAGATGCAGGAGATGGAGGCAACGATGATCACGTCGCGGTGCTCGAAGAGGGCGCTGGTGGCGCGGTGGCGCAGCTTGTCGATCTCCTCGTTGATGTCCGCGTCCTTCTCGATGTAGGTGTCGGTCCGGGGTATGTAGGCCTCCGGCTGGTAGTAGTCGTAGTAGGAGACGAAGTACTCGACGGCGTTGTGGGGGAAGAACTCCTTGAACTCGGAGTAGAGCTGGGCGGCCAGGGTGCGGTTGGGCGCCAGCACCAGGCTGGGCCGCTGCGCGGTCTCAATGACGTTGGCCATGGTGAAGGTCTTGCCGGAGCCGGTGACTCCCAGCAGGGTCTGCCACTTCAGGCCCAGGTTCACGCCATCGGCCAGCTTGGCGATGGCCTGAGGCTGGTCGCCCATGGGCTTGAAGTCAGAGACAAGCTGGAAGCGGCCCGGCGCCGCGATAGTGGTGGTCATGGCTTAGTTACGCCGCAGTTCATCAATCGTCAGGCCAAGCTGCTTGAGAATATCCGCCAAGGTGCCCTTCGGGATCTCTCGGTCCTTGTGGGCTGAGATGGTTGTGAGCACTCTGGTGCTTGGGTTCCACCAAATTTCGTGACTACCCTTAGCACGCCGGTACATTTGGAAGCCGAGCCTGCGCAGCTTTCTGGTTAACTCTCCATAGGTCATCCACCGACTACTGATACTAGTATCTCACTCTGGAGAGCCTCCCTCCTCCGGTGCATCCTGATGTTTTCAGGTATTTGCAGACCCTCGACCTGCATCAAGCCGATGACTTTCTCGGCAACGTCGCTGATGAAGTCCAGGACCTCTGGAATGCTCCGGCCCTCGGCGCGACAACCCGGAAGGTCCGGGCATGTGGCCAAGAACCCACCCTCCTCAAGCGCCGTGACCTGGACACGAACTACATAGTCGCACATTTTGGTTAGCGCCTTTTTCATGTCCTCGTGCCTTACTCCAAAACAAGCTCGCGGTAATAGCTGAAGCCGCGGGCGCTTCCGATACCCTAGTTCAGCATCCCCCGCAGCCGGGAGAGGGCCTTGGCGGCGTGCTCGTACCCGGGTTCCAGCTTCAGGGCTTCCTGGTACTCGGCGATAGCCCGGTGCCAGTCTCCCTTGCGCTCGTATATGCGGGCCAGGTTGGCGTGAGGGAACTGGCGGGCCTCGTAGCGGCGGGCGTGCTGCGCCTTCTCCAACCAGGGGATCGCCTCGTCGAGCTGCCCTTTCTCAATGAGATAGGCCCCGATGTCGTTGTAGGGGTTGCCGAAGTCGGGGTCCACCTCAATGGCGCGCTGACAGTCTGCGATGGCCTCGTCCACGCTCCCCATGAAGCTATGGGTCCAGCCTCGGAAGGTGTAGGCCTCCGCCGTGGCGTGGATCTCAATAGACCTGGTGTACAGCTTCAGGGCCTCCGGCAGCTCCCCCGCCATCTGGAGACGATAGGCCTCCTGAAAAAGTTCGCGGGCGGACTGGCGGGCCTGATCCTGCTCCACGGAACACCCCCTCGGCACTCTATCCAATTCTAGCACCAGCAGGGCCGCAGCCCCGCCCGCAACCGTGATAGACTGGAAACGCCAGGAGGGCGGCGTTGAGCGAGAGCAAGACTATCTTCGCCCTGACCGCTGACTTCAACTCCAGCATCCAGATCGCCGAGGCGGCCAAGGCCAGGGGGTTCCGCTGCGTGGCGGTCCGCAGCCCCGCCGAGCTGCCGTCCAAGCTGGCCGCGGGCGCGCCCGACCTGGTGGTGGTAGACCTACAAGTGGGAGGATTCGATCCCGCCGCCGTCGTCCAGGAGGTGCATGGAGGCAACGCGCGCGCACCCGTGATCGCCTTCGGACGCCACACCGAGCCCGCCGCGCTGCGGGCGGCCCGCCAGGGCGGCTGCACCGAGGTGCTGGTGCGCTCCGACTTCTTCCCCAAGATCGGCGAGGTCCTGGGGAAACACCTGGGCCTTCCGGCCTGAGCCAGTCTTGCGCAAAACGTCTCGTTTTCTTCGATCTGGCTCTCCCCTGAGAGATGCGATCGACTATCCCCCTCGCCCCCTTCCTGGCCAGGAAGGGGATACTATGAGAGGAAGAGAAAGGGGGACGTCCCCTTTGGCCCCCGGCAGAGGGGAGGACCCTCCGCACTCCTCTGTTCCGACAAGATGCGATTTTCGCGCAAGGTGGCCTGAGCCCTTGCCTAGACGAAGCCCCTTGGGTAGCACAGTGGTGGGGGATTACCCCCGGGACTGCTCTTATGCCGCTTGATTTTGAACGAGGCGAGCGCGCGCGACCGAAGGGCCACGCCATCCTGTACTTCCAGGCCCAGGGACCTCAGGAGCAGGTGCTAGCGACCTACCTGGTGGTGCCGCCGGTGGCCCTGAACCTAGCGAAGTACATGCCGCCGCTGATCGCGTCCAAGTTCCCTCTCCAGGAGATGCAGAGCGTCGCCGCCATCCCCTTGCCGCCGGTCCCCGAAGAGCTGCCCAGCCGCTTTTTCATGCGGCAACTCGCCGAGGCCCGCGATGACGATATCCTGTTCGGCGGCAGCCTCGACGCGCAGGACGTGGCGGCTGCCCTCCAGGCGGTCAGTGATGCGGCGCAGGCCTACCACGCCCTCTGGCTCGATTTCGCCGCCACCATCGAGAAGGAGGCGCCGATCTCCGCGGGGGACCTGGGGCCCTTCCTGTACTCCATGATGAGCGAGCGGGAGCGGCTGGCTGAGCTAGCGAAGCTGGTGGGCACCCTGAGGTACGCCGTGGAGGGCAGGGCAAGCGCCTTGGTTCAGGAGGCCATCGAGCAGATGCGCGCCATCGGCCAGCACCTGCCGGAGAAATACGGCCTGGACGAGCTTATCCGCCTGGCCTGCCTCCCCGGAGAGCCAGGGAGCCAGCTTAGCCAGCTCTACATGCGGCGCTGCTACCTGCTCTGCGATGAGGACTATCGCGCCCTGGAGCAGATCGAGCGGCAGATCAAGGAGCTACAGGCCCAGCTCGGACTGGCGGACGCGCCCGCTGGGCCCTGAGGACAAGGAGCACGGCAAACTGGCCGGTTGCGGTGTTAGCTCTGAAGGGCTGCATCTGGCCCTCCTCCGTGGCATCAATGTCGGCGGCCACAAGCAAGTCGCCATGGCTGACCTGCGCGACCTCCTCACGCAACTGGGATTCGTAGACGCACAATCACTGCTCCAAAGCGGCAATCTCGTTTTTCGAAGCGACGCGCGAACGGGCGCGCACCTCGAACGCTTGCTAGAGGCGGAGGCCGCGCAGCGCCTCGCGCTTCAAACGGACTTCTTCGTCCGCACCGCCGAGGAATGGAAGGCTGTCGTCGCACACAATCCCTTCCGCGAGGAAGCCGAGCGCGATCCTGGCCATCTCGTCGCCATGTTTCTGAAGGAGGCGCCGAATGCCAAGGACGTGGACGCGCTGCGGGCCGCCATCACTGGCCCGGAGGTCTTCCGAGTGGAAGGTAGACAGGCTTACATCGTCTACCCGAGGGGTATCGGCCGCTCGCGCCTGACGAACACCCTCATCGAAAAGAAGTTTGGAACACGAGTCACCGGTCGCAACTGGAACACCGTCCTAAAACTTGGTGCCCTCGTCAAAGCCTGATGCGCGCCAGGGCCCCTTCCGTATGGCCCGGTGGACCGGCTGCAGAGCGCCGTTCACTCCTCCGCGGGGCGGGCGCACTGGGGGCAGAGCTGCCAGAAGTCGAAGTCGTAGCGCAGGGTGTACAGGCTGTCGTGCTTGGCCACGCGAGGCTGGCGGCAGCCGGGGCAGACCCAGGCGTAGGAATTGGGCCCCGTAACCTCCAGATGAAGGAAGTCCAGGTACCAGTTCCGCATCGCCACCTCCGGCTCGCGTCCGGAGATGAAGCTACCGCGCCCCTGCTGGTCGTATTCGAAGTAGTGGCAGAAGGCCTCCACCAGCCCGTCCAAGGAGGTGATGACAGGCCCCAAGGCCTCCGTCGCTGCCACGGACCCCACTCCCTTTCCCCAGAGGCCGTTAACACTCGCGACTCACACTAAAGGCTCGCTCCCGGAGGAACGACCCTTTGCCCTTGACCTCTCGTTACCCTTACGCCCGGGCCGCCTGGGGCATCTTCCAGAGGGTGATCGCCTTCTGGTTGTGCCATTGGACCTCGCCCTTGCGAACGGCCTGCGCGCCGCGCTCCAGAGCCTTCTCGCTGATAGCCAAGAACTTGTGCCGCCCCGGGCGGATGGCCAGCTTCAGGGCCTCCTTCGCCGACTCCATTTTAAGGACCTTGGTAAGCTCCAGGAAGGCCCCCACGCCGACCAGGGTGGCCACCAGCTGGTTGCCCAACTCCTCGTAAGCGATCTTGCTAAAGGGCAGGCTCATCAGGCCGATATCGGTGCGCTTGACGCCCAAGGGATCAGTGGCCCCTTCAGCTTCGTTTTTTTCATCGTCGTATACCCTCTTGGTTTCGGTCACCGAGCGGTCCGAGACTATGAACCCCCCGGGGCGCACCCTCGTCTACCGGCCGTCTACCGGTAAACGGCTATGCAGATGTCCGGGCAGACCCGCGCGCACTCCATACAGGCCGTGCAGTTGTCGCGCACCACGATAGCCACGGGGTTGCCCCTTTTGTTCACGGTCTTTGACATCGCGAGGGTGTCCTGCGGGCAGTAGTAAACGCAGAGCTCGCAGCCCTTGCACTTGTCGGCATCGATGACCACGGCCCCTGGTTTCTTGGGTACTATCGGGGTCTTTTCCAGTACCGGCATGCACACCTCCCCCAATGTTGACCCCATAGGTCAACTTTCGAACCTAGCGTACTCCAACGCTGGCGGGCCCGTCAAGAGGCACACCGAGAACCGCCACTGTTCCCACCTGGGTCCTCAGAGGGGCGCCCGGGCGCCCAGCCAGGCGGGGTCGAAGCGCTCCAAGGAAGGGACCACATGGTGCGCCTGGGAGAGGTCCAGTCCCGCCGTCATCGGGGTGACGACAGCCACCACCAGCATGCCCGCGGCCCGGGCCGCTCTGATTCCCACCGGCGTGTCCTCGATGGCCAGGCAGCGGCTGGGCTCCACCCCCAGACCCTGGGCGGCCAGGAGATAACAGTCGGGGGCCGGCTTCCCCCGGGCCACCATCTCCCCGGAGATAACCGTCTGGAACCGTCCTGCCAGGTCGAGCTTTTGGAGGATCGCCCTCACCCAGTTAGCCTGGGATGAGGAGGCGAGTCCCAAGGGCAGCCCGCGGGCCGCGAGCAGGTCCAGCAAGGCGTACAGGCCGGGGCTGGGCTCGACCTGGGCCTGCAAGACCTCCACCACTGCGCGGTCATAGCGGGCAAGCCACTCCTCCAGGGGACCTGTCAGATGGAAGCGTTCCATTATCCAGCGCCAGGAGTGCTCTACCGTGGCGCCCAGGATCTGGCGGTTCTCCTCCTCGGAGAGGGTCCGCCCCAGCTCGCCCAGGACCATGTTGTGGGCCTCGTGGTAGAGGGGCTCGCTGTCCGCCAGCACCCCGTCCACATCAAAGATGACGGCCCTCACCGGGCCCCTCGCCTCCGGCTGGGCTGTTCCCACTCCGCCTCCTTGGACACGAAGTAGCGCACGGGGACACCGAAGGGGCCCGGGCCGGGGGAACCGCGGGAGTACCCGTGGAGCTCCAGGTGGGCGCAAACCTCCTCCCCGTGGGCGGCGTCCCTGGTCTCCACGGTGACCTCCACCTCGACGATGCCGATGGGCAGGTGGGTAGCGGCGCGGTGGTGGGCCACCTCCAGGACGTTCACCTCGGCCTGGGCGATGCACTCCAGCAGCCGCGCCAGACGCCCCGGCTGGTCCCTGACAGCCACCCGCAAGACCAGATAGCGGCCCGCGTGGGCCAGGCCGTGCTCCAGGATTCGGGCGATGAGGTTGGAGTCGATGTTGCCGCCGCTGAGCACCGCTACCACTCGGCGCCCGCGGCCCTCGACCAGGCCGCCCAGGAGGGCGGCCACCCCCACCGCCCCCGCCCCCTCCACCACCAGCTTGGTCCGCTCCAGCAAGATGACCATGGCCTGGGTTATCAGCTCGTCGTCCACCACCACCATGCGGTCCACATAGCGGCGGATGAGCTGAAAGGGGAGCGGGCCCGGGTGGCCCACGGCAATGCCATCGGCCACGGTGCTGCGGGGCCTCGCCGGCCGCAGCCTGCCAGCGCTAAGGGAGCGCGCCAGAGCCGGCGCCGCCGCCGCTTGGACACCTATGACCTCGGCGCGGCAGCCGGACTCTTTAAGCGCGGCCGCTACCCCGGCGATAAGGCCCCCTCCACCCACCGGCACCAGGACGGCGTCGGCCTGGGAGGCGCTTTCCTGCAACTCCAGGCCAATGGTCCCCTGGCCGGCCACCACCGCGGCGTCGTCGAAGGCGTGGATAAAGGTCAGCTCTCGCTCCTGGCTCACTTGCTGGGCTCTGACCAGAGCGTCATCGAAGCTATCGCCATGCAGGAGTACCTCAGCGCCGTAGGCCCTGGTCGCCGCGACCTTGGCGAGGGAGGCATGACGAGGCATGACGACAACGGCCCGGATGCCCGCGACTTGGGCCGCCAGCGCCACCCCCTGGGCATGGTTGCCCGCGCTGGCCGCCACCACCCCCCGGCGCCTCTCCTCGACGCCCAGACAGGCGATCTTGTTGGCGGCGCCACGGACCTTGAACGAGCCCGTGCGCTGCAGGTTCTCCGCCTTGAGCAGCAGGGTGCAGCCCAGGATGGCATCGAGGCTGGGGGAGGAGATGAGGGGCGTGGGCCGCGCGACGTGGGCGATGCGCGCCCGAGCGGCCTGGATGTCCTTCAGCGTGGGCCCGCTGGCGGGTTGGGGCCGGGGACCGGGCACCCTAGCCATCCTCGGGTACGACGCAAGATGCAAAGGTGAAGGCGCGGGCCGCCAATCTGTTGTCCGCCCTGTGGTTCGACAAGCTCACCACCAACGGAACATGACCTCCCAGGTCGTTTCCGGGGGACGGGCGCGGCGTGGCGACCAGCGGCTTAAGCTCAGGCATGACCACCGCTCCTCACCAGAGCTTCTGGCCCCAGCGCTCCCCGAAGGTCACCTCCTCCACCGGCCGCCGGGGCGGAGGGGCGAAGCGCCCCCGCTCAGGGTAGCCGATGGGGATGAGGGCTACCGTCTCCACGTGGTCGGGGATGCCCAGCAGCTCCTTGACCTCGCGCTCATAGCGCTTGTGCAGGCTGGTGAGGGTCGTGCCCAGGCCTAGGCCCCGGGCGGCCAGGAGTATGTTCTGCACCGCGGGCAGTATGGAGGAGTAGGCGCGGCCCTCGGGCGGCCTATCGTAGGAGTGGCGCAGACATACCAGCAGCAGGACGGGCGCCTCGCCCATGTGGTCGGCGAGGTGCTGGGCCGAGGCCCTGACGCGCTCGTCCGCCGGCGTCAGGTTGCGGGCCCCGGACCCGCCGTCGCCGTAGACCTCGAGGAACGCCTGGCGGTAGAACGCGCCCACGCGCCGTCGCAGGTCGGCGTCCCGGACCACCAGGAAGTTCCAGGGCTGGCTGTTCATGCCGCTGGGCGCCTTGATGGCAGCCTCCAGGATGCGGCGCAGCGCGGCCTCCGGCACCGGGTCCGGCTTCAGATGGCGCATGCTGCGAAGAGTGTCGATAGCCTCGAAAAGGCCGATCTCGTGCGTGCTCATAGGGCCATTGTAGCCGCCCCCGGGGATGCTGTCAGGGGTGCGGCTACAGCAGCCTGAGCTGCTGGCCGCTCTTCAGGGCCCGGGCATTCCAGCCCCTGAGCCGTAGGTCGCGGGCCAGCTCCTGGGCGAAGCCGTGGACGGTATACACCTCCTGGGGCCGCACCCGCTCCACGTAGGCGATCAGGTCAGCGTAATCGGCGTGGTCCGAGAGCGGGAAGGCGGCGTCCACCCCCAGGCGCCGGCTGGTCCCCCAGTCCACCGCCCAGCCCGAGACGTAGGCGGTGGCGGCGCTCGGTATCCTATCGCGCAGGGCCGCCCTCCTGATGCTGGGCGGGAAGATCAGCACCCGGCCCGCCTCCTCGCCCGCCTGGTATATCCGGTGAGGTGGGAAGCGGACCCCCATCTCCTGGTAGAGCTGCACGTGGGCGTACAGCGAATCGTGCAGGGCAATGTCGAAACCCGCCCCGGCCAGGCTTGCCAGCAGCTCCGGCCCCTTGCCAAGGGAGTAGCCCAGGAGGGGAGCATGGACTGGCGCGAGGACTACCAACGCAAGCTCATGACCGCGGAGGAGGCGGTGCGCCTGGTCCGCTCGGGAGACCGGGTGGCCATCGCCCTCCTCTCCGACCCCGAGGCCCTGCTGGAGGCCCTGGCCGCGCGCCTGGGAGAGGTCCACGACGTGGAGATCCTCCAGTGCACGCCCATAGTGGACCCGGGCTGGTTCGACCCGGCATATGCGCAGAGCTTCCAGTTCCGCTTCGAGACCTACATGTCCCAGCACAACCGAGCGATGGTACAGGAGCGGCGCGCCGACTGGCTCCCCAACCTCTTCTCCAACTACTGGAAGCCGATCCGGGAGGGGCGCCCAGGCGCCAGGCCCGCCGACGTCTTCATGATGACGGTATCGCCCCCCGACGAGCATGGCTCCTGCTCCTTCGGCTCCAGCATCTGGTCCAAGAAGCAGCACTGCGCCTCCGCCCGGGCGGTGCTGGCCGAGGTGAACCAGGACCTCATCCGCACCTACGGCGATAACGCCATCCACGTCTCCAAGATCACGGCCTTCATAGAAAACACGCCCCAGCGCCTGCCTCTTCCCCGGCGGGAGCCGCCGCCTGCGCTCAAGGAGATCGCCGGCTACGTGAGCAGCCTGATACGAGACGGCGATACCTTCGAGATCGGGGCTGGCCTGCTAGGTAGCCACCTGGCGATGCTGGGCCCCTTCGACAACAAGCATGACCTGGGATACCACTCCGAAAACCTGGTGCCGGGCATCGTCCGCTTGGTGAAAGAGGGCGTCATCACAGGCCGCCGCAAGACCCTGCACCCGGGCAAGGTGGTGGCCACCAACTTCGGCCGCGACCCCGAGGACATGGCCTACATTCATATGAACCCTATGTTCGAGCTCTACGAGCAAGAGTACGTCATCAACATCAATACCATCGCCGCCCACGACAACATGGTCGCCATCAACAGATCCATGGCCATTGACCTGACGGGCCAGACCGCCTCGGAGGGCATCGGCCCCCTCATGTACAGCGGGGCCGGGGGCCAGCCCGACTTCGTCTTCGGCGCTTTGCAGTCCCGCGGCGGACGGTCCATCATGATGCTCCAGTCCACTGCTCAGGGTGGGACCGCCTCCCGCATCATGCCCTGGCTGGAGCCGGGCGCCGTGGTGACGGTGCCCCGGCACTGGGCCGACTATGTGGTGACGGAATACGGCGTCGCCAGCCTGCTGGGCCGCTCGGTGCGGGAGCGGGCCCGCGAGCTCATCGCCATCGCCCACCCCGACTTCCGGGGCGAGCTGCGACGGGCCGCCCAGAAGCTGTTCTGGCCTTAGCGACCCCTGGCGATGATATACTTCGGGGCATGGGCCCGCCTACCCAAGGGCAAGCCCAGGTTAACGAGAGAGAGACCTCACCTTGCCGACGGTCATCGACATGCACACCCACTCGGTGTTCTCGGACGACGCCCGCGCTACCGTCGAGCAATATCTGAAGTGGATCACCACCGTCCTGCGCAAGAACCACCGCCTAGACGGCATCGTCCTTACCGAGCACCGAGGCTTTGACGCCGGCCACGATTACGCCGACCTAGCCGCCCAGTACGACGTGCTCGTCCTGCGCGGCTCCGAGTTGGACACGGCCTGCGGCCACTTCCTGGTCTACGGCGTCACCCCGGCGCTCCAGCAGGCCATCGACTTCACCGATGTCAAGATGGACCCCCTGAAGCTCATCACCGAGGCGGAGCGCTGCGGCGGCATCGCCGTGCCCGCCCACCCCGGCCGCCGGGGGAACGGCCTGATCGAGTTCTTGAGCAAGGGTTTCCCCCTGGAGCGGGTGCCGGTGGTGGAGCTCATCAACGGCGGCAGCAGCCACTGGGAGAACGACCGCGCCAAGACCCTGGCGGAGAGGGGACGCTGCCACGGCATCGCCGGCTCCGACGCCCATTTCGTCAGCAACATCGGCACCTGCCTGACCGAGTTCGAGCGCCCCGTCAGCGATGTCAAGGGCCTGGTGAACGAGCTGCGCGACGGGCACTTCCGGGCGCTGCGCCTCTCGGCGCTGCGCACGGCCTAGGCCAAAGGCGCCCTCACGACGAGACGGTGGCGAGCTGCTCTGCCTGGGCGCTGGCGGCCAGGGCGTCCAATAGCGTGTCCAGCTCCCCGTTGAGGATGGCGGGGAGGTTGTGCAGGGTCAGGCCGATGCGGTGGTCGGTAAGGCGATCCTGGGGGAAGTTGTAGGTGCGCACCTTCTCCGACCGCTCCGCCGTCCCTACCTGGGCGCGCCGGCTTTGGGCCTGCTGCTGCTCCTGCTCCCGCGCCTTCATATCGTAGAGGCGGGCCCGCAGCACGGCCATAGCCTTCTGCTTGTTCTTGAGCTGGGAGCGCTCGTCCTGGCAAGCGACCACTAGGCCCGTGGGCAGATGGGTGATGCGCACCGCGGTGGCCACCTTGTTCACATTCTGACCGCCGGCGCCGCCGGAGTGGTAGATGTCGATGCGCAGCGCGCCGGGGTCGATCTGGACATCCACCTCCTCCACCGCGGGCAGGACAGCCACGGTGGCGGTGGAGGTGTGAATGCGGCCCTGAGCCTCGGTGAGGGGCACGCGCTGCACCCGGTGGACGCCCCGCTCGAACTTCAGGCGGCTGAAGGCCCCTTTGCCCCGCACCTCGAAGATGATCTCCTTGAAGCCGCCGCGCTCGCTCTCAGAGGTGGACAGGACCTCGGTGTGCCAGCCCAGGCGTTCGGCGTGGCGGGCGTACATGCGGAAAAGCTCGGCGGCAAAGAGGGCTGCCTCCTCCCCGCCGGTGCCCGCCCGCACCTCCACGATGACGTCTTTGCGGTCGTTGGGGTCCTGGGGCAGCAGGGCGCGCTGTAGCTCCTTGGTGAGCCGCTCCCACTCCAAGCGCAGCCGTTCCAGCTCTTCGCGGGCTAGGCCTTGCATCTCCTCATCGCGCTCGGCCTGGAGCAACGCCTCGGCCGAGGCGATATCGGCCTCCACCTTGCGGTAGCGGCGGAACAGCGTCAGCGGGCCCTCCAGGGCGCTGCGCTCCCGGGCGAGCTGTTGCAGGCGGGCGAGATCGCTGGCGAGCGCGGGATCGGCCAGGAGGGCGTCGATCTCCGCCAGGCGCTGCTCTTGGCGCTCCAGCTTCTCGAACATGGCATCAGATTATACCAAGGCCCTCACCCTAGCCCTCCCTGCTAGGGGAGGGATGAAGAAAGAACTGTTGGGGGGACACCCCCCAGGCCCCCCGCGAGAGGGGCTGCGCCCCTATGGACTCCCCGTGACGATATACGGGGGGCGTGGCTCGTGATGCTGAGCACAGCGAGAATCTGAGAAGCCAGACCCTTCGCTTCACTCAGGGTGACCGGCCTTCGCGTGACGACTTTTTGTGCCAAGCCACCGCAGACCGCATGCTATAATTACTACCCCGAAGCACGACCGAGGAGATGGCTTGGCCTCACCTATGATCCCTTCCGTGATCGCCCTCGACGGCCCCGTGGCGGCGGGCAAGACCACCGTCGGAGCCGCGCTAGCCCGTCACCTGGGCTACCGTTTCCTCGACACTGGCGTCATGTACCGGGCCCTCACCTGGATAGCCCTCCAGCGGGGGGTCGATCTAGAAGAGGGGGAGGCGCTGGGGCGACTGGCGACGGAGACGACTATGGATCTGCCGCCTGACGGCCGCCCGGGGGAGGTCCCGTTGGTGGTCAACGGGAGCCCGCTGGGGCCCAAGCTGCGGGGCCGCGTCGTGGAGCAAGCGGTCTCGGTGGTATCGCGTCACCCCCAGGTCAGAGGCGCGCTGGTAGCCCGCCAGCGGGAGATCGCTCGCGGCGGTCGCCTGGTCATGGTGGGACGCGATATCGGCACCGTCGTGCTCCCCGAGGCTCCCCTCAAGGTCTACCTGGAGGCGTCCCCCAACGAGCGGGCCCGCCGCCGCCAGCGAGAGCTCTCCCAGCAAGGCGAGGCCGCTGACCTGGACACCATCCTACAGGACCTCTTGCGCCGGGACCGCCTCGACAGCGAGCGGGCGCTCTCCCCCCTAAAGCCTGCTCCAGACGCCCGTATCATCGATACCCAGGGGTTGACCCTTGCAGAGGTGGTGCAGGAGGTGCTTAAACTGGTGGGGAGGGCGGTCGCGTGAGCCCGTTTTACGGGGCGATGACGGGCGCGATGCGCGGCGCCCTGTGGCTGCTGGCCCGCTGGCGCGTGGAGCGGCAGGGCTCCTTGCCCTCGGGGCCCCTCATCATCGTCGCCAACCACATGTCGCTGGCGGACCCGCCCCTGCTGGCGGCGAGCTTGCCGCGACGGGTGCGCTTCCTGGCCAAGCGGGAGCTCTTCTCCATACCGCTGGTCGGCCTGGCGGTGAGGCTTTACGGCGCCATCCCGCTGAGCCGCGAGGCCCTGGACCGCCAGGCGCTGGCCCGCGCCGAGGCCTGGCTGGTCGCGGGAGGAGCCTTGGCGCTGTTCCCCGAAGGCACGCGCAGTCGTGATGCCATCCTGCGACAGGGGAGGCCAGGCGTGGGCTACCTGGCGCTGCGGACTGGAGCGCCCCTGGTGCCCGTGGCCATCACTGGCACCGAGGGGCTGCTCAGGCCCTGGCGGCTGCTGCGCCGCCCTCTCATCACCGTACGGGTGGGCGAGCCCTTCACCGTAGGCGAGCGAGTCGAGCGCCCCCAGAAGCAGGAGACGCAGGCTTGCACGGATGCCATAATGATACGTGTAGCCGCGCTGCTGCCTGAGGCCCGGCGGGGAACATATCAGGGGCGGCCACGGACAGAGACGGCGGCGCTGTTCACGAAGGAGCGGTAGATGGAGGTCAGGCTGGCGCGTGAGTACGGCTTTTGCTTCGGCGTCCGCCGGGCCATCGAGCTGGTGGAGACCACGGCCAAGGATGGCAGCGTGGCCAGCTTCGGCCCCGTTGTCCACAACCCCCAGGTGGTGGACAAGCTGGCTGCCAAAGGGGTCTCGGTGGTGGACAAGCTGGCCGAAATCAAAAGCAACCGGGTGGCGATCACCGCCCACGGAGTGGGGCCCGATGCCATCGAAGAGATGGAGCGCCGCGGCCTCGAGATCGTCGACGCCACCTGCCCCATCGTCAGCATCTCCCAGAAGAATGCCAGGCGCCTCATCGACGACGGCTACTTCGTGGTCATCTACGGCGACGCCAACCACCGCGAGGTTAGGGGCGTCCTGGGCTGGTGCCGGGGCCAGGCCATCGCCACCCTCAAGCTGGTCGATGTGCTGGCGCTGGGGGAGCGGCTGCCACGACGGCTGGGGCTCCTCTCCCAGACGACGCAACACCCCGCCCACTTCGCCAGCTTTGTTAACCAGGTCATGGAGGCCCTGCTGGACCGGATGGACCAGGTGGAGGTGGTGAGCACCCTCTGCAACGCCACCTCCAAGCAGCAGATCGCCGCCCTGGAGCTGGCGGCCGAGGTGGAGGCCATGGTGGTGGTGGGCGGCAAGCAGTCTGCCAACACCCAGCACCTGGCGGGGCTGGCATCCGCCAAGGGGCTCCCGACCCACCACATCGAGACCGCCGCCGAGCTCAGGCCGGAGTGGTTCAGCGGCCGCCGGGTCGTAGGGGTAACCGCTGGCGCCTCCACGCCCGATGACGTGGTCCAGGAGGTGGTGGCGCGCCTGCGGGAGATGAGTTAAGGGCGTCAGCCCCGCGCCCTGTCTGGCCAGAGGTCGGAGCAGCGCGGTCGGCCGCTGCACCCGGTTTCATAGGTAGGGCAGCGCTGGCGCTTGGCGGCGGCCTTGGTCGGTGTTAAATACATCCAGCCTCCTGACCACGAGAGGGCATCCTGCCGGAACACAGGGAGTGCAGAGGGGCCCTCCCTCTGCCGGGGGCCAAAGGGGGTGTCCCCCTTTCTCTCCCTTATATCACCCCCTTCCTGGAAAGGAAGGGGACAGGGGATGGTTCGCTGGCTTTGAAGGCGAAGAGACTCTTTGAACGCCTCTTTTAGTGCAACGCCCATCCAGCCTCCTGAGTACGAGAAGACATGTGCGGCATAGTTGGCTACGTGGGGCGGCGGCCCGCCATACCTATCGTGCTGGAGGGGTTGAGACGGCTGGAATACCGGGGCTACGACAGCGCCGGCGTCGCCGTCCTCTCCCCCAGCGGCAAGCTCGCTATCAAGAGGGTGGTGGGGAAGCTGGCAGCCCTGGAGGCCGCCCTGAGCGCCCGCACGCTAAAGGGCAACGTCGGGATCGGCCACACCCGCTGGGCCACCCATGGCAAGCCAAGCCTGGCCAACGCCCATCCTCACAGCGACGAGGAGAACCGGGTCAGCGTAATCCACAATGGCATCGTGGAGAACTACGGGGAGCTCAAGCGGGCGCTGGCCGCCCGAGGCCACCGCTTCCTCTCCGAGACTGACACCGAGGTTATCCCCCATCTCATCGAGGAGTCCCTGGGGGAGGGCAAGTCGCTCGCGGAGGCGGTGCGCCTGACCCTGGGGCAAATCCGCGGCGCCCAGGCCCTAATGGCATTGAGCCCGCTGGAGCCGGACAAGATCGTGGCGGCGCGGAGCGGCTACGCCGGCGCCGTGGTCGTAGGATATGGGGAGGGGGAGATGTTCGTCGCCAGCGACTTGCCCGCCCTCCTGCCCTATACCCAGCGGACAGCGGTGCTGCGCAGCGGCGAGGTAGCCGTCATCATGGCCACCGGGGCCACCTATTTCGACGACCAGGGTAGGGCGGTGGCCAAGGAGCCCCAGCTCTCCTCTCTGGACCCCCTGGCGGCAGCCAAGGGGGGCTACAAGCACTTCATGATCAAGGAGATCATGGAGCAGCCGGAGGTGGTGCTGGACTCCCTGCGGGGCCGGGTGCAGTTCGACCCCCCCCTCGTCCGGCTGGGCCAGGAGTTCCCCTTTACAGCAGCCCAGGCCCGCCGGTTCCAGCGCGCCATCTTCCTGGGCATGGGCACCAGCCTCCACGCCGCCATGGTGGGCAGACTGATGCTGGAAGGGATCGCTGGCCTGCCCTCGGAAGTGGACAACGCCTCCGAGCTGCTCTATAGGGATCCGCCGCTGGACCAGCACGCCCTGGTGGTCTCCGTCACCCAGTCCGGGGAGACGGTGGACACCCTGAAAGCGCTGGTGGCCACCAAGCGGAAGGGAGCCCCGCAACTGGTCGTCTGCAACGTGCCTGGGAGCCAGGCGGCCCAGGTGGCCGACGGTGCTATCTTCATCCGCGCCGGGCCGGAGATAGGGGTGGCCAGCACTAAGACCTTTCTGGGGTCCATGCTGGCCCTGTACTTGCTGGCTGTGCACCTGGGGAGGCTACGCGGCGAGGTAAGCGCTGAGAGGCTGAGGCAGCTCGTGGGCGACCTGGCGCCGCTACCGTCTGCCTTGGGGCGCCTGCTGGAGCGGCGGGACCAGTTCCAAGCCCTGGCCCGGCGCTTCTCCGGCGCCCAGCACTTCCTCTTCCTGGGCCGGGGCGTGCAGTACCCCGTCGCCATGGAAGGCGCCCTGAAGCTCAAAGAGGTCAGCTACATCCATGCCGAGGGCTATCCCGCCGGCGAGATGAAGCATGGCCCCATCGCCCTCATCGACCGGGAGCTGCCGGTGGTGGCCATCGCCCTGCGCGATGCGCTCTACGACAAGATGCTGGGGGCCATCTCTGAGGTGAAAGCGCGGGACGGCACCGTCATCGCCCTGGGGACCGAGGGCGACGTGGAGCTCGCCCGGCGGGTAGACCATGTCCTGTGGGTGCCGCCGGCCTCGCCCTGGCTGTCGCCCCTGCTGACGGCGGTCCCCCTACAGTGCCTGGCCTACGAGATTGCGCTGTGCCGCGGCCTAGACGTGGACCAGCCGCGGAACCTGGCGAAGACTGTGACGGTGGAGTGACCGTGAGGTTTACGGAGCGCGCCCGCCGCGCCGCCGCCCCTATCTGGCAGGCCGTTTTGCAGCATCCGGCCGTCCTCGGCATCGGCGAGGGCAGCCTGCCCCAGAAGCGCTTCCGCGAGTTCATCGCCCAGGACTACCTGTTCCTGGTCCAGTACGCCCGCGCCCTCAGCCTGGCGGTGGCCAAGGCCGAGGACCTCCCCGCGATGCGCCAACTGAGCGCCCTCCTCCACGCCACGTTGCATACGGAGATGGAGTTCCACCGCGACTTCAGCGCCCGGGCCGGTATCGCGGCTAGGGAGTTGGAGCAGGCGGAGCCCACACCGACCACCCTGGGATACACCAGCTACCTGGTGCAGGTGGCGTACACCCACGGCCTGCCGGAGATCGCCGCCGCCCTGCTGCCCTGCGAGTATGGCTACTATGAGATAGGCCGGCGCCTGAAGGGCCGCGGTGGCGAGAGCCCCGTCTACAAGGAGTGGATCGGCGTCTACAGCTCGCGGGAGTACGCCCAACTGGCGCGGGAGCTGCGCGCGCTGGTGGATGACCTGGCCGCGGGCAGCGGCGAGGCGCCGCTACGGCTGATGCAACGCTTGTACCTCACGAGCTGCCGCTGGGAGCTGCGCTTCTGGGATATGGTGTCCCAGGGCGAGGCTTGGTAGCAGGCTGGCGTGGCTTTGCACGCGACCCTCCCTGGTCCCTCTCATAGCCAGGAAGGGGTGGTCTGAAAAGGGTCAGAATCCCGAGGGTCGGGACTTCGACCCCCGGCAGGATGCCCCTTTTGTGCAAAGCGGGCTGGCGTCTTGACCCTGCCCACGAGCGAGCGCATCATGGCCACGGTGCCCAGACGTCCGTTAAGTAACGCTCAGGCAGGCACCCAAGATCGAGTCTAGCAGCATGGACATGCACTCCGCCCTCGAAGGCGAAACCTAAGATGAAGGGCCCAGCGCGGGCAAGCTCGCGCCCCCGAGTCTTCTACGGCTGGTGGATCGTCGCCGCCTGCGCCGGCATCATGTCCTACGGCGGCGGCACCTTTTTCTACGGCTTCAGCGCCTTCTTCCCTCCCATCACCCAGGAGTTCGGCTGGAGCCGCGCCGTGACCTCCGTCGGCTTCTCCCTCCAGCGGCTGGAGGGAGGCATCGCGGGCGTCATCATGGGCTTCGCCTTCGATAAGATTGGCCCCCGCCGCATGGTCTTAGCCGGGATGCTCGTAGCGGGCGGCGGGTTCATCTTCCTCAGCCGCATAGAAAACTTGTGGAGCTTTTACCTGGGATTCCTGATTATCTCCCTGGGTTTCAGCGCCGGCTTCGGCAGCATGCTGATGGCAACGGTGGCCAACTGGTTCATCCGCAAGCGGGCCCGCGCCATGGGGGTCCTGATGGCCTCGACGGGCGTCACGGCGGGGCTGTACTTTCCCCTGCTGGTATGGCTCATCAGCGCCTTCGGATGGCGGCCGGCGATGCTCCTGGTGGGGGTGGGCATCTGGGTCGTCTGCCTGCCCATGGCCCTGGCGCTGCGCCATCGCCCGGAGCAGTACGGTCTCCTCCCCGACGGCGATTCTCCAGACAAACCGGCTACCGACAGCCTGCGGCAGGAGGTGCGCCGCCGCACTCATGCCCTGAGCCAGGAGGCAGGAGCGGCGCCAGAGGTCAACCTAACCGCCAGGGAGGCCCTGCGGACGCCCGCGTTCTGGCTCCTCTCCCTGGCCACGGCGCTCTCCGGCATGACCATCGCCGCCGTGATGCTGCACATCTACCCCTTCATGCTAGACCTAGGCATCCCCAAGGGCCTGGCAGCCGCGGTCATCCCGGCGATGACCTTCATCAGCGCGGGCGCCCGGCTAATCCTGGGCTGGCTGGGAGACTTCTACGATAAGCGCAAGATCATCGCCTTGACCTGGGTGCTCCAGGCCGTGGGCCTGGTCATCCTGGCCTACGCGGTCAACGGCTGGTGGCTGATCCCCTGGCTGGCGACCTACTCCATCGGCTATGGAGGCGCCATACCCCTGCGGCCCGCCCTTCAAGCTGACTTCTTCGGCCGCCGCGCCTTCGCCAGCATCCAGGGCCTGATGGGCGTCTCGGGGGTGGGGCTAGGAGTAGCGGCGCCGGTGCTGGCCGGGTGGGTACACGACGTGACAGGCACCTACTACCTGGCCTTCCTGGGATTGGCCGCCGCCACGCTGGCAGCCATCCCTATCATCCTCCTCGCCCAGCCGCCGCGTCAGCCCGTAACGCGGGGACAGGCGGCGGCGCCACCCTGATCTCAAGCCTCCAGAAGGCTCACAGCCTCACGGGGGGGCGACCGGCGCGTTGTTTCTCCACTTCCACGATGGCCTCGATGCGCTCCACGGCCTCGTCGAGGCGGCCGTTGTGGTTGACGACCACGTGGTCGAAGAGGCGCTGCTGCTCCATCTCCTGCGCCGCCGTCCGCAGGCGGCGTTCCAGGTCGGCCGGGGCCTCCGTCTTGCGCTGCCGCAGGCGGGTGGCCAGCTCCTCCAGGCTAGGAGGCGCCAGGAAGATCAGGAGCGCCTGGGGGACCAGGGCGCGGATCGCCGCCGCCCCCTGGACATCGGTCTTGATGAGGACGTCCTGGCCCCTGGCGAGGGCCTCCCGCACCTGCTGCTTGGGCACGCCGTAGCGGTGGCCGTAGACGGTAGCGTGCTCCAGGAACTCCTCCGCCGCCAGCAGGCGGTCGAACTCCTGGGGGGACAGGAACAGATACTCGCGGCCGTGGAGCTCGCCGGGGCGCTGGAGCCTGGTGGTGGCGGTGACCACCGGCGTCAGAGGACAGCCCACCTCCATCATGCGCTTGAGGGCGACATCCTTCCCGACCCCCGAGGGGCCGGAGAGGACCACCAGGAGGGGACTAGGCTCCGCCGCCTTCATGGCTCCAGGGGGCCCTCATCTGCACCAGCTATCATCTGTCCGTCTGCCAGCGAGCTCGGCGGCTCAGCGGCTGAGGGAGGCCAGGTCGTCCCAAAAGCCGGGGTAGGAGACGGCGACGTCGTCGGCGCCGGAGACCACCGTCTCGCCGCTGGCCAGGGCGCCCGCGACCCCTAGCAGCATCGCCAGGCGGTGGTCGCCATGGCTCTCTCCGAGAGCGCCCCGCAGGGGGGTGGGGCCCTGGACCACCATGCCGTCGGGCCGCTCCTCGATGCGGGCGCCCAATCGCCGGAGCTCCTGGGCTGTTACCGCCACCCGGTCCGATTCCTTGACCCGCAGCTCCTGGGCGTCGCGGATGGTGGTCTTGCCGGTGGCGAAGCAGGCCGCCAGGGCCACCAGGGGCAGCTCGTCGATGGCGCGGGGGATGAGGGCGCCGGCGATCTCCTCGTGGCCGCGCAGGGCGCTGGACTCCACCGTGAGGTCGGCCACCGGCTCGCCGCCCACGTCGCGCTGGCCCGACAGCGTGATCCGCGCGCCCATCTCTCGCAAGATATCGATGATCCCGGTGCGGGTGCTGTTGACCCCCACGCCCTTGATGGTGACCCTGGCGTGGGGGTGGACGGCCCCGGCCACCAGCCAGGCAGCCGCGGAGCTGATGTCGCCGGGCACCTCGATATCCAGGGGGCGCAGCGCCTTAGCGGGGCGGACGGTGACGGCATTGCCCTGGGAGGAGAGATCGGCGCCCATGGCCCGCAGCAGCCGCTCCGTATGGTCGCGGGAGGCGACGGGCTCCTCGACGACGGTCTCGCCCGTGGCGAAGAGGCCGGCCAGGAGCAGGCACGATTTCAACTGGGCGCTAGCCACCGGCAGGCGGTGCCGGACGCCTTGCAAAGGGCGCCCGTGGATCGCCAGGGGGGCCAAGCTGTCGCCGCCCCGCGCCCAGATCTGGGCGCCCATGAGGCGCAGGGGCTGGATGATGCGCCCCATAGGCCGGGAGCGCAGGGAGCCATCGCCGGTGACGACAGAAAGAAACGGCTGGGCCGCCAGGACCCCGGTGAGCAGCCGGATGGTGGTGCCGCTGTTGCCGGCGTCGAGGACGTCTGGCGGCTCTGCCAGACCCGGGAGCCCCACTCCGTGGACCACCAGCACCCCTGGCCGTGGCTCCTCTACCGCCACTCCCAGGTTGCGCAGACAGGCCACGGTGCTACGGCAGTCCTGGCCGGGGGCGAAGTTACGAATGTGCGCGCTGCCGTCGGCGAGGGCGTTGAAGAGGACGGCGCGATGGGATATGGACTTATCGCCGGGGACGGTGACCTCGCCCTGCAGGGACCGCGGAGAGCTGACCCGCCGTTCCATCCCCTACTTCTTCGGCTCGGCCGGCCGCTTGGGGCCCTCCATCATCTGGTGGGCCCGCTTGGTCGCCCAGTCCCCGAAGAAGAGGGAGGACATGCGCTCACCGGCGCTGGGTAGGTCGGGCAGGGTGCGCTCGTTGGCCTTGCCCTCGCGGTCCAGCATCCACAGGGCCCGCTGCTCCCAGGCCTTGTTGAAGCGCTCGCCCAAGGCCGGGCTCTCCTCCAACATGAGGCGCCGGTACTCCTGCAGCTCCTGTATACACACATCTATCCAGCGCGCCAGGCTCTCCCGGTTGCTGAGGCAGATGTCCCGGTTCATGGTCGGGTCTCCCGCAGCCAGCCTCGATATGTCCCGGAACCCCGTCGCCGCCAGCTTGGACATCTCTCGCCAAGAGGGGCTCTGAGAAGTGCAGGAGACCAGCGCCGCGGAGAGGATGATGGGCAGGTGGCTAATGCCCGCCACCAGGCCATCGTGCTCGTGGGGGTCGACGAAGAA
The DNA here is from genome assembly GCA_009692805.1 of Dehalococcoidia bacterium. Lineage (GTDB taxonomy): Bacteria > Chloroflexota > Dehalococcoidia > SHYM01 > SHYM01 > SHYM01. Next base: position 19,468 of record SHYM01000002.1, on the reverse strand, counting down.
GGCGCGCGCTCCCAGCACGCTCTCCACCAGCCACCCCACCACCTTCACCGCCTCGGGATCGGCGGAGGGCTGGGGGCAGAGGGCGTAGACCGCGCCCCGGAACAGGGTCGCCTCCGCTCCCTGGATACCCGAGGTCTCCTTGCCCGCCAGGGGGTGGCCACCGACAAAGCTTACATTTGGCGGCAGGAGCTCCTGGGCCCACTCCATCACCCGTGCCTTGGTGCTGCCGGTATCGGTCAGCACCACGCCCTCCTTCAGAAACGGCACCGCAACCTGGAGGACGTCCTTAGTGGCCAGCACCGGGACGGACAGGATCACCAGATCGGCGCCCTTGAGGGCCTCGCGCAGGCTACCCTCGGTCCGGTCCACGGCGCCGCGCCGCTTGGCTTCCAGCAGGGCCTGCCGGCTCACATCGCACCCCACGACCTCCACGTTGTGGAGCTTGGCCGCCTTTAGCGCCAGGCCGATGGAGCCGCCGATGAGGCCCAGGCCGACGATCGCAATCCGGTCCACCACACCCCCCTCGCCCCCGTGGATATCGGGGCCATTATATACAAGCGCCCGAGAGGCTCAGCCCTCCACCCGCACGTAGTTACCGACCTCGCTCACCACCGACAACAGGGCCAAGCGCCGCAAGGCTTCCTGGAAGGCGTCCTCCCGCGCCTTGTGGGTCATGATCACCAGCTCGGCGGTCTGGGCCTCTTCGTACACCTCTTTCTGGATGACGGAGGCGATGCTGATCTGCTGCTCGCCTAGGACCTGGGCGATCTGGGCGAGCACGCCGGGCTGGTCGGAGACGCTGAGCCGCAGATAATAGCGAGTCCTGACCTCGGCCATGGGCCGCACGGGCCGAGAGTCGTTCAGCAGGGGCAGGGGAGTGGCGGGCCCACCCTGTCTGATATCCTTGGCGGCGTGGATTATATCCGCCACCACCGCGCTGGCAGTGGGCAGCGCGCCAGCGCCCTGCCCCTGAAACAAGAGCGGGCCCACCAGGTCGCCCTCCACCTGCACGGCATTGAAGACACCGTCCACCTTGGCCAGGGGGTAGTCCTGGGGCAGGAAAACGGGGTGCACCCGCGCCTGGATCGCCCCTTCCTCGGCTTTGGCGATGGCCAGGAGCTTGATGGCGTAGCCTAGCTCCTGGGCGTAGCGGAAGTCGCGGCTCGCCAGCCGCTCTATCCCCTCCCGATAGACGTCTTCCGGGCGGACCTGGGTGTGAAAGGCCAGGGTAGCGAGGATGGCCAGCTTGTAGGCGGCGTCGGTCCCCTGGATGTCGTGGCTGGGGTCCGCCTCGGCGTAGCCCAGGTCCTGGGCCTGCTTCAGGGCGGGGGCGAAGTCGAGCCCCTCCCGGGCCATCTTGGTGAGGATGTAGTTCGTGGTGCCGTTGATGATGCCGTAGACGGCGGTCAGGTTGTTCGCCAGGAGGTCGTGGAGCAGGGACCCGATGATGGGGATGCCACCGCCCACGCTCGCCTCGAACTGCAGGCCAACGTCGCGCTCGCGGCCCAGGGCCAGGAGCTGGGCGCCATGCTTGGCCAGCACATCCTTGTTGGCCGTGACCACGTGGCGGCCGCTGCGGAGGGCCTCCTGGATGTATTCCAGGGCCGGCTGCTCGCCGCCCAGGAGCTCCACCACCACGTCCACCCGTGGATTCCCCAGGACATCCTTGGGGTCCGTGGTCAGCAGCCGCGGGGGCGGCTGCACGGCGCGGCCCTTTTTAAGGTCGCGCACCAGGATGGCCTCCACGGTCAAGGGTCCTCCGGCCCGCTCCGCCAGGACGGCGGCCTTCTGGCTAAGGGCCCTGTAGACGCCGCCGCCCACCACTCCCAGGCCGAGGATGCCGAGACCTATGGACTTAGCACGCCCGGGCCGCTGCCTTGCCACGGCTCAGGTCTTCCTGATCCTACGGGCCTGCTCCACCGCGAACTCGTAGCGGCCCGAGTCCCAGAAGATCTTGACGGTGTTCTTCCCTTCCTTGCGCTGCTCCCGGAGCCAGTTGGAGAGGGCGAACTCCTTCAAGACCTCGAAGTCTTCCACGCTCACGCGGCGGTTCTCATCCTTCGCCAATACCTCGATGATCCAGGAGCCTGCGCCGGTGCCGATGGGCGTGTAGACGGGTCCGAATGGCGCCGAGAAGGCGACTTGGTCCACCTCGTCCGCCAAGACGTGGCGTGGCTTGAAGCCTAGGTCGCCCCCGTCGCGCGCAGAGCGATGGGAGGAGAGCTCCGCCGCGAGGGCGCCGAAATCCTCGCCCCGACGCAGGCGGTCGATGACCTGCTCCGGCGTGACGGTCGGCTGGCCCTCCTGGGGGGTCCCCAGCACGATGGCGCGCAGGTGGACCTGTTCGGCCACCGCCGGCACCTGGTCGGGGTCCTGGGCCAGGAGGCCCTTGAGCTGCCCCCTCAGGACCTCCCCTTCCACTATACGGCGAAAGTCTGGGTCCCTGAGCTTCAGCTCGCTGAGGAACTGAGCGTATATCTCTTTGAAATGGGCGGCGTCGATAGTCTCGGGGCTCTCCGTCCGGCCTTGTGTTCTCAGGACCCGCGTCCGTAGCTCCTGCTCCACCTCGGCGGGAGTCACCCGAACCCCGTGCCGCGGGGCCCCCTGGCGTATCAGCTCCTCGTCCTGCATCCCGAACACCAGGGTAAAGGGGACTTGGGAGTAGTCCGGCTGCTGGCCGCTGCCCCTCACGCTGAGCTCATAGACCCGCAGGCGTTTGACGTACTCGCCCATGGTTATGACCACGTCGTTCACCTGGCCGACAGGTTCCCGTAGGGGCCCGGCCAGGGTGCGGACGTAGCCGACGATCAGCACCGCAGCCACCGCGGCTACGGCGAGAACCCCGGTGATGATGGCTAGCCGCCGCAGGCGGCGGTCGGTGCTCCACCGGGAGACCTTGCGCCGGCCTACAGTAGCACCCAGGGATTGCGCGCGTTGGCGTTGTCGTGCCGTGGCGGTACCTCCCTTGCTATCTCTAAGCCGACTCTAGCCTTGCACTAAGAGTAGCATTCACAGAGTCTGCCCTGTCTCCTTCCTTTCCAGGAAGGGGGAGGGGAAGATGTTCAGAGGACACCCCTGACCCCGCCCTTCGACCCGCCTGCGGCGGGCTCACGGCAGGCCCCGGGCCGGTTGCCCTTTGCGCTCCCGCTACGCTGACCACCTTTTCGTGCAGCGCCACCGAGCCAAAGAGCAGCCCGACGATGGTACACCGGGGGATCGGCAAAGGAAGCTGGTCAGGCCCTTGGAAAAGGCGCTGAGCTATGCAGGTGGGCCGGTGTATCGGGGACAAGGGCTAGGAAACGGGCGCGTTTAAGGGCCACGGCCAGCGCTCGTTGGTGCTTGGCGCAAGTGCCCGTCTTGCGCCGCGGCTCGATCTTGCCCCGATCGGAGACGTAATGGCGGAGCTTCCCACCGTCCGTATAGTCGATGGAACTGACCTTATCAACGCAGAACGCACATACCTTACGTCTAGGTATGAAGCGGCCGCGGCGGCCGTCTCGCTTGGGTTTTGGCCGGGTAAGCGGTGGCATTAGTTTACCATCCTAAAACGGCAGATCATTGGCTTCAACCTCACCCTGACTCTGACCCTTGGGCTCCGTCCCGACAGGTCGCGACACCTCTTCATCGGCGGCCCCTCCTGCTCTGTCCAGAAAGATTACCGTGTTGGCGACGATCTCGTTGCGAAAGCGCTTCTGGCCGTCCTGGCCCTCCCAGACCGAGGAGCGCAAGCGGCCCTCCACGTAGGCACGCCGCCCCTTGGCCAAAAACTGGTTGCAGGTCTCGGCGAGTTTGTTCCAGGTTGTAACCTGGAACCACTCGGTCTCCTCGCGGCGCTCCCCTTCGGGTGTGGTGAAATTGCGACTGGTGGCCATGCGGAAGCTGGTGACAGGGTTGCCTTGCGGAGTGTAGCGCATCTCCGGGTCGGTGCCTATGTTGCCGATGATCTGAATCTTGTTTAGCCCTACCATCTCCGCGTCTCCCTACCACTCACGGGAACAACATTCACGCACTTCTACGTACCCTTGCGGACCAGGAGATGACGCAGGATGTCCTCCGTGATGCGTAGACTAGCCTCCAGCTCGCCGGCGCGCTCCGGCGCCAGCTTTACCTGGCTGCGCACGTAGTTACCCTCGTTGTGGCGCTTGATGGGGTAGGCGAGCCTACGGCGGCCCCAGTGGTCCGACTGGACAACCTCTCCACCGTGATTTTGGACGAACTGGCTCACCCGCTCTACCGTCGCCGGGACAGCGCCGTCCTCTATCTCCGGGCTAAGGATCAGCACCAGGTCGTATTCGTGCAGTGCGCCCATCTTCTCCCACCTCGGGAACTCTCATCACTAGGGCACCCCTCTCGAAGAGGAGCCCCCAACGCAGCGCAATTATAGCATGGGGTCAGATCACCCGCTAGAAGTGTCAAGCGCTGGTACCCCTGGCGAGACTCGAACTCGCGCATCTGGCTTCGGAGGCCAGCGCTCTATCCACTGAGCTACAGGGGCGCCGCCGCCCATTATAGCACCTCACCAGGAGTAGAACGGGTTGGCGAGCCCGCCTACCATCACTGCAACCTGCGCCACGGCCCCAGGGCTCGGAGGCTGGCCACAGCTCGGCGGACGGGGGGCTATGCACCAAAGCCGCGTTCTCCCGGCCACGCTCTCTTCGTGAGTACCCCCGCGACCCGCCCTCGGCGGGCCCCCTTCCCTTCGGCAGGCTCAGGGCAGGCTTTGGCCAGGAACGGGTAGTTTGAAAAGGGAGAAAGGGGGACACCCTCTTCGGCCCGCCTATGGCGGGCCAGCAGGATGCCATTTTTGTGCAAGCGCGCAGAGAGGGGACGGCGGCCCAAAGGAAATGGGCTGACGATGACCAGGCGTTTCTCAGCGTGGGCTAAGGGGAGATCCCGGGCGCAAGGGCAGGGCCCTCAGCCTAGGCTGAGGGCCCTGCCAGGGTTCATTTCGCGAGGAGCCCGGCCCCTCCGCAACGTCGCTACTTGATGGGCGGCGTCGGGATTGGCGTTGCCGTCGGCGGTACTGGCGTCCGCGTCGCCGGCGGCGGCGGCGTCGCCGTCGCCGGCGGCGGGTAGACCTGCAACGCATGCGAGGCCATGGAGCCCCGGTTGCCCACTGCCTTGAGCGTCAGGGTATAGGGCAATGCACCCTTGGTCTCCGTCAGGTAGTTATCGATGGCGGCATAGAGGTTGGTCGCGGTGGCGGAGCCCTTGACGATGGAGAAGGCGGCGCCTCCGGCGGCGTTCACGTCACCACCGGCGATGAACTGCGCTCGGTCGTCCTGCCCCGCAGCGCCCAGCATGGTGATCGCCCGCACCACCACCGTCTCGCCGGGCTTGAACCCGGAGGCGGTGATGGTGAAGCCATCGCCCCTATCGACGAGGTTAAAGCGGTGCACGGAGGTATCGTTGACGACGTCGATGGAGGCTGCGCCCGCGACAGCGGCAGCTCCGGCCTCACCGGCAGCGCCCCTAGGCCCAGCGGGGCCAGCGGGGCCAGCAGACCCAGACCCGGCAGGGCCAGCGGGACCCTGGGCACCCTTGCACCCGACAGCAGCGAAGAGCGCCACCAAGCTCAGGACGGCGCCCAAGAGGAGCACCTTCCTGGATTGAAATAATGCCATGAGACTCTCCCTCCTTCGTTAGTCCCTACCACCGGACTCCAGCACCCTCGCTGGCGAGGCCCCTACAGACGGACCCTTCCGATACCAGTCACCCCCTATGAGCGCCGCGAAGGTATGCCGCAGCGTCGGTCGCCAGACATCCCAGCCGGTGGGCAGTATATGGCATCACCTGGGGGGTGTCAATACCCTTCGACTACAATTTTGAAACTAGTTCAGAATTCCCGCTCCGCTTGCCGGGCCTGGGAGACCCCTAGTCTACTCGCCCTTCGGTCTCTGGGAGCCCATCTGATGCGCCATGCTATAATGGCCCGCCTGGAGAGGTGTCCGAGTGGTTGAAGGTGCCGCTCTCGAAAAGCGGTAGGCCGTGAGGCCTCGCGGGTTCGAATCCCGCCCTCTCCGCCAGGGCTCCCGACCAGGGCGCGCCGCCACGGTTATCCTGTAGTATCCTGGGCCCACGGAGAGGTGCTGGAGTGGACGATCAGGCACGCCTGGAAAGCGTGTAGGCCGCAAGGTCTCGCGGGTTCGAATCCCGCCCTCTCCGCCAGGCGCAGCCTCACCTACAGATGCTCACCTCCAGCATCCATGCCCCAGAAATCTCGTGGCTTCGCGCCGGCTCTTCTCTGAGGATGCCCTGATATAAAAGGGAGAGAAAGGGGGCGCACCCTGCTTTGCAACTAAAAAAGGCATTCAAAGAGTCTCTTTGCCTTCAAAAGCCAGCGAACCATCCCCTGGCCCCTTCCTTTCCAGGAAGGGGGGGAAGACATCCTCAGGGGACACCCCTGACCCCGGCAGAGGGCAGCCAGCCCTCTTCACTCCCGCTATCCTGAACACAGCGGAGAACCTGGGAGTAAGGGAGCCCCTTCGCCCGCCTCCGGCGGACTCAGGATCGCAGAGATGTGGCAGGCACCCGAACAATTCCATGCAAATCCTGTCTCAGATCAAGCGTGCCAGATGCAAAGCTGAATACGGATTCTGACCACCCTTGAATCCCGCGCCCGGGGGCCGCTATCATGGGCTCGCTTCAAGGAGGGCGCGGTGAACCTGCAGGTGGAGCTGGCTCCCAGGGGCAAGCGACCCCTGGTCCTGGCGAATCCGGTTATGACGGCCTCCGGCACCTTCAGCTTCGGGCTGGAGTCCGCGCAGGCCTTCGACCTGGGCCGTCTGGGCGCTATCGTTTGCAAGAGCGTCTCCCGCCGTCCGCGCAAGGGCAATCGCCAGCCCCGGATGGTGGAGACGGCGGCGGGCATGCTGAACTCCATCGGGCTACAGAACCCCGGGGGCAGGGTCCTCATCCGGGAGCTAGCCCCCGTGTGGGCGACCTGGACGGTCCCGGTGATAGTGAGCATCGTGGGCGAGAGCATCGAGGACTTCGCCAGCCTGGCGGAGAGCCTGGAGGCAGTGCCAGGGGTGAGCGGCCTGGAGCTGAATATCAGTTGCCCTAATGTGGCCGGCGGGCTGGACTTCGGGCGCGACCCCCGGGCGGCAGCCGCGCTAACAGCGGCGGTCCGGCAGCGCACCACCTTGCCTATCCTGACTAAGCTGACTCCCAACGTAGGCGACATCGTGGAGGTAGCCACCGCCGTGGCGGCGGCCGGAGCCGACGCCATCTCCCTAGTCAACACGTTCGTAGGGATGGCTATTGACGTGAAACGGCGGCGGCCCGTGCTGAGCACCGTCACCGGGGGGCTCTCGGGGCCTGCCATCAAGCCCCTTGCCCTGGCCCTGGTCTACGCCGTAGCCCAGGAGGTGGCAATCCCCATCGTGGGCATCGGTGGCATCGCCACCGCCGAGGACGCCCTGGAGTTCATCCTAGCGGGTGCGACGGCGGTCGAAGTGGGCACTGCTACCTTTCGGAACCCGCGGGCGCCCTTTGAGGTCTTGGAAGGCATCCAGGCCTTCATGCGCCAGGAGGGCGTGGAGGAGCTAGCCCAGCTGCGCGGCGCCGCCATTCCAGCTAGCTTGCGAGGTCGGCGCAGTTCTGTTAGCATACCCTAGGTTCGTCCCAGGGGAGCCCAGGGCAGTGCCCGGCTGCTGCCAGGAGCCGGCTCCCAGCGCTGGCGCTCCTCACCACCTCCTCCGCCGTGGGGCTGTAGCTCAACTGGGAGAGCACTTGCATGGCATGCAAGGGGTCAGGGGTTCGAGTCCCCTCAGCTCCACCACTAGGAACAATAGAAAGAACTCCTGCCCGTTCCTCTTGGGCGGCGTCTGGTAGGAAAGGCGCGGTGTATCTCAGCAGCGCGTGGGTCGGCGATACCACTATCTCCCTCACAAAAGACTTGATGAACCCCTTCTGCTCCCCAAGGCTGCCCTCAGTCAAGACGGCCCTCAGGTCATTCACATAGGCTGTGACCGCCCGCAGGTCTAACATCTCCCTTCTCTTATCTCGGGTGCCATCTTGAATCTCCTGCCTGGCCTGTTGCAACTGCTCTTGCCGCTGCCTGAGCGCTTGAATGCGCGGGGCTAGGTCAGCCAGCGCGAGTTTGCCCGTTTCCAAGGCCTCGTATAGCCTGCCCAGGCGGCGCTCAACGTCGGCAAGCTCTGCCTCTACGGCGTCCATATGCTGGCGCCCCTGGGCACCCTCGCTCTCCATCTCCTCCGCGACCAACGCCGCCAGCCTCTTCAGGCCATTCTCAGTCAGGATGCGCGTCTTGATCGCGTCCACCACCAAGCCCTCGAAGCTCCCCTTGGGAAGATAAGGGGCCTCACAAGTGCCAGCGCCCTTGCGAATCAGCGTCCCGCAGACGTAGTAGCTGAACCTTCCGGACTTGGCGTCCTGTCCAATGAGGGCCTTGCCGCACTTACGACACTTCACCAGCCCGCTCAGCAGGAATTTGCTAGCAGCACGGCGGGGGTGGATGTTCTTGAAGGCACGGGAGCGTAGCAGGGCCTGGACGCCGTCGAACAGGACATCGGCTGGTCAGCGCAGGCGGCAGGCCGGGGAAGGCCGGCGGGCCCAGGCAGGGAAGGTCAGCGGGTGGCGCCGCTCCTTTGACGGGCGGGCGCATGGCCGGGGGCGCGGGCGGGCGAGCGGCCAGGGGCGCGGGGCGGGACCGAGGGGCCTGCCGCCCGTATGGGCTGTGGCAGCCCGCGGTTGATCCATGGTGTCCGAGGCAGACTGCGGCCCAACTCCCGCTCGATCTGACCCCATTTCCGGCTATCCTCGGGCGTCACAAAGGTGATGGCGCTGCCCTTCCTGCCCATCCGTCCCGTGCGCCCGACTCGATGGGTGAAGAGCTGCGCCGACTCGGGCAACTCGTAGTTGATGACCTGCCCCACCTCTTCGATGTCGAGTCCCCGCGCAGCGACGTTGGTAGCCAGCAGTATGGGCAGGCGTCCAGACCGAAAGTCAGCCATCACGCGCTCGCGAGCGTTCTGGCTCAGATTCCCTTGGAGCGCCGCCACGGGGTATCCCAGGCTGGCGAGGCGCAAGGCCAATTTGGCCACGCCATGCTTGGTCCGGCCAAACACGAGGGTTGCTCCGCGGTCCCGATTGTCGAGCAGTATCCGCAGGGCGTCGAGCTTAGCGCTGATCTCCATCTGATAGACAATGTGGTGGATATCGGGTGCCGCCTCGATCTCGGCGTGCGCTCGAAAGACGACGGGGTTACGAAGATGGCGGGCCGCCATGCCCATCACCCAAGGGGGAACGGTCGCGGAGAAGAGGGCGGTCTGCCGTTGCGGCGGCGTATACGCCAGAATCCGCTCGACATCAGGCGCGAACCCCTGGTCGAGCATCGCATCGCCCTCGTCCAGGACAAAGAAGCGCAGCCTCTTTAGAACGAGGCTACCTTGTCGTAGATGGTCTAGGATTCGCCCCGGTGTGCCCACCACGATATGGGCGCCTCGCACTAGGGCTTGACGTTCGGGGGCCAGGGATCGGCCACCGTACAGCAGGAGCAGTTTGAGGTGTCGCGCGGTGGCCAGGGCGCCGAGTACCCCACCGACCTGGATGGCTAGCTCGCGGGTCGGTGCGAGGACAAGCGCCTGGACATCGCGCCCAGCGGCGTCACAGCGCTCCACGAGGGGGACCCCGAAGGCCAGGGTCTTGCCCGACCCAGTCCACGCCTGGCCGACGACGTCGCAGCCCTGGAGCAGGGCCGGAATAGTCTGCGCCTGAATGAGGGTGGGGACCGAAATCCCCATGGCATCCAGCGCGTTACGGGTTTCGGGGTGAAGGTCGAAGGACGAGAACGAGTCTACTGGGGTCGAATCGCTAAGGGGCATCCGAGCTGACTCCTTGAGAAGAAAGTTGGGACTCGTCGGTCAGCGCGGATCGTGTGAGGGGAACAGGAGGTGGCTGGTTATCCCGTGCCGCACCCGTCAAGATGGCAGTCTGCCGATTCATTCCACTTCGTTTAGTCTAACAGAACCCGGCTCGCCGCGCCACCACGAGGTTGCGCCGCCACGGCGGAGGGGCTGCCGGACGGCCCTTGACAGATCGGAACATATGTTCTATCCTGTTCCCACTTTATGGAGGGAAAACGGCGATGGAAGCACCCGTAACAGTCATAGACAGCCCTCTTTCCTTAAATCAGGACGCGCCGGCAGTCGGCGCCAGTGCTGTAGCCGATGGCGAAGGCGCCGACCCCCGCCTGCGGATCATCGAGGCCCAGCAGGGCGAGATCGAGGGGCTGCGCCAACAGCTCAGGCAGCGGGAGACGGAGCTGGCCCAGGGCCAGCGGACGGTCGAGGCTGCTCAGCAGGCAGGCGCAGCCGCCGTCGGCGAGGCGGCCGCCCTCCGCGAGGGCTTGCTGGCCTCCGCGGGCGCCGTCCGGCGGCTGCTGCTGGCCGCCGCGCCCGAGGTCCCCGAGGAGCTTGTGCAGGGCTCCACCCCCGAGGAAGTGGAGCGCTCCTACGGGAGAGCCCTCGCCATGGTGGAGCGCATCAAGGCCAAACTGGAGGCCACCAACCAGGCCGGACGCCTCCCGGCAGGCGCCCCCTTGCGCCGGGCCCCCGACCTTTCAGCCCTGTCGCCCCAGGAAAAGATCGCCCTGGCGCTCCAGCGGGCCCCCGGCCGCGCCAGCTAGCACGGTCCCTTGGAGGTCCCCTCCCCAAGCGGCGCCCCCGAAAACCAGCCGCCCCGCCCCGGCCCAGCGCCATGGGGCCAGCGAGCCGCGATAACCCCGACCTGGCCTTCTCGCGATCCATCCAGACCGGCGGCGCCTGGTTCCCCTCCATCTGGCCCTCGTGAGCGCGCCGAGCCCGATCGCCAAGGCCGCACCTGTAGCGAGAACGACTACACTCGCCTTGACACTTGGGGCCGGCCAGCGTGTATAATGTCCTGAAGCCGGTATGAAACCCCGCGCTCCCCAAGAGGCCAGGCCTACGTGACTTTGACCCGGCCCCTACCTTTCGCGAGCTGCCCGGAGCCCCACAGGCTCTGGCGGTGGGCGAGCCTCCACTACGAACCCTTTAGGCATCCAGGCCCAAGGTTGGCATGCCCTGAATAGAGGTATGGCAAAGTACATCTTTGTGACCGGCGGCGTGATCAGCTCCATCGGCAAGGGGATCACCGTATCCTCCCTGGGGCGCCTGCTCAGGAGCCGCGGCATCTCCGTCTTCGTCCAGAAGCTGGACCCCTATCTCAACGTGGACCCTGGCACCATGTCCCCCTACCAGCACGGCGAGGTGTTCGTCACCCAGGACGGGGCCGAGACCGATCTGGACCTGGGCCACTACGAGCGTTTCATGGACGTCAACCTCACCCGCTCCTCCAACGTCACCTCAGGCCAGATCTACACCGAGACCATGCTCAAGGAGCGCCGGGGCGACTTCCTAGGAGGCACCGTGCAGGTGGTGCCCCACGTAACCAACGAGATCAAGGTCCGCATCACCAGTGCCGCCAAGGAGAGCGGCGCGGAAGTCGTCATCGTGGAGGTCGGGGGCACCGTGGGCGACATCGAGGGGCTCCCCTTCCTAGAGGCGATCCGGCAGCTGCGGAAGGACGTGGGGCGGGACAACGTCCTCTACGTCCACCTCACCTACGTGCCCTACATCGCCTCCACCGGGGAACTCAAAACGAAGCCTACCCAGCACAGCGTGAAGGAACTCCGCGGCATCGGCATCCAGCCCGATATCATCGTCTGCCGCAGCGAGCAGCCCCTGAGCGACGAGATCAAAGACAAGATCGCCCTCTTCTGCGACGTGGACGTCCGCGCCGTGGTGCCCCTGCCCACCGTCCAGAGCATCTACGAAGTCCCGTTGCTCCTGGAAGAGATGGGGCTGGGGGAGCTGCTGGAGGAGATGCTGCGACTCCCCGCCGCCACCCACGACCTGCATGACTGGCGCTGCTTCGTCGAACAAATCCGGGCGCCCAAGCCCCCGGTGGAGATCGCCCTGGTGGGCAAGTACGTGGAGCTACGAGACGCCTATTTATCCGTCAAGGAGGCCCTCTGCCACGCCGGGGTCCACCACCAGCGGGAGGTTAAGATCAACTGGGTCCCGGCGGAGGAGCTGGAGCGCGGAGACCCCGATCGGTTGATCCGCTCCGCCCAGGGCATCGTGGTCCCCGGCGGCTTCGGCCCGCGCGGGGTGGAGGGGATGATCCTGGCGGCCCGCTACGCCCGTGAACGGCGGGTGCCCTACCTGGGCCTCTGCCTGGGGATGCAGGTGATGACGATCGAGTTCGCCCGCCACGTTCTACACGCGCCCGCCCACTCCACCGAGTTCGACGCCGACACGCCCAACCCGGTCATCGACATACTCCCTGAGCAACGCCACGTCAAGCAGAAGGGCGCCACCATGCGCCTGGGCCTCTACCCGTGCAACCTGCTGTCCGGCAGCCGGGCCGCGCGCGCCTATGGAGCCCCCGTCGCCGCCGAGCGCCACCGCCATCGCTTTGAGTTCAACAACAGCTACCGCGAGACCCTGGAGGCGGAGGGGCTGCGCGCCACCGGCCTCTCGCCCGATGGGCTGCTGGTGGAGATCGTGGAGCTGGCCGACCACCCCTGGATGCTGGGCACCCAGGCCCACCCCGAGTTCACCAGCCGGCCCAACCGCCCCAATCCCCTCTTCCGCGACTTCATCGGCGCCGCCAAGGATGTGATCCGGGAGGGCGGCCAGCATCCCTTGCCACTGGCTGCGCTATGAGACCAGAATAGGAGTGGCGATGCGTATCTTCCTCGATACCGCCAACCTGGACGAGATACGCTACGGCGCCCGCCTCGGCGTCGTCAGCGGGATCACCACCAACCCCTCCCTGGTGGCCAAGGAGGGCACCAGCGACTACCGCACCCGCGTCCTGGAGATCTGCCGCCTTATCGAGGGCCCCATCTCGGCCGAGGTGGTGAGCACCGACGTCCGGGCCATGCTGGAAGAGGGGCGCCGCATCGCCTCCTGGCACCCCAACGTGGTGGTCAAGATCCCCAGCACCGAGGAGGGGTTCGAGGCCATCTCCACGCTATCCAAGGAGGGCATTCGGATCAACCAGACCCTCTGCTTTTCCGTTAACCAAGCGCTGCTGGGCGCCCAGGCCGGCAGCAGCTACGTCAGCCCCTTCGTGGGCCGGCTCGACGACGCCGGTCACGACGGCATGGCCGTCGTGGCGGACATCGTGGCGGTCTACCAGCATTATGGCATCACAACCCAGGTGCTCGCCGCCAGCCTGCGCCATCCCCTACACGTGGTAGCAGCCGCCAAAGCGGGGGCCCACATCGCCACGATCCCCCACAAAGTCCTCATGGCGATGGTGAAGCATCCCCTCACCGACCTGGGACTGGCCGCGTTCCTGAAGGACTGGAACGCCGTCGCCAAGGCGCCCCTGGCGCGGGTAGGTTGACATAGGGGGGGAATACCGCTATAAATAGAGTGCCTCACGCAATACGTTCCCGTAACTTCGCCCCCAGGTTGCTTCAGTCGCATGTATAGTCCTCTCGACGAACGGCCCCCAATCAGCCCCGCGCTAAGCCCGGCCAACGGCAACGGCGTCCAATCCCCACCTGAAGGAGCCGAGGCCCCCGCCGAGCATGAGCGCAGGCCAAACATCCCCAGGTCCATGAGCATGGTGGAGCTGGAGGCCAAGACGCGCGAAGAGCTCATGGCTATCGCCCAGGAGCTCGGCCTCCCCAGCGCCGGCGCCATGAAGAAGCACGAGATCGTGCTTCGCCTCCTTCAGACTCAGGCGCAGCGCGAGGGCAACATCTTCAGCGGGGGCGTGCTGGAGATCACCGACGATGGCTATGGATTCCTGCGCCACGATACCCTCCTGCCCGGGATCAACGACGTGTACGTCTCCCAGTCTCAAATACGCCGTTTCGGGCTGCGCACTGGCGACATGGTCACCGGCCAGGTCCGCACCCCCAAGGCCGGGGAGAAGTACCACGGCCTGCTGCGGGTCGAGGCCGTCAACAGCCTCGACCCCGATGTAGCCAAACAGCGTCCTTATTACGAGAACTTCACCGCCATCTTCCCCCACACCCAGATCAAGTTGGAGACAACGTCCGCCAACCTAACCGGCCGCATTATGGACCTCATCGCGCCCATCGGCCGCGGCCAGCGCGGGCTTATCGTCTCCCCGCCCAAGGCGGGCAAAACCTTCATCCTCAAGCACATCGCCAACGGAATCGCCGCCAACCATCCCGAGATCCATCTCATGGTCCTCCTCATCGGCGAGCGGCCGGAGGAGGTCACCGACATGAAGCGCTCCATCGTGGGCGAGGTCATCAGCTCCACCTTCGACGAGCCGGTAGAGGACCACACCCGGGTGGCGGAGATGGCCCTGGAGCGGGCCAAACGGCTGGTGGAGGGCGGCAAGGATGTAGTCATCCTCATGGACAGCATCACCCGCCTGACGCGGGCTTATAACCTGGCCGTGCCCTCCAGCGGCCGCACCCTCTCCGGCGGCATCGACCCCATCGCCCTCTATCCCCCCAAGCGCTTCTTCGGGGCCGCCCGCAACACCGAAGAGGGCGGGTCATTGACCATCATCGCCACCTGCCTCGTCGACACCGGCTCCCGCATGGACGACGTCATCTATGAGGAGTTCAAAGGCACCGGCAACTTGGAGTTGCACCTGGACCGCCGGCTGGCCGATCGCCGGGTCTATCCCGCGGTGGACATCCCGCGCTCCAGCACTCGCCGCGAGGAGCTGCTCCTTGACGAGCAGACCCTGCGCCAGGTCTGGCTCCTGCGCCGCATGGTTTCCCTGATCAGCCAGAGCGCCAACAACCAGAACGACCCCACCGAACGGGTCCTGGAGCGGCTGGCCAAGACCAAGAGCAACGCCGAATTCCTAGCCACCCTCACCAAGGCCGAAGTCTAAGCGCCGCACCCCTCCTCCACCCTGTTCCCCTTGCTCGAGCGCGTATACTAGAAGCGATGGACAAGCTGCTTCTGGGCACCAGCAACCCCAGCAAACTCCTCGAGCTCCGCCAGCTTCTAAAGGGGCTGGAGTACAGGTTCGTGGACCCCACCGAGGTGAAGCTGAAGCGCCCCCTCCAGATAGCCGAGACGGGCGCCACTTTTGAAGAGAACGCCGCCATCAAGGCCCAGGGCTACGCCGCGGCCAGCGGGCTGCTGACCCTGGCCGACGACTCCGGCCTGGAGATCGAGGCCCTGGGGGGAGAGCCCGGAGTGTATTCCGCCCGCTACGGCGGCGAGGAGCTGAGCTATCCGCAGCGGTTCGAGCTTATCCTGGAGCGCCTGCTGGGCTGCCAAGGCGAGCAGCGGCGCGCCCGCTTTCGCTGCGTCATGGCCCTGGCCACGCCCAAGGGCGACCTCACGTGCTGGGAGGCCTCCCTGGATGGGCTCATAGCCCTCCAGCCGCGGGGCGACGGCGGCTTCGGCTACGACCCTATATTCTATGTTCCGGAGCTGGGCGCTACCTTGGCCGAGGCGCGGCCAGGGCTCAAGAACCTGTACAGCCACCGGGGCCGGGCAGCCTTGAAAGCGCGTCAGGTCCTGGAGCTGCGGATGGCGGGGGCCCGGGCGTGACGACGGTATTTCTACCCGTGCTGCAAGACCGCTTCCAGCGGGTTCACAAGTACCTGCGCATATCCGTCACCGACCGCTGCAACTTCCGCTGCCTCTACTGCATGCCGGCGGACTTCAACGGCTTCCTCCCCCGCAGCCAGGTCTTGACCTTCGAGGAGATCGCCCGCATCGTGCGGGTCGCCGCCGGCCTGGGCATCAGCAAGCTCAAGATAACCGGGGGAGAGCCCCTGGTGCGGCGGGAGGTGCCGGCCCTCATCCGCTCCCTCCACAGCATCCCCGGCGTCGAAGAGATCACCATGACCACCAACGGCGTCCTCCTGGGGCGCTACGCCCAAGAGCTGAAGGACGCCGGCCTGGACCGGGTAACTATCAGCCTGGACACCCTCAAGCCGGAGCGTTTCGACCGCATCGCCCGGGGCACGGGCAGCCGGCAGGACGTGCTGGCTGGCATCGCGGCGGCCAGGGCGGTAGGCCTGGATCCGGTCAAGATCAACGTCGTTTCCATGCGCGGCGTCAACGACGATGAGGTCCTGGACTTCGCCCGCCTTACCGTGGAGGAAGGCTGGCACGTCCGCTTCATCGAGCTGATGCCCTTCCCCGAGGAGCAGAACCAGGACTGCCACGGCGGCGGCCTGGATGGCGCCTACCTGCCGGAAGCGGAGATCAGGACCGCCATCGAAGCGTCCTACGGTTCCCTGGAGCCCGCCGAGGTGCCGGGCAACGGGCCCGCCCGCTACTTCCGCGTGCCCGGCTCCGCCGGCAGCATCGGCTTCATCAGCGCCGTGAGCGAGGAGCACTTCTGCGCCCGCTGCAACCGGCTGCGGCTCACCGCCGAGGGCAAGCTGCGGCCCTGTCTCCTGCAGGACGACGAGGTGGACCTGAGGGCGCCCCTGCGCTCGGGCATCTCTGACACACAGCTGGCGCAGCTCTTCCAGGACACGGTGGAGGGCAAGCGTGAGAGCCACCGCCTGGGGCTGGGCGTGACGCCCCAGCTACGGCACATGTCCCAGATCGGTGGGTAGCCCTCCGGTCCGCAAGGCCACACTCCACAGTCTGTCTGAACCACTTCAGGTCTGACCGGAGGTAGCCGCGCCCGCCATGAAAGCCCCCGAAGACGTCGAGCTCTATACCGACGGCGCCTGCTCCTACCAGGGCCGCAGCGGACCCGGCGGCTGGGCGGCTGTCGTCCTCCACGGCGGGACTCCCCGTAAGGCCCTGCAGGGGCGCGCCGACAAGACCACCAGCCAACGCATGGAGCTGACCGCGGCCATCGAAGGCTTGCAGGCCCTGGAGCCCGGCACGCGTGTAGTGCTGCGGAGCGACAGCGAGTACCTGGTCTACTCCATGTCCCCCCACCCGCGCTACGGACGCCCTTACCAGCGCAAGGCGAACCTGGACCTCTGGGCGCAGCTGGACGCCCTGGCGGCCCAGCGCACCGTGATCTGGGAGTGGGTGGCTGGCCACAGCGGCCAGCGCTGGAACGAGGTAGCTAACGCCCTGGCCGAGGCGGCATCCCGGGGCGCAACGCCGCCGCCCTGGGTGCAGGAGCTCCTGCAACCGATGGCGTCCCCCTCGGAGCCCGCCCTCACTCACCTGGACGCTCAGGGTCAGGCCCGGATGGTGGACGTGGGGGCCAAGGCCGACACCCAGCGCGAGGCGGTGGCGCGGGGACGCATCGTCATGCAGCCCGCCACCCTCGCCCTGATACAGAAGGGGGGCCTTCCCAAAGGCGACGTCCTGGCCACCGCCCGCCTGGCGGGGATCATGGCGGCCAAGCGCACGGCCGAGCTCATCCCCCTCTGCCACCCCTTATCGCTCACGGACATCCAGGTGGCCCTGGCGCCCGACCCGCCTGCCGCCATCGACATCGAGGCCACGGTGCGCTCCACGGGCAAGACGGGAGTGGAGATGGAGGCGCTGACGGCAGTCGCGGTGGCCGCCCTGACCGTATACGACATGGCCAAGGCGGTGGACCGGGGAATGCGCATCCAGGACATCCGTCTGGTGCGCAAGCGCGGCGGCAAGAGCGGGGAGATCATCCTGGAATAATGCCGCCCCCCCGGACGCCACCGGCGCCTAGTGCCAGTGTCCCGAGTCAGAGATTCGCTGGATAAGTGCAGCCGGAGTGCAGGGGCAGAGCCCTTGCCGGCGGGGTCTGGGGGGTGTCCCCCCTGATTCCTGTGCCTCCCTCCTCTCCTTGAAGGAGCCTCGCTCCAAAAGTCCGGCAAATCTGGGCAAGATCTCCTAGAGGAGAGTGCAGAGGGGCCTTGTCCCTCTGCCGGGGGCCAAAGGGGGTGCCCCCCTTTCTCTCCATTTTATATTACCCCCTTCCTGGCCAGGAAGGGGGCCAGGGTGATGGTAGAGGGCCTGCTCGGGGAGAGCTAGATCGAAGAAAACGAGACTTTTTGTGCAGTCTATGATCAGGTCTAGTCAGCGGATTAACAATTCAGGACACTAGGGCGTCGCGGCCTACATAGTCTTGAGGCGGGGCACCGACAGCTCGGCGGCGATGCTGTCAAACCACTGCACCACCTCCTTATGCAGCGGGATCCCCTTCGCCCTCCGCTTCCCCTCCTCCTCATATTCCAGGAGACCTGGGTACAGAACGCGGTCATGGCCGGGAGCGGGCCTGGTGGTCCGGAGCTTCTGCAGCATCTTGTCCATATTTTCCTTAAATTGGGCCACGTCGGTGAAGGCGGCGATATCGTAGGCGGCAAAGTAGTTCTTGAACCCGTTGGTGCTATCCAGCATGCTGGGGAGGGCGCCGGCAAGGAGCGCCGACATGATCTCGACCGTCAGGCCCAGGCCGTAGCCCTTATGGGAGCCCAGCTCCCTGGTGCTGCCCAGGGGGAGCACCATGTTCGGCCCCTGCTCGGGGGCGGGTATCTCCTCCATGATGGGGACTCCCTCTGGGGTCGCCACCCAGCCGGGCAGGAGTTTGACGCCGGTCCTCGCCGCCAGCCTTATCTTGTTTATCGCCATCGCCGAGGTTGCCACATCGAATAGCAAGGGCGGCTCGCTCTTGGCGGGGGCGGCTATCGATATGGGGTTGGCGCCCAGGCGCCCCTCGGCGGCGAAGGTTGGCAACACCGAGGCCCCTCCAGCGGTCATGCACATGCCTACCATATCCCTCTGGGCCGCCAGCAGGGCGAAGTGCCCGACCGCACCCAAGTGGCCGCTGTTGAACATCGTCACCACGCCGATGCCCACCCGCTGGGCCTTCTCCATGGCTATGTTCATAGCCTGCCGGCCCAGCAGGATGCCCAGCCCTCGGTCCGCATCTATGGTCGCCGTACCCGGCGTCTCGCGGACGATGTGCCAGTTGGGCTGGGGGTTAATAACACCCTCGTTGTACTGCCGCACGTAGACGCGCATCATGTTGGAGACGCCATGCGTCTCGACTCCACGCAAGTCCGTCATAACCAGGACATCGGCGCCCTCCGCCGCGACTTCAGGGGCAACGCCCATCCTTTCGAAGATAGACGCCACCGTCGCGCGGAGCGATCCCTCTGGCACGCGCACCACGTCCTCTGCTGGGACCTTGAAGCGCTCGAGCATCGTCCCCTCCCGGGCCATGACCGTATCCCTCGCCGGCTGTGGGTTAGAAGCAGGGTGAATTCTATCACTTTCTTCTGTGCTCCCTCGGCCACCGACCCCGCTGCGGCCGTCAGGGCAGGCCCTGGCTGGCCACGTCATGGCCCCAAGCGAGCTGCGGGCCCTATACCGGCGACCCCAGTCTTGCCCGGGCCAACTCCTGACGCCGCGCCCAACTACTCCTAGATGGGCACGGGGTGATGTCCCCAAGGGGGCTACAGACCTGATTGACAGAGAGTCTGGGGCTTCTGTAGAGTAGCCATCGGTAGCCGACAAAACAGACGCTAGAGGCGCGGGTGCGACGTTCGCTGGACGCGACT